>NZ_CAXBDN010000221.1:0-7497 GCF_963974375.1 uncultured Marinobacter sp.
CGGCCGTTCCAACACCCGCTTTCACATCTACACGCCCCCTGGCTATGACGAAAACCTGGCTGAAGGCTATCCCGTGCTGTATCTGGCCCACGGTGCCGGTCAGGATGACTCCAACTGGACCAGTCGGGACAACAGCTGGGGCGGCAGTGCCGACGTCATTCTGGACAACCTGATCGCTGAAGAACGCATCAAGCCGATGGTCGTGGTCATGCCCAACACCAGTCGCTGTGCCTCCATGACCCCCACCACGCCCGGCGGCAGCGATGCCTGCACCGATCTGTTCAAGAACACCATCATGCCCCACGTCGAGTCGAACTATAACGTGGTCGCAGACCGTGACCACCGGGCCATTGCCGGCCTGTCCCAGGGTGGCTTCGTGGTGTTCAACACCGGCTTCGCCAATCTGGACCTCTTCAGTCACATGTTCAGCTATGGCTCTGGCTGGTTTGCCTCGGCCCAGAGTCAGTTCGAGCGGAACTTCCGCAGTGTGCTGCAAGACCCCGAAACCAACAGCAAGCTGAATACGCCCATTTATATGGCAGCAGGTTTCGATGACATCGCTTACAGCAATACCAGGGCAACGCTGGACATTCTGAATCGCAACGGCGTCCGCACCCTGACCCAGGAGCACGAAGGCGGCCATGACATGGACAGCTTCCGTCGTCACCTGCACCAGACCCTGCCTTTGATGTTTGTGAACACCGAAGGCTGCGGTTCCTGAAGTCGCCCTGACTGTTGATGAGCAGGCTCTTGCTGGCGTTGTCAGCAAGAGCCTTTTTTATGCAGACGGCTGCATTGCAGCGGTCTTCAGAAACGCCAGCAGGTGAGCCGTTACTTCCGCCACAGCCTCCTGCTGCACCCAATGGCCGGCACCTTCCACCAGGTGACAGCCCAGCAGCCGGGTACAGGCCTTGTTCTGCATACGCTGGAAATTACCCGGTGCCTGATGCACGCCCCAGTCCCGGTCCCCGGCAATAAAACAGGTGGGCACATCCAGGGTTTTACCGGCAAAGGCCTGCAGCTCTTTCTGGAACTTCAGATCACTGGCCGCCCGGTACCAGTTCAGCCCGCCCTGAAAGCCCGTCTGGCCATAACTCTGCACATACACCTCAAGGTCCTGATCCGGCAACCAGTGACAGCGGCGGATCTGATCTGCATCTGGCATGAAGGGGGCCACCGTCTCCGCCATTCCCTGAGAACGGTCCATCACGTAGTAGGTAGGCATTTTCGCAAACTCTTCGGCCTTGCGAGCCGCCAGCGGGTGGGGCTGATTGTGGTCACAATCACCGCTCTTGAAGTGAAAATAGGCTCGCAGGAAGGCAGACAGCCCCTGGGGCGCGTCCAGCATGTTGGCATTGGCATCCGGGGTACTGAAATAGCGGTGGTAATACTTTCGGGGTGGATTCAGAGCGGCCAGCGCCTGATCCAGAATCTCGGCAGGATCCGCATCCGGGTTCGACGGCGCCGGGGGCGGCCCGGCAAAGGGCGCGCTCATCAGCACCACCGAGTGAAACAGATCCGGGCGGGTCAGCCCACACCAGGCCGCCACCGGGGAGCCAAAATCATGGCCCACCACCGCTGCCACTGACTCATACCCCAGAGCGAAGACCAGACCCACCACATCCTGCACCAGATTCAGCATGCGATAGGAGGCCAGGTCACCCTCAAACCGGGCATCCCAGCCCTGAGTAGCGCCGTAACCCCGCTGATCCGGTGCCACCACATGATACCCGGCCCGGGCCAGCGGCAACATCAGTTCCCGCCAGCTGTAGGCCAGCTCCGGGAAGCCGTGCAGCAGCACGATACAGGGACGGCCTGATGACTCAAAACCGGCTTCCAGCACATGCATGCACAACCCGTTGCCGTTACGAATCCGCCGCGAGCGGATGCCCTCAGGCAACGGCAGATCCCGGGAAATCGCGGTCCCGGCCAACACCCGCTTGCCAGAAGGTGGATGCCGTTCCAGGTGCCGCTCAGGCCTGAGCGGCCGGCGCTCCAGATTGCCGCCACAGTTGGGACAAACGCCGTGGTGCACCTGCTCCGTACAGTCAGCACAGAAGGTGCATTCGAAAGTACAGATCAGGGCGTCTGCAGAGCCTGGTGGCAGGTCGATATCGCAACATTCGCAGTTGGGTCGCAGCTCGAGCATGGGGTTTCCGGTTGTTGATTGAACCAGGCCATGAGCTTAGCACAGCAACCAATCCGGAGGCGGCGCTCAAAGGCACCTTCTCTGTTCTGCGGGAGCAATCCTGAACTGGCCCACTGACATGGCCCAGGATTCCGCTCATTCTTGCCAACCATTAGTAGCCAGCGTCTTTTCACGGACAGGATGGTGCGTAACCGTAAGCGGCCAATCTGGCAGAAGTATCGGGTACTATAAACGGACACCCCACCTTCCGCAGGCTATTAACAATGTCCCCGGTTCTGGTTTTCGCCGTATTTGCGGTACTTGTGCTGTCGCTGACCGTGTTCCGGCTGTTCTTCTACCGAACCTGGAAGCGTCGGCGCGTACTTGCCCGGCCGCTCCCGGACACCTGGCGGGAGCTGATGAAAACTCAGATACCCTTGTACCGGCGATTGCCCTCGGCACTGCAACAACAGCTGGAAAACCATGTGCGCCTGTTTCTCGCCGAGAAGGACTTCTACGGCTGTGATGGTTTCGAGGTGGACGACCGGGTTCGCGTGACCATTGCGGGCCATGCCTGCCTGCTGGTGGTTGCGAGAAATTTCAGCGATTTTGACCACGTAACCAGCGTTCTGGTGTATCCCAGCGCTTTTCATGTGCGGGAAGAGTACAACGACGGTCCGGTGGTGAGTGTGCAACATGAGATCCGCGCCGGGGAAGCATCGGATTTTGGCCGCGTGGTGCTTTCCTGGACGGATTGTGAGAAAAGTCTGGCCCACCCGGAACAGGACTTTAACGTGATACTCCACGAGTTCGCCCACCAGCTGGATTTCCTGGACGGCAGTGCAGACGGCGCACCGCCCCTATCCGGAGAGGAGGCCCGCCAATGGCAACACACCATGAGCGAGGCCTATGCCCAGTTGCAGGCTTCGCTGGGGATGACCGCCAACTTCCACGCAGGATCCAAAGCCGCGAAACCGTGGCTGGATCCCTATGGCGCCACTGAACCCGCGGAATTCTTTGCGGTGCTGACCGAAGCCTTTTTCCAGCAGCCCGAACATCTGCGACAGGTCCAACCGAAAGTGTACAAAGCGCTGTCCGGCTTTTACCGGCTGGATCCGACAACCTTCCGGGAGGCCTGATCAGAACCGCCTGTTCTGCCAGCCTCAGCTTTTCTCGGCGGCATCCAGCTTGTCCTGAGTACGCAGTTCGAAATCGCTGGCATCGTGACGTTCCGGCAACTGGTTAGCCGGCTCGCCCCAGGTCCGATTTACCTTATAACCGCGTTTTACCGCTGGCCGTTGTGCGACTTCCTCGGTCCAGCGCAATACGTTGGTGTAGGTGTGGGCTTCCAGGAATTCGGCTGCATCATAAACCTTGTTGGTGACGGCAGCGCCGTACCAGGGCCAGATAGCCATGTCGGCGATGCTGTACTCATCACCCGCGATGAAGCGGTTGTTGGCCAGTTGCCGGTCCAGCACATCCAGCTGACGTTTCACTTCCATGGTGTAACGGTTGATGGGGTACTCGTACTTTTCCGGCGCATAGGCGTAGAAATGGCCAAAGCCACCACCAAGGAAAGGTGCACTGCCCATTTGCCAGAATAGCCAGGACAGACACTCGGTACGGCCGTGAATATCCTTCGGAATGAACTCGCAGTGCTTGTCTGCAAGATAGAGCATCATGGAGCCAGACTCGAAAATCCGCAGTGGCGGATTCACGCTGTGATCCATCATGGCCGGAATCTTGGAGTTGGGATTCACCTCCACAAAGCCACTGCCAAACTGCTCGCCCTCGGTGATGCGGACCAGCCAGGCATCGTACTCTGCTTCGGTGATGCCCTTTTCCAGCAGCTCTTCCAGCAGTATGGTGACCTTCACACCGTTAGGAGTTGCCAGCGAGTATAGCTGAATCGGGTTTTTCCCCACTGGCAGGGCCTTGTCATGGGTCGGTCCGGCCACAGGCCGGTTGATGCTGGCAAACTTGCCGCCGCTTTCAGCATCCCATTTCCAGACTTTTGGTGGCGTGTAGGTTTCATTGCTCATTCAAATGTCCTCGTATTATCAGGTTCCCTGACTGTAGCGTAACAGCTCAGGTACGCAAGGAAGTTACCAGCCCGTGCAGTAGTAGTTCGCCCGGGGCGTGTGATCAGATCAGTTACCCGTGAGCAGGCGTGTGGCGCCCGATGTTTTAACGACCATCCCCTTTGACCCCGAGCCGATCCAGATAGAGGTGAAGTTCAGCTTCACTCAGATTTACGTGCTCCAGCACCCGGCCATACAGCATAACCGTCGGAACATTACGCCCTTTCAGCTCTTTCTGGGTTTTATCGAGCACGTACAGAATGATTCGCTCGGTACGGGTCAGGCCATCCCGTACGTCGGGAATCGTTTCCAGCATGACATCGAGTTGCTCCGGGGTCACTGATGCACCTCTGTGACGTTTGGGTTCAAAAAGATCAGGCGATCAGTCCGTGTTGGCCTGGGCCAGTTTTTCATCCGCCAGCTCGCGGTCGTCTTTATCCGCTGACAGGCCATCCTCCTCGTCCTGGGAACTCGGTTCAAGGACCAGGGTAGTGAGAATAGCAAAGTGATCCGAGCCGAAAGCCGGTAACCGCCTCATACTGCCGAAGGTGAAGTGGTGACTGTGGAACACGTGATCCAGTGGCCAGCGTATTAACCAGTGCTCAGCATGGAAGGAGTTGAACATGCCGCGCCCCACCCGGGGATCCAGCAGCCCGCTGATTTTTCGGAATAGCCGGGTCGTTTCCGACCAGGCCACGTCGTTCAGGTCACCGGTCACAATAATCGGGCCGGACTCATCGGCAACCTCTCTGGCCACCAGAACCAGCTCCGCATCCCGCTCGGTGGATTCGTCATTTTCGGTCGGGCTTGGTGGCGCCGGGTGCAGGAAGTGAACCCGTACCTGCCGGCCTGAAGCAAGCACGGCTTTGGCGTGCATCGAAGGCACGTCATCCTCCACCATGAACCGGGTTTCAGCATCCTGTAGTGGCAAGCGGGAGTAGACATGCATGCCGTAAAGGTTATCGAGGGGGCATTTAATGGTGTGAGGATAATCGCTTTCCAGTTCCCGCAGTTGATCTTCCCACCATTGATCCGATTCCAGGGTAACCAGAATATCCGGCCGGTGTTGCCGGACCAAAGTGACCAGGGCCGGTGCGTTGCGATTGGGCGTCAGTACATTGGCCGTCATCACGGCCAGGGCTTCACCACGCTTGCCTTTGGCATTTACCACTTCCTTTCGGAAGAACGGCGAATAGGGAAGGATCCACCAGGCCTGATTGGCCAGGCAAGCCACTGCAATCACCACCAGGCCCCAGCTGACAGGCTCGGACAGGTCCAGTCGTGTGAGTTGAACGATCAGCAGCACAACAATGAACACCGCCAGCTGCAGCCGGGGAAAGTCCCACAGACGAATCCACCAGGCTTCAAATCGCAAAACCGGCAAGAACGTCAGCACCGCCAGAACAAGGGTGGCTGTCAGTAAAAAATAGAATTCCATTTTGTTGCTGATCCCTGGGTGCCGAGTGAATAAAGGTGACAGGTCCCCCCTTGAAAATCACAAGGGCACTGACAAGTGGCTGAGGGCCTGCGACTGCGCCCTGATCGGTATCTGCAAGCTCGACTGGTATAATCACGCAACACTGTCTGCTGAGGCAAATCCCATTATCCGTTGCAAAGCCGAAGCACCAGCCAACTCTGTAATCTGCTTGCGACAGTGTATTCTGTTCGCGATAACCGGATGATCAATGAGAAAATGCCGCTTCCGGACAGGCATTGAACGGGAGACATTGAATGGCCTTTTGGGGATTTCCCGGCCGAACGCTGCTGACAGTCCTTGCTCTGCTGCTGTCGTACCCACTGCAGGCCAGTGAACCGCTACGCATTGCGGCAGCGTCAGACCTTCGCTACGCACTGGATGACATTGTTAACAGCTATCGTGACGCCCACGCCGATGCCAACATCGAGGTTATTTACGGCTCCTCCGGGAAAATGACCACGCAGATCATCAACGGCGCGCCCTACGACCTTTTCTTCTCCGCCGACATTGCCTTCCCGGAAAGACTCCATGAGGAGGGCCTGACCGCCACCGAACCCGCAGTCTACGCCCTTGGCCGCATCGTGATCTGGAGTACCACCCTGGACGCAGCTGGTCTCACCTTTGATGACCTGGCCACAGATTCGATCCGCCGCATAGCCATTGCCCAGCCAGCACACGCTCCCTATGGCATGCGGGCAAAGGAGGCCCTCCAGGCCGCCGGTGTCTGGGACGCGTTGCAGGGCAAGCTGGTGTTTGGTGAGAACATCGCCCATACCGCGCAGATGGTCAGTTCCGGTGCCGCACAGGCAGGTATCATCGCCCTGTCGCTGGCCCGGTTTCCGGATCTGGCAAAACACAATCATTACCTCATCGACGAGGCCCTGCACAGGCCGCTGACCCAGGGCTATGTGGTCACCCGGCGCGGGGGAAACAAGCCCGAAGCGCTGGCGTTTGCTGACTTTATGACCACCGAAGACGCCCACGCCATAATGATCCGCTACGGCTTCGAGATGCCGGAGTAACCGCCCGCTTTCCAGAAAGGACACTATATGTTTTCACTTGGGCCAGCAGAGTGGCAGGCCATCGAAGTCACTTTCAGGCTGTGTCTGTACACCACCGTTATTCTGCTGGTGCTGGCCACGCCTCTGGCCTGGTGGCTGGCCCAGGGTCGCTCCACGGTCCGGGTGATCGTCCAGGCGGTAGTGGCTCTGCCACTGGTGCTGCCGCCAACGGTGCTGGGGTTTTATCTGCTGATCGTTTTGGGGCCGCGGGGGTTTGTGGGACAGACACTTGAGAACCTGGGGCTGCACCATCTGGCGTTTTCCTTTGAAGGCATCCTGGTGGCCTCAGTGATCTATTCCATGCCCTTTGCGGTGCAGCCGTTGACCCAGGCCTTCAGCAATCTTGGCAAACGCCCGGTGGAGGTGGCCAGCAGCCTGGGGGCCGGGGTCGTAGACCGGTTTCGCACGGTGATTTTTCCGCTGACCCGGGGTGGCTTTGTGGTGGCCGCCACCCTGACCTTTGCCCACACCCTGGGGGAGTTCGGAGTCATTCTGATGCTTGGCGGCAGTATACCCGGCGAAACCAAGGTATTGTCGGTGCTCATCTACGACCATGCCGAGGGCATGAACTACGCCGCCGCCCACAGCCTGTCGCTGATGCTGCTGGTCTTCGCCTTTGTCACTCTCTTCGTGGTCTACAGCATTAACCGCCGTTTTGAGGTGGCCAGACTATGACGTTGCATATCGCCGCCCGTCTGCAGTACGGCGAGGATTTCGAGCTCAGGGTGGACAGCGAACTGCCACTGCAGG
>NZ_CAXBDN010000222.1:0-7469 GCF_963974375.1 uncultured Marinobacter sp.
TGGCAAGACCGCCGATGATGGTCATCACGTTCGTGATATGGGCGAGTATGCGGCCAATCAAAAACATAGGCAGGCAGCCTCCGGTAAGGTTACAGACGTGTGTTGGTTATCAAAGGTAGGTGAGAGCTGGCATTTATGCCGGTACGGGTGGGTAACGGCACATCAAACTCCCGGACGCGGGCTCAACCGCCCCCGGGATTGCGCGATCAGAGTCCGTAGCTGGACACATCGACTTTCGAGAAGATTTCATCCCAATAAAGCTGTTGCAGCTCTTCCTTTCCATCCACGCCTTCAATCAGATCCAGCCAACGATCGAGAATGCCGCGGAAGGTTGTAATCTGTTCTTCGGTGTTTTCAAGGCCGTACCGGCTGGCGTAATGGCTTGCAATATTTTTTACATCAGCCTCGATGAATCTGGCGGTTTCATCGACCAGTGGCTGGTCCGCCTCGACAACCTGAATGCCACGTTCTTTTGCTTCTGCCAGATTCTCTTCATTGCTAAGGTAATAGGCCCAGATTGCATCCGCCGCCATGGCCGCTCCCGCTTTCAGGGCCGCGGTGCGTTGTGCTTCAGGGAGTGAAATCCAGCGGTCGCGATTCATGTTGGAAAGAGCGCTGCCGCCGTATCCTCCGCCGGGAGTACCGGTGGTTATATGGCTGACAACCTCCATCAGTCGGAAGACCGTCAGCTCTGTGGCAGTCTGGATGGTGCAGTCTACAACTCCCTGATCCAGCGCATCATAGACCTCATTCACCGACATCTGAACCGATGTTGCTCCAACGTGCTGGGCCCAGCGTGCGTGCTGGGCGCCTCCTCCTCGCAGGCGCAGACCTTCCATCTGATCCAGTCTGGTGGCCGACTTGTTACACATCAACGGCAGAGGAGATGTCGTTCCGCTGCCCAGAAACACCTGGTTCTGTTTCTTGAATTCATCGGCACATTGCGGACAGTTCAGCATGACGTATTCCATGACGGCGCCGCTGAAAATGGCACCGTGCGGACCTTTAAGTTCCTCCTTTTCTAGCAGCATGGTTAGCTCCGTCACCATGTGAGCAGAAGGAAACTCGTTTATGAAATAGCTCATGATGATAATACCTACGTCCGCCATGCCGTCTCTAAGGCCTGCCGATGTTTCCATCAGGTTGAGCAGCGAAAGAGGGTAGACCTGCGCGGAGGCGTTGCCACCACTTTCAGCCTCAAAGGTCTCCGCCCAGACTTCAGCAGACAGCGCTGGAATGGAGCCCTGGGGATAGCCAAGAGCAAAGCGCAAATCGGCTTGTGTACCTGCACTTGCAAAGCCAATACAGGCAGCCAGAGAAACCGACGTCAGCAGTTTTGAACCAAACTGTTTCATAACACCTTCCTGTTTTGCTCGATTGTTGTTTTCGGAGGCCGTTACCGGCCGACTTCTGCGTAGAGCTCTTTCTTGGAAAGCTTGCCAACCGGGGTCTTGGGCAGTTCCTCCCGGACCTCCAGGCCGTGGATCATTTCGTGCTTCCCGAGGCGTGATTTCAGAAACGCCTGAAGTTCTTCCAAAGTGGGCGCAGTTTGACCTTCCCTGATGGTGATATAGGCTCGTGGGCTCTGTCCCCGATACTCATCCGGTACCCCGATAACCGATACTTCAGCAATGGCCGGATGTTCATAGATCGCCTCCTCAATGTTGCGAGGGTAAACGTTGTAACCGCTGCAGATAATCATGTCTTTGGTACGGTCAACGATGTAGAGGAAGCCTGCCTCGTCCATGAATGCCACGTCGCCGCTGCGGAAATATCCCTCGCGGGTCATAGACTCGGCGGTAGCGTCTTCGCGCTTCCAGTAACCCTTCATCATGTTAGGTCCACGGATACAGAGCTCGCCTTGCTCTCCGGGAGGCAATCGTCGTTCTTCGTTGTCCATGGAGACAATACACAGGTCCGTACCGGGTACTGGCAGACCGCAACATCCGGCGGGCGGCTTCAATCCTTCTGGCATAAAGGTACCCACCGATGTTGTCTCGGTCATGCCCCAGCCTTCTTTTACTGAGCAGCCAGCCGCGCGGATAAAGCGTTGCTGGAGTTCTACTGGCAACGGTGCTCCGCCGGAGTTGCAAAGTTTGAGGGAGGTCAGGTTGTAGCGTTCGAGCTCGGGATTCGCCAGGAGGGCCGAAAGCATGGTCGGTACTGCAGGGAAGATAGTGATCTGTTCCTGCTCAATTGTTCGCAGCACCTGTTCGGGTTCAAAACGAAGCTGCTGGTAGAGGGTTGATCCCAGCCGGAAGCCCACTAACATGTTTACAGTGATGGCGTAGATATGGAATGGCGGTAGCACCGCCAGGGTGCGCTCCTGACCTTCGTTCAGTGTGGTGCCCAGAGCGTTGGCCAGTTGGTCAGCTGCGCTGGAAAGGCTGCGGTGGGTTAACATGGCTCCCTTGGGGGCGCCGGTCGTACCTCCGGTGTACTGAAGTACGGCGAGAGCGTCAGGTGCTTCCGCATCAGGGTGGAGCTCGACATTTCCTTCGTTGTCGATCAGTGATTTAAAGGAAATTATGCTGGAGGAGAACTCGGGCCTTTCAACGGTATCCCCAGCGGCGATTTGCTGAGCCTGAACCTTTTCTGGTTCAGCGCTGAAGTCCTCCAGGGAGCCAACGATCAGAGATTTCAGCCGGGTCTGTCCCATAAGCCGGGACATTTGTGGAAGCAGTGACTTCTGGTCCAGCGTGACCATTAAATCGGTCTCGCTGTCATTGATCTTGTGTTCCAGAATACGTTCGGCGTCCAGGGGCGAATAATTCACCACAACACCGCCGGCCCTGAGCACGGCCATGAAGCTGATAATGCCATGAGGTGTATTTGGCAGATAAAGTCCGACATGTACACCGGGGCCGACCCCCAGTGCCTGAAACCCACTGGCCGCCCGGGACACCAAATGGTCCAGCTCTTGATAGGAGGCTTTCCAGCCCATAAAGTGAAGAGCATCTCGCTCAGGCCAGCGCACTGCGGAGTCCGACAGCATCCGGTGCACCGAGCGGCGGGAAAGCACCGGCACTTCAGGGATGCCCTCCGGATAGGTCTGGTACCAGGACGGGTTCTGTGTCAGAACTGAGGTTGACATATTGTAGCTCCGTACTCGGATTATTATTGTTTCTGATGCTGCGGTCGGACAGCCGCTTTACTACTGTTATCCGCGAATACACATGTGGCGCGTCAAACAGACTCACACGAGCAACATTATGCTATTGTGATGCCATGCTGCAACAAAAAGGATAAGTGATGCAAGATGAGACGCCACTCGCTCGAGCGATGGCAGAACGAGATACCAATCCACAGGCAACACCGGTCGATGCCCTGAAGCTGGGACGGAAGCGATGGCGAGAAGGGGAGCGGATCCAGCTGGGCTCAGTGGCACAGGAGCTGGGCATCAATCGGGCAACGCTGTTCCGATGGGTCGGAAACAAGGAGTTATTTCTGGGGGAGGTTATCTGGTCTTATTGCCAGAAAATGTTCGAGGATATATTGGAAAGGGCGCCCGGCAAGGGGGCTGACTATGTGATTTATGTCTGTGAGCAGCTTGTCAGCGAAATGATGGCGAGCGAGCCGTTGAGCGTGTTTATCCGGCAAGATCCCGAGTATGCCATTCGTATCCTGACTTCCAAATCCAGCATAGTCCAATCCCGCTTTATCGTGGCCATGGCAGACATGATTCGGCAACAGCTTGAGATCTCAGACTGGAGCCCGCCCATTGTACCAGACGATCTGGCCTATCTGTTGGTGCGCATCGGAGAAAGCTTTCTTTACGGCGACGTGATTAGTGGACAGATAACCGATAGACGTCATACCTCGACGGCTTTCCGTTTGTTGGTTTCCTGATTTTTTCAGGAATGCAGAATCACTGCGTGCAATGCTCACTTTCTATTGATCGAATCAAGGATAAAACAATGAACTATGAAGAGATTATTTACCGCCGGGACGGCTATGTCGCAACCATTGCCCTGAATCGCCCTGACAAACTGAACGCGTGGACCAGAACCATGGAAACGGAGGTCAGGTCAGCCATTGAGTCCGCCGACGCTGATGAGCAGGTGCGGATTATCATTGTTACCGGCGAAGGGCGTGGCTTCTGCGCCGGCGCCGATATGAACCTGCTGACCTCCGCCATCGATCAGGGCGGCAGTGAGGAAAGTACCGAAACAGTGACCGCCAGTCCCGCTGGAGACCCGGTCGAAAGGAACTATCAGCAGCGTTTCAGCTACCTGTTGCGGGTAGCCAAACCCATCGTGGCCGCCATCAACGGCCCCTGCGCCGGCATGGGGCTGTGCATGACACTGTTCTGCGATGTGCGGTTCATGGCCGAGCACACCAAACTGACGACTGCGTTCGCCCGTCGCGGGCTGGTGGCGGAGCACGGTATTGCGTGGATGCTGCCGCGGCTGGTGGGTCCGATGAATGCGGTAGATCTTCTGTATTCAGGACGTGCCGTGGGCGCGGCCGAGGCGGAGAAAATGGGTCTGGTCTGGACATTGCCGGAAGAGGGCTTTCTGGAAAAAGTCCAGAGCTGGGCAGCGCAACTGGTCACCCAGTCGTCGCCGAGATCCATAGGGGTGATGAAACGGCAGATCTTCGATTCGCTGTTTCAGGACCTGTCTGAATCCTGGGAAATGGCGGACCGGGAGATGGCAAAGTCTTTCTCATGTGAAGACTTCAAGGAAGGTGTTGCTCATTTCCTGGAAAAAAGAGAGCCGAAGTTCAGCGGGCGTTAGCTAAGTGCCCGCTCCTGTTCCCGGTTGATATGAAGGCAGATCGGTAGTTTCCGGTCTGCCTTTCTTCGTTTTATTTGCGGAATTTTCCCTCTGCTGATCAAGCAGTTCCTAGTTTCTTTCAGTCAGCACCTAAACCAATCAGTAAATTACCTAATTTTACCGTTTTGCTGGCGACAGTAACGCTGGGCTGGTTTATTGTCGCACCTAACGAAAAAGTAATAGTCAAAAGTCCGGGCTGTCTTCCAGTCAGCGGTGCAGGATTTTTTTCGAGTACTCTCGCCAGCGAACTTCAGGACCCTCCAAAAGTTGAATTTGAATTCGCTGTCGTTCATGAGTCGACAATTTAAACTGTCAGAGAAGGCATCATGTTGCGCTACACAATAAAAAAGTTTCAAGTAAATCTATCTCTGTGGAGTGGCTTCATGAAACGACGCCATTATCGAAGGTTGCCCACCGCACTGCTGACAGTACTTTTGATCTTGATGGGTGCGGCTGACGTTGGCGCTGCGCCGTTTGTGGAAACCTTTGATGATAATACGGGAATTCAAACATCGCTGACTCGCTCACTGGGGGGGGCGTCGTTCCAGTTTGGATTTGCCGCCCAAGGCGATGGCGGAGACATGGCATGGCAGCCCCAGTATGGCGAGAACAACGGGCCATCGCAGAATCTACAGTCCGGTATTCCCGATTCGAATACTACGGAGCGCTTCAGGATATCCCGGGCCGACGGCGCGGAATTCATCTTTACCAGCATCTATTTGGATAACACCTCGGGTAGCAACATCACGGTTGCCGGTTACAAAAATGGAGTCCTGGTTGGTATTGGCCAGACGATGCCGACAGGGGTAAGCGGTACTCTGAGTTATGGAGGTCTTACGGTTGATGAAGTTCGTCTGACGGGAACAGTTTTTCTCAATACCAACATTGATTCATTTACTGGAAATACATCCGTCGTTAATACCGTCGTTCCAGTTGTTTCCGACGGTAACATCAGCATTAGCGGCGCTTCCGGAATTGGCGGCGCGTATAAAATCGGCGATACCATTGCCGTGAGCTGGAACAATACTGGCAGTGGCGACGGCAACGCCAGTATTACCGGCGTTATGATCGATTTTTCACAGTTTGGCGGTGGTAATTCAGTTGCCGCTACCGAGAGTAATGGAATCTGGACCTCTGCCTATACCATTGTCAGTGGCACCATTGATGCGGCTAATCGCAATGTCAGTGTCACCGCAACCAACGGGGATGGTCTCACCACCACTGCAGATACCACCAACGCCACGGTGGATAACGTCGCGCCCACAGTGACCAGTACTAACATCAGCATCAGCGGCGCCACTGGAACCGGTGGTGCGTTCAGAATAGGCGATACCATTACCGCCAGTTGGAACAATACCGCTGGCGGTGACAATAACAGCGATACTATCGCTGCCGCGACCGTTGATTTCAGTCAGTTCGGCGGCGGAGCAGCAGTCGCTGCGACGAACAATGGTGGCACCTGGACGTCGACCTACACCATCCTTTCTGGTGCTCTTGACGGTGTTAATCGCAATATCGCATTCACCGCGACTGACAATGCCGGTAATTCCGTAACCACCGCGGATACCGCCAACGCCTCGGTGGACAATGTTCCCCCTACATTAACCGATGTCGCTATCAGCATTGGCGGAGCTTCTGGTACCGGCGGGACTTATATCGTTGGCGACACGGTCACTGCAACCTGGGACAACTCTCTCTCTGGGGACAATAACAGTGATGTTATCAGTTCCGTCTCAGTCGATTTCAGCCAGTTCGGTGGCAGTGCAGCCGTGCCAGCGACGAATAGCGCCGACACCTGGACGGCGACCCACACGCTTGTTGCAGGCGCAGTTGAAGGTATCAACCGTAATGTCTCGATTAGCGCAATTGATCATGCGGGCAATATCACCAGCCGTTCAGATTCAACCAACGCTGTCGTGGACAATAGTGTGCCGGCCATAAGCAGTATCAGTGTTCCGGCCGACGGGACGTATATCAGCGGTCAGAATCTGGATTTTGCTGTCAACACAAGCCAGCCTGTTTTGGTCAATACCGGCGGTGGTACTCCGCGTCTCGCGTTGACCCTGGGTTCAACCACGCAATATGCCCAGTACATCAGTGGCAGTGGTACGTCAGCCATCGTATTTCGTTACACCGTGCAGGAAGGCGACAACGATTCCGATGGCATCAACATCAACGCCCTGGACACCAACGGAGGAACTCTGCAGGACGGTTCCGGTAACAACCTCGGCCTGACTCTGAACTCAGTGGGTAACACTTCCGACATTCTGGTCGATGCGGTAACTCCCGCCGTGACCAGCGTCAGCGTGCCGGCCAACGGTAGCTATGTTGCGGGCCAGAATCTCGATTTCACCGTCAATGCGAACGAAAATGTAACGGTTAATACCGGTGGAGGCACACCGCAAATCGCCCTCACTGTGGGCGCAACCACGCGCCAGGCCACCTACTTCAGTGGTGCTGGTACATCTGCACTGACGTTCCGCTACACCGTGCAGGCAGGGGATGAAGATACCGATGGCATTGCCCTGGCCGCGGCAATTGATGTCAACGGTGGCACCCTGCGCGACAGCGTGGGCAACGACCTTGATACGGCACTTGCCTCTGTGGGCTCCACTACCGGTGTGCTGGTGGACGCGGTTGCACCCACCGCCTCAGTTGTCGTTGCCGACACGGCATTAACGGCGGGGGAAA
>NZ_CAXBDN010000223.1:0-7347 GCF_963974375.1 uncultured Marinobacter sp.
CCCGCCTCAGCGAACAGCGAGCTGCCGTAGAGGCCATGTAAATCATGAGTCGGTTCCAGTCCGGACAGCCGGGTGCCGGGGATGGCCTCACCGCCATTCTCGGTGCCGGTGCTCTGGGTCAGTTGTGGGCCGGCTATCTCGCTCTGGCCCCGGCCGGTAACACTGCGGCCCGATCCCGGGTCGGCTTTGTTGAACGGCCTGGCACCAACCCGGCGTCACTTTGCTACCAGCTGCAAACGCCGCAAGGACAGGCTTCTGAAGTGTCGGTTTCATTTCTGGACCCGGCCACAGACCGCCCTTCGCTGCTGCTGGTCACCACCAAAGCCACTGACGTACTGTCTGCGTTGAAAGCCACGCTGCCATCACTGCCTGAAGCCGTTCCGCTGGTTCTGTTCCAGAATGGCATGGGCAGTCAGCAAGCGGTGGCAGCCCAATGGCCCGACCGCCCTGTTCTTGCAGCCAGCACCACCGAGGGGGCCAATCGTCCGGAGCCCGGCCTGACCGTGCATGCCGGTCGCGGGCAGACCTGGATCGGGGCGATGACCCCGGCCGCTGAGCCATTGCTTTCGCAGATAGTCACCCTGCTGGGCAACACCGGCCTTGCGGTGATGCCGGAGCCGGACATCCGCGCCAGGCTCTGGCAAAAGCTGATCATCAACGCCGGCATCAATGCCTTTACCGCGTTGCTGGACTGCCCCAACGGCGGGATTCTGACCGCACCTTTCTATCTGCAGTGGATTGACGGGGTCTGTAAAGAATTGCATCAGGTCATGATCGCAGAGGGGCTGCAAAGTCCCGGTGCGGGTGAACTGCGCCAGAAGATTGAAGCGGTGGCCCGCAGTACCGCTACCAATACTTCGTCCATGAGGGCGGATGTCCTGCGGGGGCGTACCACTGAAATTGACTATATTAACGGGTATGTCGCCGATCGCGGCAAGGCACTGAATATCGCGACACCAGTGAACCAAATGCTCCGGCAACAGGTACAACAACTGTCGGTCACACCCGGACCATCCGCCACTTAACGGAACAGGGAGCACACCATGGGCAACCGCCTCTCCAAGATCTACACCCGCACCGGTGACGACGGCTCCACCGGACTTGCGGACGGCAACCGTATTGCCAAAAATGCCCAGCGGGTTGAGGCCATGGGTATGGCCGACGAGCTGAACTGCCACCTGGGCCTGCTGATCGAACAACTGAACAACGAGGACGATCTGGCCGGTATTCTGCGCCGGGTGCAGCATCACCTGTTTGACCTTGGCGGCGAGTTCGCCATACCCGGCAGCCGGGTCATTAACGACGAACATATCGACTGGCTGGAATCCTCCCTGGACCAGTACAACGAAGCACTGCCGCCCCTGAAGAACTTCATTCTGCCAGGTGGATCGCCGGCAGCGGCCCAATGCCATCTGGCCCGGGCCGTGTGCCGTCGAACCGAACGGGTGGTGGTGGCGCTGGGGCATGAGGACTCCATCAACACCGCATCACGGCATTACCTCAACCGGTTATCCGATCTGCTGTTTGTGATAGCGAGGGTACTGGCTCGTCGTAACGGTGGTGAAGAAATACTCTGGGAACAGCACTGACCTTTTGCCGGCCTGGCGGCTGTCCTCGCCAATAGCCAGCCATGGGATCACAGCCGCCGGATCATCCGGCGGCTGTTCAGACCAGCCCCGGAAGCCTGCGAGGATGCAGGTACTGGCGTCAGTTACCCGATCATCAGTTCCCTGAAATACGTCCAGTTAAAGGCAGGACCAGGATCGGTCTTCCTGCCCGGAGCGATATCGCAGTGGCCCGTCATCCGGCTGTCATCAATCTCTGGCCAGGCTGCGCTGATCAGGCGAGCCGCCCGGGCCAGACACTGGTACTGGGCCCGGGTATAGGGAATATCATCGGTCCCCTCAAGCTCGATACCAATCGAAAAGTCATTGCACTCCTCTCGCTCGCCAAACCGGGATCTGCCCGCATGCCAGGCCCGGTCCCGAAAGCTCACGAACTGCACCAGCTCCCCGTCGCGGCGGATCAGGGCATGTGCGGACACGGTCATGCCGGCAATGGTTTCGAAATAGGGGTGAAGGCTGGCATCCAGGCGGTTGCAGAAAAACGCTTCGATATGGCCACCACCGAACTGCCCCGGTGGCAGACTTATATTGTGGACCACCAGCAGCGAGATATCCGCCGGATCAGGCCGCGGCCCGAAATTTGGTGATGGACACCAGCGCACGTCCCGGAAACGACCGAGCTCCCGCAGGTGTTGGATTTCTTCATGCCAGCGAGGATCCTCCGGCGACTGCGGCAGCCGGTCTACGGGGCCAGGGTCCGGGCCGGACCCGTTCTGAGCTGAGGGGGCTGAAGACAGGGAGTCTGGAAAAGACGAATCGGGAGTCGAAGATTTCAACGGAATAATCCGGCCGGTTCAGGATGTTTCCTGATTGAACCACAAAGGCTGCCCGGGACACCAGCCGGGAGCCGGTCGCACCGCAGCAGTGCCGGAGACCCGCTACGAATGACTGCACGTTCCTGACAGCGGGCTTGCGGATCAGTCCTTGCGGTTGTGGCGGAGGTTGTCGATGATGGATTCCAGCGCCCGGTCAAAAATCAGCCCGTCATCCAGCATGGTCAGCTTGCCGCTGGCCAGGGTTTCGGCCAGCTCTTCAATACGGTATTCCGCAACCTTGGCTCCGTTCCGGTTGACGAAGATGTACTTGCCGGTGGCGCGGATAATGGCCGCCAGTTTGCAGCGCAGGCGTCCGCCGTCATTTTCACGGGTCATTTCTACCCAGCAACCCACGCGCATACCGGCCGCGCGCTCCAGCCAGGGTGAACCTGCCACGGCCGGCTCAGCACTGACCTCCGGCGCCTGCGCGACGCTGTCGTTCACAGCGGAGGCTTCGACGGCATCGGTGGGAGTGATCTCAGGCCCGGAAACACGGCTCTGCTGCAATGCTTCTGCAGACTGGATCTGAGCGTCCAGCTCTGCCAGCACCGATTCGTCCGCTGCCGGGTCGTACACCTCCTGATCAGACTGGTCGTTCAGGCTGTCACCGGTCAGAACCGGAATCTCCCCGGTTCCTGCAACACCGGCATCTGAAGGGGCTGCAGCTTCCTGGGCCGGCTTGCGGGCGGCCACCAGTCCCTGCAGGACGTCCACATGGGCAAGTTCAAGGTCGCGGATGGCAGTATCGATGGCAAACGGGTCCCAGGAGATCTCCTGAAGCCCTGCCCGCAGGGCGTCGGTAATTTCCGGCACAGCCCTGAGCAATTCGGCCCGGGTGTCGCCAGTAACGGGCTGTGGATCCAGCGTCCAGACCAGGCGCTCGGTCAATCGGACGACACTCTGCCACCGGGGGCTGTCATCGCCCTGCCGCAGAAACACCCATTCCAGATACTTGCGCCAGGGCTCTTCCATCAGCGCGACGGCTTTTTCAGGCAGGCTTCGGCCGGTGATCAGATCCGCCAGCAAGCCATGGATCCGCTCCTGGGCAAGCTCCTGCTTTGCTCTGCCCTCCTCGGCGTCCCGCAGTCGCTGCTCCACCAGCTCCCGGCGCCGGCGATCCAGATCCATGAAGTGCTGGAAATCTGCCAACAGTTCACTGAACAGGCTGACATTATCGGTGAATTCATTGAGCAGCCGGCTGACCACGTGCTCCACTTTTTCCCGCAGCGGATCGCGCTGTCCTTCCGCCTTGGCCGACCAGCCGATACCGGCATTGGCGAGCTCGTTAAGCAGTTTCCGGGCGGGATGACCACCTCGGTTGAAAAAGCTGCGGTCAAGCAACGCCACCTTGAGTACCGGAATCTGCAAGCGTCCGATCAGCATCTTCATCACGGAGGGCAACTGGCGGTCGTCCAGAATGAATTCGAACAGCATCGCCACCAGGTTGATGACATCTCCGTCGACCTGATTCACTGGCAACTGGCGGTCCGGCCCTGACGGAATAACCCGCCCCAACAACGACGACAGCGGCAACACATCACCACCATCAGTGATGCTGGAACTGCCTTGCAGGCGGCTCAGCTGCTGCATGAGCGCAGCCGTGTCCACCACGGGTAACGTACCCCGGCCGTGGCTGAACCCTGCGCTGGTTCGCGGTGCCGGTTCGCCCTGATGCAACAGCGCCGTCAGGTCGGAGAAGTTGTACTGTCCACCCGGGTCGTCTTCATCCAGCCCCGGCGACTGTTCCCGGCCCGAAGGCGGCACTGAACGGCCTGGCTTTGGCACCGGTGATGAACCATTGACCGGCGCTCGCCGCAGGTCCGGCAAGACCCCCTCGGTAACCAGAAGGCGATTGGCTTCCCGATAGAGGTCCTCCAGTCGGTCAACCAGAAGCCGGTCGAAAAGCTTGATCACCACAAGGCGAGCCCGGATATCGATTTCCAGTTCGCTGCTGGCCTCGCCCAGACCGATACAGATCACCTCGGGGCTCAGGGGCATCTGGCGGTCCGCCAGTGAACGCAGCCCGGTGGCATGGGCAATACGAGCGTTCAGCAGTCGTACCTGTTCGCCGTAACGATTGCCCAGCTTGGTAATCAGTCCCTCAATGGCTACCTTGCGTTCGAGCTCGGAATCATCCATCAGGGTCAGGGAATCCTGATCCACTTCTTCCAGACCGCGACTGGACGGCATGGGATCAAAGCGCCCTATTTCGTTGAAGGCGCGACTGACCCACTGCAACACTGTATTGGTCATGGCCTTGCGGCGCAGGCGTAACTCCCGCATGGCATCGAAGTAGGCCACCTGATCCTGATTCGAGCCGGCGCGGTCTGCCATACCGAACAGCACGTCGTCTGCGCTGTCAAAAAAGTCAGACAGGACTTTGGTCAGGGCACGGGCCGACGTATCCCGCAAACGCACAAGGGTTGCGGGTATTGCTACGCGCTGTCCCTGCGCCTCTCTGAGACTGACCACTTTATTGTCCTGCGCCATGACCACGGACCCCGTTTAACATTGGTTCACACTTTCAGTAACACATCATAGGCGCTTCCATCGTCAATATGTGTCAGTTTTTGTCACCGTTTGTGATTCCCGGAACCTTGTCACAAGTTGGCCTAAACCCTCCTCATATCTGTAACAAATCGTTGCCAACGGTTACACCAACTGACGCTACGCGTCACAAAAACACCGGGTTACACCCTCTAAAATAAAGGCTGAAGAGTTTCAACCTGACAGCGTGGCCGATACAATCGCATTCTGTGAATCAGTTAATCATTCAGGAACCACAATGGCATCGCTGTCTCCAGAGTTGTTACGTCAGTCACGCGTTGAATCCGTTGCGCTGAGTTTGCGGGAAGATATCGGCACCGGTGATATTACGGCTGCGCTGATTCCCGCCGACCGCCAGGCCGGGGCCCGGGTCATCACCCGGGATACCGCCATTATTGCCGGCTGCGACTGGGTAACTGAGGTATTTCGTCAGGTCGATCCCGATGTGGCACTGAGCTGGTACGTCAGTGATGGCGACAAGGTGGTCCCGGATCAGGTGCTGTTTACCTGCGAAGGCACAGCCCGGAGCCTGCTGACCGCAGAACGGGCAGCATTGAACTGGCTACAGACGCTGTCTGCCGTGGCTACCCGCTGTCATCATTACGCGGCACAGGTTGAGCACACCGGCGTGCGTCTGCTTGATACCCGTAAAACCCTGCCCGGACTTCGTTTTGCCGAAAAATACGCGGTAACCTGCGGCGGCTGCGACAACCACCGTATCGGGTTGTGGGATGCTTTTCTGATCAAGGAAAATCATATAGCAGCCTGTGGCTCCATTGCGGCAGCGGTCGCCAAAGCCAGGGAGATTGCCCCGGGGCGCCTGGTGGAAGTTGAAACCGAAACCATGGACGAAGTCCGGGAAGCGCTGCAAGCAGGCGCGGATGTGATCATGCTGGACGAGTTCTCCCTGGAAGATATGCGAAGGGCTGTCACCCTGGTTGCCGGCGCCTGCCGGCTGGAAGCCTCCGGTGGCATTAACCAGAAGACGCTGGTGGCGATTGCCGAAACCGGCGTGGATTACATTTCGATAGGAGCGCTGACCAAAGATATTCAGGCGGTCGATCTTTCGATGCGACTGACACAAGCGCTGTAAGCAATCAGGCCAGGCATGTTTGCGGGTGGCTCACACCCGGGAAAAGGAACCAGAGAGCCAGCACGGCTCTCCGTACAAGGCAGGGAAACAGTGAACCGTTACAAGCGTAAACCCCAGTATTCATACCCGCCCGGCCCGCGCTGGCTGCCCATCACCCTTGATACCCTTGCCAGCCTGCTGATTCTTGCACTGGCCTGCAGCCCGCTGTTGTTCCTGGTGTACCCGGAATCCGCCCTGGAGCAGGAATCCATCAGCCAGTTCCTCTGGTCGGCGGCTCCGGCATTGCTGGTGCTGGCCGGTACCTTCGTCTATGTTCGGGAACTGCTGAGAGCACGCCATCGCATGGAAAGCCGGCTGGAGGATGTGGTCGACGATCGCACCCGCGAACTGCAAACCGCCAATCAGGAGCTGAGAGACGAAATCTTCGTCCGCCAGCAGGCAGAGCGCTCCTTTCGTCGCTCATCACGCCATTTCCGCGCCCTGTTCGAGACAGCCGCCACCCCCATCATGCTGCTGGATGCCCGGTTCTGCATACGTCAGTGGAATACGGCCGCCGAAACCCTGTTCGGCTACAGCCGGGACGAGGCGGTTGGCCGAAACCTGCTGGAAACGTTTATTCCCGAAGAATATCGTGATGAACTGGCCTGGAAGATCCTGAAAACCTTTCGTTCCAGTAGTCAAGAAGCGCTGGAAACCGGGATTCGCGGCTATGATGGCAGCCGCCACATCATTCTCTGGAGCCTGAACCAGCTGGAAGATGACGACGACGAAGAAAGCCCCCAGCAGCTGATACTGATTGGCCAGAACATCACTGAAATCCGCCAGACCCAGGACCAGCTTCACTATCTTGCCCATTTCGACGTGCTCACCGACACGGCAAACCGGCGGTTGTTTGAGGACCGCTGTCGTCGTGCCCTTGCCAGCGCCAGTCGCCATGGCCACAAATGCGCCCTCATCAGCCTGGATGTCGACCACTTCAAGCGGATCAACGACACCCTGGGCCATGACGCCGGTGATACGCTGCTACAAACCATCGCCATTCGCCTGGCCGCCAGTGTCCGGGAAGAAGACACCATCGCCCGCCTCGGAGGGGATGAATTCGCCGTTCTGTTGCATCAGGTAAACGGAGCTGAGGGCTGTGACAAGGTGGCCCGCAGCATTCTCGACGCCATTACCCAGCCGGTGGAAGTTCAGGGTGGCGAGCTGGTGATCACCTCCAGCATCGGTATTACGCTGGCCCCCGATGATGGCGAGAGTTACGAGCAGC
>NZ_CAXBDN010000224.1:0-7254 GCF_963974375.1 uncultured Marinobacter sp.
ATGGCAAGACCCTGGGCTGGCGCCACCGGACCGTTTCCCCCAGCATCACGTCACTGTTTGCACCGGCCGTGAACAAGGCCGACTTTGAGCTGGGCATGGGCTTTAACACCCTGCCCTTTGACATCCCGGCCATGCGCCTGGAAAACCCGGAGGCCCCGGCCCACGTTCGCATCGGCTGGTTCCGGGCGGTGTACAACCTGCCCCACGCTTACGCCATTCAGAGCTTTGCCGCTGAAATGGCCGCAGCCGCCGGCCGTGACCATCGGGATTACCTGTTGGAACTGCTGGGGCCGGATCGCAAGATCAATCCCCGGGACGTCAACGACACCTGGAACTACGGTGAAGACCCGGCGATCTACCAGATCGATACCGCCCGACTGCGGGGCGTGGTCGAGAAAGCCACCGAAGCCGCAGGCTGGGGCAGAGAACTGCCAAAAGGCCGGGGCCTGGGTCTGGCGGTACACCACAGCTTTCAGTCCTACACCGCAGTGGTGATGGAAGTGGAAGTGGACGACGCCGGCAAGGTCACTGTGCACGGGGCTGACATTGCGTTTGATTGCGGCCTGCAGGTGAACCCTGAGCGCATCCGCTCCCAGATGGAAGGCTCCTGCATCATGGGTGTCGGTATTGCCCTGCACACGGAAATCAGTGCCAGCGATGGCCGGATCGAGCAGGACAACTTCCACCAGTACCTGATTCCGCGGATGGAACACGGTCCGCGTCAGATCCGGGTACACCTGGTCAATAACAACCCGGACCTGCCCATGGGCGGGGTAGGCGAGCCCGGCCTGCCACCGGTCGCACCGGCAGTCACCAACGCCATCTTTGCCGCCACCGGCAAACGCATCCGCCGACTGCCGGTGGGTGATCAGCTGGCCGGCTAGAGACCATGCAGCAACTCGACTTACAGGTCATAGAGCAGGCGCTCAAGTGGTCTGACGAGGGCCAGGATGTGTGGCTCTGCACGGTACTGGCCACCTTCGGCTCCTCCCCCCGGGAGCCTGGCTCCTGGCTGGTGGCCACAGCAGACGGCCGCCATGCCGGATCCCTGTCCGGAGGCTGCGTGGAGGAGGACTTCCTTGCCCGGCTGCGGGACGGGGTGTTCTCCGAACCGGTCAGCCAGCTCCGTTATGGTGAGCCCGACGGTCCTGATGGCCCCCGGGTTCGCCTGCCCTGCGGCGGGCTGCTGGATGTGCTGATTGAACGACTGAGCCCGGGACAACCTACCCGGGATCACCTGGTCCAGTTACAGCAGGCGCTGACCGGTCATCAGCCCCTGCTAAGACGGGTCAGCCTGGATGGCACAGCGGCGGAACTTCACAGTGACAATGGTCTTGGCCCCAGAGTGGAGTCGGGGCCCAAGGGCTACTGGAAACTGCGGGTCGGCCCCGCCGCGCGCCTGATCATTGCCGGTATCTCTCCGGTGTCGGAAGCCTGCGCCCAGTTCGCCCAGGCCCTGGGCTTTGAGGTGATTGTCTGCGACCCCCGGGAAGAGGTTCTCACTGACTTCAGCCTGCCTGGAATAACTGTGAAACCAATCCTGCCCTCGCAGTACATCGCCGACGGCCACTGTCACGAAGCTACCGCCATTGTGGCGCTGACCCACGATCCCAGAATCGATGATCTGGCCATGATGGAAGCGGTGCGAACCGGGGCCTTCTATATCGGTGTGATGGGCTCCATGAAAACCTCCCGGGCACGGGCCGAACGCCTGCAGCGCATCGGCGGGCTCGATGAACAGCAGATTGCCCGCATCCACATGCCCATCGGCCTCAATCTGGGCAGCAAAACCCCGGCTGAAATCGCCCTGGCGGTGATGGCGGATATCGTAAGGGTGCGCAAGGGTACGCCCCGCCATGAAGTCTGACACTCCGGTGTCAGACTTCACCCCGAAAACCGTTGCACTGGTAATGGCCGCCGGCCAGTCCCGGCGCTTCGGCAGCGACGACAAACGCAAGGCTCGTCTTGCCGGTCAGCAAGGGCTGCTGGCCGTCAGCTATCAGCGCATTGCCGGAGTCTTTCCCCGGACCCGGTTGGTGTTGCAGTGGGGCGAACTGCCGGACAGCTTCGGACTACCGGCGGTAACGCCGGTGATCGTCGCTGCTCATGCCCGGCACGGACTTGGTGCCAGCCTGGCGGATGCCTTCCGAGCGCTCGCCAGCGATGCCACCCTGGCGGACGTTGACGCGGCCGCTGTCTGTCTGGGGGATATGCCGCTGATCACCAGCGCAACCCTGACGACCCTGGCCCAGTCAAGTGATGCCGACACCATTACCCGACCCGTACACCAGGGAAGCCCCGGCCACCCGGTCATCATCGGCCGGCGGTTCTGGAGCGAAATGGCAACCCTCACCGGCGACGACGGTGGCAAGCACCTGCTGCAACACAACCGTCAGTACCTGAGGCTGATACCGGTCACCGACCCTGGCGTACTGGCGGATGCCGATACCCCTGAACAACTTCGCAACCTGACCTTAACATCCGGACTTTATTGAGCTGAATCAATCTTTTGCAGGGAATTCTTCCGCCACGGAAGCGGGCTTGTCGTACGTCAATTTTTACAACCGGGGAACCGGTAGCCTTGGCCCGTCAACACTTTTCAGGTCAAGGAGTCGTATATGTCCCGTAAATTCACTCTCAGCGTTCTTGCTGCCGGTCTTCTCGCTGCTGCGGGCACTGCCCAGGCTTACCAGGCCGGTGATATTCTGGTTCGTGCCGGTGCCGTCCTGGTGGACCCCCAGGACTCCAGCAATACGGTTACCCTTGGTGGCAATGGCGTCGGAGATGGCAACTGGAAGGTCAGCGTTGATTCCAACACCCAGCTGGGCCTGAACCTGAGCTACCTGATCACTGACCACATTGCGGTTGGCCTGCTGGCGGCAACGCCGTTCAAGCACAACATCAGTGCCGCGGGCTCTATTGCCGGCGCCGGCAAACTGGGTGAAACCAAACACCTGCCACCGACCCTGACCCTGCAGTACTACCCGATGCATGCCAGCCATAAGTGGCAGCCCTATGTGGGCCTTGGCATCAACTACACCACCTTCTTTGAAGAAAAGACCTCTGACACCCTGACCGGTGCGGTTGATGCAGCATTGGGCGGTGGTGTGGCTTCCACTGGTCTGCGGCTGGACGACAGTTTCGGGGTGGCTGCGGAATTTGGCATGGACTACCGTCTGAGCGACAGGTTTGCGCTGAACGCGGCGATCTGGTGGGCAGACATTGAAACCACAGCGAAGATTGATGCTTATGATGCGGGCGGGAATCGTCTGGGAACGGCGGAAGTCGACGTAGATATCGATCCGCTGGTGTACATGGTTGGTTTCAGTTACAGGTTCTGATAACTGATCGTCGATGATCAGTCAGTTTTGAAGGCGTACTGGAGCAACCGGACAACGAATACCCGGTTGTTCCCCTCCCTGGTACGCTCTCCCTCGCGGGGCCTTCGGGCCCCGCTTTTTATGAGGGAGACATCAGCTTATTCAGGCAGTCTGGCGCTGGGCCGGGCGACCCTGGGCTGAACCGCCACTGCGGCCACGGCCACCACTGCGTCCACCCGGTTTCGGACCGAAGCTACGGGGCTTGTCGTCGGTACGGCCGGCGCCACCGCCATTACCACGGTTACGGGCCCGACTGGGGTCGGCCTTGGCCTTGGGCTTCAGCGGCAGGTTGTTGGTGGGCTCGAAGCCTTCTACCGATTTACGCGGCAGCTGCTGCTTGATCAGGCGTTCGATGCCTGCCAGCAACTTGCCTTCGTCGGCGCTGACCAGTGACAGGGCATGACCGCTTTCGCCAGCACGGCCGGTACGGCCAATGCGGTGAATGTAGTCTTCCGGCACGTTCGGCAGCTCGAAGTTGACCACCTGGGGCAACTGCTTGATGTCCAGACCACGGGCAGCGATGTCGGTTGCTACCAGCACCCGGATATCACCCTGCTTGAACTCGGCCAGGGCACGGGTACGGGCACCCTGGGACTTGTTGCCGTGAATCGCGGCGGCGGTGATGCCGTCTTTTTCCAGCTTCTGGGTCAGGCGGTTGGCACCGTGCTTGGTGCGGGTGAAGACCAGCACCTGTTCCCATTTGTTGTCACGCACCAGCTTGCTCAGCAGTGCGGTCTTCTGGCTCTGGTCCACCGGGTACACCGACTGCTTCACTTTGTCAGCGGTGGCGTTGCGGGTCGCTACTTCAACCTGAACCGGGTTGTTCAGCATGCCTTCGGCCAGACCACGGATCTCGTTGGAGAAGGTGGCCGAGAACAGCAGGTTCTGACGCTTCGCCGGCAGCAGGGCCAGAATCTTGCGAATGTCGCGGATAAAGCCCATGTCCAGCATGCGGTCGGCTTCGTCCAGCACCAGAATTTCCACTTCGTTGAAACGAACGGCGTTCTGGCCATACAGGTCCATCAGACGGCCCGGTGTTGCCACCAGCACGTCGAGACCCTTGCGCAGTTTCATCATCTGCGGATTGATTTTCACACCACCGAAAACCACGGCAGAGTTGGTGGGCATGTACTTGCTGTACAGGGCCACACTGTCGTGGACCTGGGCCGCCAGCTCACGGGTTGGCGTCAGAATCAGGGCACGGGGGCCTTTGCCGGTACGGGGATTCGCCGACAGCAACTGCAGCAGTGGCAGGGTAAAGCCGGCGGTTTTGCCGGTGCCGGTCTGGGCTGCAGCCATTACGTCCTTGCCGGACAACACCGCAGGAATGGCCTGCAGCTGGATCGGGGACGGGGTGTCATAACCCTGGTCAGCAGTAGCACGGACCAGTTGCTCGGAAAGGCCGAGGGAAGAAAAACTCATAGTGGATCAACTCTTGATTGTTCTGCCTCCACGAACGCCATGAATCAATATCAACGGACGAATGCGGGCAGATACCATGACAACGCATGGAAATAATGACGACTACGGTCACTCACCGGTAACGGGAGGACGTCCTCTGACGGGTCGTATGATGGTTCGCAAGAAGGTCTGAGACCAGATAACTGCGGAAATCCTTAGAGGCAGGATGCGGGCACTCTAACAGAGTCGCCGGCCGTAAGCGACTGAATTTCAGTGACCTGAATGGGGGAATAGACCTACAAGCGGCGCCGGACCGTACCGTCTCAGCCTGCCAGTGCGTAGGTCAGGCCCGCACCCAGACCGCCCGTCAGCAGCAACAGCACCATGGACAGCCGGAAGTTCCAGTGCAGGCCAATCTGCCGGGCCGGGTAGGCGGTCAGCCGCTCCATCAGCAGAGAATTGGCGGCATAGGGCGAACCGCCGGAGGTGATACCCCAGCCACAGACCATGGCGATGCCCAGCCCCAGCACTGCCTCGGCGGGCCAAAGCGGACCCAGTACGCCACCCACCAGGGTGCCGATCACAATCGGGTTAAAGCCGCCGGTGCCGCCGATGTAGAACACCCAGGGCACCCCAAACGCCAGCACCGGGTAGGCCCAGCGCGGGAAGCTGAAGTCATCACCCATCAGGTTGAGGGCCAGCAGGCTGATCAGGGCGCCAATAAAGGCCGACCCGCCGACGATAATCAGCTCGTTGCTGACCGGAGCCATGGTCGGCAGATCCAGTTTGCGGGTACGTGCGCCCCGCAGGCTGAAGCCGATCACCACGGCGGCAAAGCAACTCAGGGTAACCGACTTTGAATAGCTGAGGCCGACCAGGCCGCTGAGCGCAAACACGCCCACACAAATCAGCGCGATAATGCCGGCAAAGCGTAACCAGGGGGCCACGCCGGCCTGGACTTCACCATCGTCCGGCACCACCACCTGCTCCGGCTCCCGCTGCCAGGCACCGCCCAGCAGAATCAGAACACCCACGGGCAGGCTGAGAGCGATCAGCTCCCAGCTTTGCAGACCCGGCAGGAAGGTGACCGTCATGACCACGGAAATGGACAAGGGCGAGCAGATCGGTGACACCGCAAAACCGCGAATCACCGCCCGCACTGCATTGCGGGTCATGGCGGAATCGCCCCGGCCGCGAATACGGTGGCCGATCATCGAGCCCACCACCCCGACCGATCCGAAATTCAGCGGCACCGACAGCAGACCGGTACCGAAGGCCAGGCTGTAATAGCGGGCCAGGGGTTTGCCACTGAACAGGCTGCCGGAGATTTTCAGCAGGTCAGCGGAATTGCCCAGCACCGAGGACAGCAGCATGACGGTCAGTATCAGCGCCGACAGCCGGGTCATGTTCTCGCTGGCCACCAGCAATGCGGCGGGCTCCATGATCAGGGCTGCCAGCGTACCGAACACCACAAAGCCGAACAGCATCCGCGCCACGGTACGCAGCTCTTTCCAGGCCAGCAGCACCGCCAGCACAACGCACACGGCCCCGAACACCATGGCGCCGGGCACGAACGAAAGCACGCCGCACAACAGGGCGAGATACGCCAGAATCGAACGCTGGCGATAAAAACGGGGCTGAACAGCTTGGGTCATCAGCAATCACATTCCGGGCAGAGTGAGCTATCATCAACTCAGGCGGCACATGATACATGAATCGCCTGAATCGTTATAAAACTTACAGTTAGCTGACAAAAGCAACAATAATGGATTCTAACCATTCTGCGGTACAGGGCCTCCGGTCCGCCCCTGCGCCTGAGCGGCCCACATCATGAAACCACGGGTCAGCCTGGTGGGGCGTTACTCGTTCCTGTCACTTGCCTTGATGATCGGCGCCGTGGCAGCACTGAGCGCACTGTATGCCACAGTCTCCGATTCGGTCACCGAGCGGCTGGCCGGCGAGCGCCTGGAAGCGCAGGTGGCGGGCACCGCCAACCGGCTGACCAACTTTATCGCCAACCGGATCTATCAGCTGGAAACCCTGTCGACCCACCCTTCGATGCCGCTGTATCTGCTTTACAGCGACGCGGTCCCGGAAGGCATTCAGGAACTGGTGCGGGTGGAGGCAGACGCCCCGGACCTTTACGGCATCCTGTTCTTCGACAGCCTGGGGGATCTCACTGAAATTGTACCGGGCCAGGCTGCGTCCGGTAAGCCTTACTGGGGGCGACAGGGCTGGTCGGTGGTAGGGCGGCCCTCTGTGATTATGGGCAACAGCGAAATCATCGGCCCGGCACTACCCTCCGGTGACGGCCCCGGCTGGCTGCTGATTCGCCAGCCCCTGCGGGACAACACCGGGTACAACACCGAAGGCTCCGTCGCCCTGCATGTGCGGCTGGCGTCGCTGACCGAACTGATGCGCACCGAGAACCTGGCCGGCGTGCTGCGGCCGTTTCTGAGAACACCGGCCGGTG
>NZ_CAXBDN010000225.1:0-7138 GCF_963974375.1 uncultured Marinobacter sp.
CATGTGATCAGGAGCGTTCATCATGGCCCTTCTGTTCCTGACCCGGACAGCTGGAATACCTGGTTACCACTTGGCAATAAAACTCCGGGTACTAAAGCCTACCCTGCCCGGGCGGCTCACTTAAGCACGCCAGCGACGCGTTCAGGCAGGGATTTGCAGCTCCGGACTCAGCCTTGTGACGGCTCTGACAAACCGGCCCCCTGTGCGCGGTCTGGCTGTGGCGGTCCAAAGCGGCCACCGAGTACCAGCAAGGCGGGTGTCAGCAACAGCGTCAGCAGGGTCGCGAACGCCAGCCCCCCGGCTATGGCGCTGGACAACTGGGTCCACCACTGGGTCGACGGCGCATTGAAGCCCAGCGAAGGCGCAATCAGATCAACGTTCACCCCGATAACCATGGGAATCAGGCCAAGTATGGTTGTCACCGCCGTCAGTAGCACCGGGCGCAGACGTAAACAGCCGGTTTCCAGCGCCGCGTCGTAGGGTGTCATACCCTGTCCGCGCATCTCGTTATAGGTATCGATAAGAATGATGTTGTTGTTCACCACGATGCCGGCCAGCGCAATGATCCCCATCCCTACCATAACGATACCAAAGGACTGGCCGTTGACCAGCAGGCCCAGCAACACCCCTGCGGTGGACAGCACGATCGCCGACAGGATCAGCAAGGTCTGATAGAAGGAGTTGAACTGGGTAAGCAGGATCAGCAGCATCAGGGCAATGGCCACCAGGAATGCGGTGGCCAGAAAAGTGGCCGCTTCCTGCTGCTCTTCATCCTCACCGGCAAAGGTCACTGTGACCGAAGCCGGGGGCTCCGGCATCTGCGCCCTCAGTTCCCGCAATTGCTGGTCCACCCGGGTTTCCGGGCCTACATCAGACTTGATGGTAATGGTTCGCTGTCCATCTACTCTGGCGATGGTACCGGTTTTTGGCGCCGGTTCCAGGGTCACAAACTGCGACAGCGGTACCTGGCCGCGGTTGGTGTTCAGAGTCTGGCGTTCGAACTGGTCCAGCTCACGCCAGCTGGCAGGGACCCGCACCGCGATATCGACCTCATCGCGCACGTCCTCCGGCCGATAGGTGGCCAGTACCAGGCCATTGGTGATCAGCCGCACGGAGCTGCCGATACTGAGCACATCCGTTCCGAAGCGCGCCGCCGCTTCCCGGTCGACCTGCAGGCGCCATTCGATGCCCGGCAGGCTGCGATCATCCTCAAGATCCACCAGACCGCTCATGCCCGACATGACGGACAGCAGCTCCTTGACATAGTCTTCCATCGCCTGGCTGTCGGTACTACTGACCTTGAGCTCTATGGGCTTACCCGCACCCGGGCCATCCTCCTGCTGCCGGAACTCGATCATCACGCCCGGGATGTCCGCCGTGCGCTCCCGGAAATCCGCGAGAATCTGTGAGGCCGGCCGGCGCAGGTCCCAGTCGATAAAACGAAACTGGAGCACCCCGATCACATCCGGCGCAAGCTGGGTATCCGGTGCCACCATTGAACGGGCATACAGGGCCTCCACCTCGGGCATACCGGTCAGCCTCCGCTCCACTTCCCGGACAATGGCGTCCCGCTCGTAAATGGACAGATCGCCCCGGGCGCGGACCTGAACCTGAGCCGAATCCGGCTCCACACTGGGGAAGAACTCCACGCCATGATTAAAGCGAGCGTAAGTCGCGTAGATAATGCCGATAATCAGCAAGGCTCCGACCAGAGTCAGACCAGGGTGCCGAAGAAGTGCACCAAGGGTACTGCGGTAAGCCGTCATGAAACGCCCGGCGGGCCTGGCCTGGCGGGCTCTGCGGCCACCACTTACGCCGCCCATTACCGGCAGGAACACCAGCGCCATCGCCAGCGAGGCCGTCAGGCAGATAATCACGGTGATAGGCAGGTATTTCATGAAGCCACCCACCACCCCGGGCCAGAACAGCAACGGCAGAAAAACCGCCAGGGTGGTGGCCGTCGAGGCAATCACCGGCCATGCCATGCGGCTGCCCGCATCCGCCCAGGCCCTGCCCACCGGCATGCCCTCGGAAAGATTCCTGTCGGCAAGTTCCGACACCACGATGGCGCCGTCCACCAGCATACCGGCCACCAGAATGAGGCTGAACAGCACCACGATATTGAGGGTATAACCCATGGCCCATATCACCAGGATGCCGGTAAGAAACGCTCCCGGTATGGTCAGGCCCACCAGCAACGCCGACCGCAAGCCCATGGCGGCGATGACCACGATAACCACCAGCACAATCGCGGTCAGGACATTGTTCAGGAGATCACTGAGAATGTTCTGGACATCATTGGACTGGTCCATGATGTAACGCACTTCAAGGGCATCCGGCAGCTGCGGCGCCGCCGCGTCCATCAGACCGCGCACCTTCGCGACCGTCTCAATGATATTGGCGCCGGAACGCTTGGACACTTCCAGCACCAGCGCCGGCTCACCGTTGATTCTTGCGAACCCCAACGGATCCTTGAAGCCCCGGTTGAGCATGGCCACGTCGCCGAAGGTGACTACCCGGTCTTCGCTGACTTTCACCGGCATGGACATGACATCTTCAATATTCTCGATCACCCCCGGCACCTTGATGGCCATGCGACCGTTGCCGGTATCGAGGCTGCCGGCGGCCACCAGCTGGTTATTGCGAGTGACCAGCATGGCCAGCTGATCGTAATCGATTCCGTAACTTTCCAGTACCTGGGGATCGACCACAATCTCCAGAAGGTCTTCGCGGTCGCCACCAATGGTGACTTCAAGTACTTCCGGTATGCCCTCGATGGCTTCCTGCAGGCGACGGGCAATAGTGATCAGCTCCCGTTCCGACAAAGGGCCGGACAAGCCCACAGACAACACCGGAAACAGCGATACGTTGATTTCGTTGACAGTAGGCTCATCGGCCTCGGAGGGCAGCTCTGCACGGGCGGTGTCCACCTTCTCACGGACATCAACCAGAGCCTTGTCCGGATCAAACCCGGCATCAAACTCCAGCATCACCGACGCGTGCCCTTCCGAAGCCGTGCTGCGCATCTCCTTCACGCCTTCAAGGGAACGCAATTCCTGTTCCATGGGACGCACCAGCAGACGCTCGGCATCTTCCGGGCTGACGCCTTCCAGTGTCATGGAAACGTAGATCATCGGAATAGTAACGTCCGGGTTCGCTTCCTTGGGGATGGTTATAAAGGCCGCCAGCCCTCCCATCATCAGAAAACCCAGCAACACCAGCGAGGTGCGGCTGCGGTCCAGCGCGGCATAGATCAGTGTCCGCATTGACTCAGTCTCCCTGTCCGGCCGACACCGCCTTTACCGTCTGCCCCCGGGAAACAAAGCCCCCACCCCGGGAAATCAGCCGCACCGGTGATTCAAGGCCAGCTACCCAGGCTCCATCGGTCTGCACGCTGAGCAGTGTTACCGGGGCGAAAGCGACAACATCCTCAGCCGTGACCAACAGCACACCAGGACGGCCATCGTCCCCCAGGCTCAACAGTGCCGGTGACAGGAAGTGTGCTGTCTGTTCCGGCAGCATGACCCTCAGCGTTGCACTGCCCCCGGCGATCCTCAGTAGCCCGGGGTTCTCCAGCCGGGCTTCCATCCGGAAGCTGCGGGTTTCCGGATCGGCTGCGCTGGCAACAAAGGACACGCTACCTTCCAGCGTTTGCCCGTCCAGCAGCTCGATCTCTACAGCCTGACCTTCCCGGACCTGACTGACCGCCTGCTGGGGCACATACCCTGATACTTTCAACAGGTCCACCTGAACCAGATCAAACAGTGGCTCCCCTGCCTGAACAAAGCGTCCCTGCTCGACATGACGATGGTTGATAACGCCATCGAAAGTTGCAGCCGGCCGGAGGTAATCCATGGCAAGGGAGGCCTGACGCAGTTCGGCCCGGGCTGACGCGAGCTCACTTTCCAGGCGCAGGCGATCAGATTCCGAGGCCAGGTTGTCACTGCGCAAGCGCTGGGTAGCCTTCAGGTCAGCCTCCAGCTGACTGACCCGGGCACGGCTTCTGGCCAGTGCCGCAGGGCGCTCGTCCTCCGAGATGACCAGCAGGTTGTCTCCGGCGCTGACGGTCTGCCCGTTACGTACGGCAATGGACTCGACAGTACCGGCCACCCTTGCCGTAACTTCAAGGCTTCGCCAGGGTTCGACCTGCCCCTGAATGCGCAGCCCAGGCCGGTACAGGCCAGCCCTACGCGATTCCACCTCCACCGTCGGCAGGGAAGCAGCCTCCTGGTCCGTTGCTTCTGGTGCGTCGCTGCGAGCAGTCCGGAAGTCACCCGTTGCCATCCAGATGACCAGAGCCAGCAAAATCAGTAGTGCCAGCCCGGTTGATCCCCACTTCATCCTGCTCATGCCACACCTGCTCCTTTAAGACAATTGGCGAAGCATACAAAGTCACTCGCCAAGGTGCCAGTGTCCCGTCTGGTTAATTCGCTGACCGGCACGGGATGGCCTGTTATTTGCAAAAATCAGTTCAGGAGCCAGCCGGATTGTCTGGCCGCCAGGCCGTCTGTAAATGCATTTGAAATGTGGTCGCTCATGGCCATTTCAGGGAGAACAACCATGAACGCGCTCAGTACAACCCCGGTACCCAAGCCTATGCCCAAAGCCACTGACTTTCTGATCGCATCCAAAAAATGTGAGCTGGCCAATCTGGAGCGTTTTCTTCAGATGGGCAAGCTGGTACTGAGCATAGGCAATCTGATTCACACCCTGCAGCGGGAACGGGGTGCCTCCAACGTCTATCTGGGTTCTGCAGGGCAGCGCTTCAGTGAGGAGCTCATTCAGCTGACGCAGGAGACCCGGGACCGGCAGCAGGTGTTCGAGGACGACCTGGAGGCTCTTTACGAGACCCTGATCGCCAGCCCGGCCAGTAGCCGACTTCTCAACAGCCTGGCCGCCGCCCTGCATGGCCTGGATACCCTGAACCCGATCCGGCTACGGGTAAGAGGCCAGCAAATCCCCGCGACGGAGGCCATCGACGCCTATATCGAAAGGGTCGGCCACCTTATTGCCGTGGTGTTTGAGGCCGCAGAAACGGTGGTGGATCCAACCATCGCCGGTATTCTGGTGGCCATGGTCAACCTGATACAGGGCAAGGAAATGGCGGGTCAGGAGCGGGCCACGGGCTCGCTGGGGTTCTCCCGGGGCCAGTTTGATGACGCACTCTCACAGCGCATTACGCACCTTATTGATGCGCAGGATCGGTATTTCGATGTGTTTACGCGATTTGCCGATGCCGACTCGGTGGCCCTCTGGAAACACAGCAGCCGTGCCCCCTACTGGGAAGAGATCCGGCACCTGCGGGGACTGGCCTGCTCTATCGGACGCTACAAGCCGCTGGATCCGGCTCTGGCAGACCAGTGGTTCCGGCTGATGACGGAACGCATAGACCATCTCAAGTCGGTGGAAGACAGCCTGGAAGAACATTTCCACCGCTGCTGTATCGAACGTTACACTGCTGCCCGCAACGCGCTGGCCCATGAAGAAACCCTGGCTGCCGGGCTCGACGAATCAGGGCATGCACCGGAACCGGTACTGCTGGTTTGCAATGACACTTCCGCCAGCGGCGCGACCCGCAACTACGACAATCAGGGTATCGGGCCGCGGTTCGGACGCTCGGTGTTTGATCTGGTGCAGCAACAGGCCCAGCGTCTTGAGCAATTGAACGAAGAGCTGCACGCCGCCCGCGAAGCACTGGAAGATCGCCGCACCCTGGAAAAGGCGGTACTGATGCTGATGAAACACCAGCAGATTTCCAATGACGAAGCCCACAAGCTGCTACGAAAACTCGCCATGGACCAGGGGCGTAAACTGACGGATGTTGCCCGTTCCCTGCTGACCATGACCGACCTGCTGTCGGCTCGCTAACACTGCCGTCCGGGTCTGGCATCCCGGTGGCCAGTTGCCCGCCTTTGGCCAGAACGCCGCGTCTGGCAGCGTTCTGGTGTGACAGGTCGGCCCTATCCTGCTGAGAGTCCGGGAGGGTCTTGTCCTACCAGCGCTTGTAGGGCAGGAATTTGCCACTCATGGTAAGGATCACCCGGTCACCTTTGGGGTTTTCCTCCTTGTCCACTTCCATGGTGAAATCAATGGCACTCATGATGCCGTCGCCAAACTTCTCGTGGACCAGTTCTTTGATGGTCTCACCGTACACCCCCATCATCTCGTAAAGGCGGTAGATCAGCGGGTCCTGGGGCACGCCCTGGTCCCACGCTTTCTTGGGGCAGACCTGCAGCGTTTCCGCCACCGGCTTGTCGAGGCCGAGAGCTTCACAGAGCGCAAAGGCCTTGTCTTCAGTCATGGAATTCATGCCCAGGCAGGCCGAGGTGGTAAACACCGGTGACATGCCGATAGTCTCGGCCAGCACTTCCCAGGAAATGCCTTTGGTGGCTTTGGCTTCCAGAATTTTTGCGGTCATCAGTTCTTTGTTCATCATGGTTTGTTCCTCAGAAGGTTGATCTGGTCAGATTTGAATCCTGATACAGGTTGGTTCGGGTTTTACAGCTCAGGCATTCACGGCCTTCGCCGCGTTTTCTTCAGCCGACAGATATGTGTCTCCATCGTGTCTTTTGTCGGGACTTCCGGCCGCCGGGTCCACTACCCGGGGACTGCCATCCGCTTCAGGCAAAGCCTGGCTGCTGCGATTGACCAGGAAGTCCACCAGATAGTCCCGCAGGGTGTGATAGGCGGGGTTCTGGAATATATTGGCCCGGGACCGTGGCCGCGGCAGGCTGACGGCCACGCTTTCCGCAATTCGTGCGTGGGGGCCGTTGGACATCAGAAAAATCCGGTCAGACAGCAGGATGGCCTCATCCACATCGTGGGTGATCATGAACACAGTCTGCTGGGTTTCACCCCAGATTTTGACCAGTTCTTCCTGAATCACGCCGCGGGTCAGGGCATCCAGAGCACCAAAAGGTTCGTCCAGCAGCAGCAGCTCGGGCTGGGTGGCAAACGCCCGGGCGATGCTGACCCGCTGGCGCATGCCCCCGGACAGCTGGGACGGTTTCTTGTGCATGGCCTCGTTCAGCCCCACCATCTTCAGGTAGCTCTCACTATGCTCCCTGATTTTCTGGCGGGACCACTTCGGCCACCGGGCCCTGACCCCGAACATGATGTTACTCAGGGCCGTTTTCCA
>NZ_CAXBDN010000226.1:0-7101 GCF_963974375.1 uncultured Marinobacter sp.
TGATGTGGAACCACCACACCTGCGGACTGGCGCCTTGGCCAGAGGTCCCAGCGGCGCGCAGTAGGTCAACGAATTAACCAGACGGGACACTAGTGACACCAGTCTCCGGTTTATCTCGGGGCACTAGATACAAAACCCTTCTTGTTGACTATCCTTAACCACGAACCCGGAAAACCTGCGCAGGCAGCGCGCCTGTGTACGCCAGGCGGACAGTTGCCAACCAGTATTATCTGACAACTATAAATTCGGATCGGACGAAGAATCTGATGGAGGAAGCCGGATGCCAGTCCTTACCCGCCGCAGTGACGACGGCGCAACCCTGACCATAGCCATCGAAGGCCGCTTTGATTTCAGTACCCATCAGGCCTTTCGGGATGCCTATGAAAAGGATGCCAGTGACGTTCGTCATTACGTGATCGATATGACCGATACGTCCTATCTGGACAGCTCGGCTCTGGGCATGCTGTTGTTGCTGAGAGACTATGCTGGTGGCGACAGTGCAAACGTTGAAATTGAAAACTGCAACAGCGACGTCCGACGCATTCTGACGATTTCCAATTTTGAGCAACTGTTTGCGATCCGCTGAACCCAGCAGTCCGGTGTTCAGATTCCCGAAATGCCCTGATACCTGTCAGCAATGGAGGCTGCGACGGTGACAGACACTGACAGTTGCAGTCCGTTGAGACTGCTGATAGCAGACGACAGTCGCACGGACCGGCTCATCCTGCAGGCCATGTTGCGGCGGCAGGGTCATGAGGTGGTGACTGCGGATGACGGCCGGGAAGCGGTGGAGCTGTTCCGGGACTGTGCGCCGGACATGGTGCTGCTGGATGTGATGATGCCGCGGATGGATGGCATGGAGGCTGCCAGGCAGATCAAGGCTCTGGCTGGTGAAACGCTGGTGCCGCTGATTTTCCTGACCTCACTGTCCGATGCCGGCGCGCTTGCCCAGTGCCTTGAGGCCGGAGGCGATGACTTCCTTTCCAAACCCTATAACGCGGTGATTATCGAAGCCAAGATCCGGGCGTTCAACCGCATGAGGGTGATGCACGAAACCCTGTCCCGGCAGCGGGATCATATCCACGAGCGCAATCAACAGCTGCTCCAGGAGCAGAAAACCGCCCGTCGTGTTTTTGACAACATTGCCCATACCGGGTGCCTGGAGGCACCCAACATCCGCTATCACGCTTCACCCATGTCGGTATTTAACGGCGACGTACTATTCGCCTGTCCGCGGCCGGCGGGCGGGGTGCACCTTTTGGTGGGTGACTTTACCGGACATGGGTTGCCGGCTGCGATTGGCGCCATGCCAGTGGCGGAGATCTTTTACGGGATGACCAGCAAGGGCTTCAGCGGTGGTGACATCCTGCGGGAACTGAATCAGAAGCTGGGCCGAATACTGCCAATCGGAATGTTCTGCTGTGCCGCCTTTGCCGAGGTGGATTTCCGTCGCCAGACTGTCCGGGTCTGGAACGGAGGCCTGCCTGATGGTTATCTGCTTCGCTCTGATGGCAGTTCAGACACCCTGGCGTCGCGTCATTTGCCACTGGGGGTGTTACAGCCAGAGCGCTTTGCCTGTCCGATGACGGAAATCCGGACCAGTCCGGGGGATCGGTTGCTGTTGTTTACGGACGGCGTTCTGGAGACAGTCGACCGGGATGGAGAGATGTTCGGTGAACGCCGGCTGCAGGCCATGCTGACCGCCATCACCGGCGGGCAGGACCCGGTGGACCGGGTGCTGGAAGAATTGCGGACGTTCGGTGGAGACGGTTTGTCGTCGGACGACATCACGATCCTGTGTCTGGAAATGACCGAACAGGATCCGGCGGCAAGCCTCCCCGGCAGGGTGGTTCATTCGGCCCTGGCGGGGCCTGCCCACTGGACCTGCAGCTACGAAGTTCGTGACCGGACCCTGGGGCAGTTCAACCCTTTGCCGTTGCTGCTTCATGTCTGCATGACCGTGGCGGGACTGCGCCAGCGCAGCAGTGAGGTTTACACGTTACTGGCAGAGCTGTACAGCAATGCGTTGGAGCATGGCATCCTGCAGCTGCCATCCGATTGGAAAAACAGTTCTGAAGGTTTTGCTCGTTACTATGCGGAGCGGGCGCGCCGACTGGAGTCAGTAATCGGTCACAGCATTCGTTTTACGCTGACCCACGAACCGGTCGGACAGGGTGGCCAGCTGATTATCCGCTGTGTCGATTCAGGTGAGGGTTTCGACGCAACTGCTGTGCTTGCGAAGATTGCGGAAACAACGACGGAGGTGTCCGGAGTGGACAGCAATCCCGTCGGTTATGCGGGGCGGGGCATGAGGTTATTGCAGCGCCTGGGCCATGGCCTGAGTTACAACGAACAAGGAAATCGGGCCGAAGTGGTATATCATTGGGATTCAACCGAGCCGCAAATCCGGTCGCCGATTTACTGAGGTTGCTCCGGATTCGGCCGCGGCCATAAACGATAACAAGAGAAAGTCCGGTGCTTGTTGTGACACGGTTGTAAATCGCAAGTCCGTGGTGGTTTCTGGCATCTCCGGAACTTTCTCCCTGAGAGGTTGGTTATGAACGAAAGACCACACCTTGATGAAGAAGCTCTGGCTGAACTCCGGGACGTGATGGAGGATGAATTCGACATCCTCATCAGGACGTACATCAACGACTCCTCTGAGCGGCTGGAGGCACTTCGTCATGCCATGGCATGCGGTGATCAGGACGCTTTTGCAAAAACCGCTCACAGTTTCAAGGGCAGCAGCATGAATATCGGCGCTGCCCGGCTTGGCGAATTGTGTATGCGGGCGGAGCAAGCGGGCAAGTCCTGCCAGCTTGAACAGGCAGCATCCCTGTTGCCAGGGTTGGAAGCCGAGTTCGAGACGGTCAGGGCAATGATGGAAGAATCGCTGCTGGCCTGATAGGCGACCGCATTATCCGCTCATGGCATCGCTTTTGCAGCTATCCGGAAAACGGCCATAACACGGCTATTCGATGGATCCAGCGGCAAGAGGTTGCCATGACCGGAATGGGAATGACCCAGTTACCCACACCCGATATCAGCGCAGGCCGACAGACGTCTGCGCCTGCTGACAATCAATCAGACCGCAAGCGAGAGGACGGCAGCCGCTTTGACGATGTGGCGCGCCAGCAACAAAAGCGGCTGGATGCCAAAGCCGATGCCCGGCGCCAGGACCGTGCCGATGTCCGGTCAGATAATCTTGCCGATGCCCGCCAGCAAACGGACAGCACTGAAGCCCGCAGCGCCGGCGATGACCAGGCAGCACGGGCAGAACAGGAACGCGCCCGTAAGCCGGAGCAGGCAACCGCTGAGGTTGATGCCAGTTCAGCCAGTGACGACATGGATGCCGAGGCGCGGATTCCGCCTCCTGACTTTGCGACAATGAGTTTTGAAATGCCGGCTGAGTCAGGCCTGACGCCGCACATACAGCCGTCACTGCAGTCAGTGGGTCTTCAGTCAGGGAACGCTGGCATGCCGGGACAGCTGGTAGCCGGGCTCCCTGGCCAGGCCCTGGCGGCTGAAGGCAGCAGTAGTCTTGCGCTGGCATCCAGAGAACTGTTCATTTCATTACAGAAAACGGCGTCCGGAAAGAGTCTTCCGGCCGACGGCAATTTCATGGAATTGCTGAAAGCATCGACCGCAGAGCGACCGGCCGGCGGTGTTGAGCTGGCCGCGTTGACGCCGGCCAGTCAGACCGCCTTGCGGGGTGCAGAGCCCGCGTTGATGCGGGGTTATACCACCAGTGTCGAGGTTCCGGTGGGTGCTGCCGACTGGGGTGAAAAGGTCATGGGCAAGCTGACATGGCTGACTGCAGCCCAGATGACGGTCGCCGAAATCCATGTGACCCCCCCTGAGCTGGGGCCGCTGGACGTTCGGGTACAGGTGCAGAATGACCAGGCCACGGTGACGGTACACGCGTCAACACCGGCGGTCAGGGATCAGCTTGAAGCTCAGAGCCAGCGTTTGCGGGATATGCTGGCGGAGCAGGGGTTCAATCTGCAGGGTTTTGATGTCACAGATTCCGGAACCCGGGAGCAGTCAGCTGAGTCCCAGAGACAGTTTGCCGGTAACGGCAATGGGCCCGAGCCCGGTGATGAAGATGGCGGTATGGAGGCCATGACACACCTGGATCTGTCCTGGAAGGGAGAGGTCGATCTCTACGTGTGAATCTCACTTGGCCCGGCTCCTTATGGAATCTTCGGGGGTTGGTCAGCCAGACGGGACACTGACACAGCTTTCCTGTTGTCGTCCGCTTACCATCGGACCGGTCAGTAAGCTACACTTGCAACAAGCCAGCCCTTCCCGGCTGGCTTTTTTTCGAGTTCCGACTCTGCGTTGGCGCGGGGTTTGCTTAAAATCACTTTACGGCGCATGCGTCGACGGAATTCTGGCGGGACAGGCATGGCAGAGAACAACGAAGTTGCGGCGCCCCGGAAGGGTAAACTGAAGCTGATCCTGGTGCTGGTGCTGGTGGTGATGTTAGCGATAGGGCTCTCGGTCGCCGGGACCCTCTGGTTTCTCGGCAAGGATTCCGGGGATGATGCAGCTGGCGCTGATGAGCCCGCAGCAGAGGTTTTCCTTCCAGCCCTGTATGTGGCGATGGATCGGCCATTAGTGACCACCGTCCGTAACTCCGGCCGTCAGCGCTATATCCAGGTTCATCTGGCGTTTGAGGCGGATGCCCAGGCACCCCTGGATGCGGTTCAGGCCCACATGCCGCTGGTCCGCAATGAGCTGATCAGCCTGCTTGGAGCCACCGAATTCATGGCCCTGCAGGGACCGGAAGGCCGGGCTGAGTTGCCGCAACAATTGCTGGCAGCGGTAAACCAGGTGCTTGAGGCAGAGGGTGCCGAACCAATCCGGCGGGTATTGCTGAGAAATTTTGTCATCCAGTAGACCGCAACGGATGGCAGGACTAACAAACCGGAGACTCTAACGGTCAGTGACTGGCCAGAGGCGACAACGATTATGCAGGATCTTCTCTCGCAGGACGAAATTGATGCGCTGCTCCACGGGGTGGACGACGGCGACATTGATACCTATGACGAGGTAGATGAAACCGGTGTCAAGAATTACGATCTGGCCAGTCAGGACCGGATCGTCCGGGGCCGGATGCCGACCCTGGAGATGATCAACGAGCGCTTTGCCCGCTATACCCGGATCAGCCTGTTCAACCTGCTGCGCCGTAATGCCGATGTTTCCACCGGCGGCATTCAGATCATGAAGTTCGGTGAATACATACATACCCTCTACGTGCCCACCAGTCTGAATCTGGTGAAGGTCCGGCCCCTGCGGGGAACCGGTCTGTTTATTCTGGATGCCAAGCTGGTGTTCAAACTGGTGGATAACTTCTTCGGTGGCGAGGGTCGTCACGCCAAGATCGAAGGCCGGGAATTCACACCCACCGAAACCCGGATTGTGCAGATGGTGCTGAACCAGGTCTTTCATGACATGAAAGAAGCCTGGCATGCGGTGCTCAAGGTGGACTTCGAATACCTCAGTTCGGAAGTCAATCCGGCCATGGCGAACATTGTCAGCCCCAGTGAAGTGGTGGTGATCAGTACCTTCCATGTGGAGCTGGACGGCGGTGGTGGCGAGCTGCACATGGCGTTGCCCTATTCGATGATCGAACCGATCCGGGAAGTGCTGGATGCCGGTGTGCAGAGCGATATTGACGATGTGGACGAGCGCTGGGTGAACGCCATGCAGGAGGACATCAAGGAGGTTCTGGTGCCGGTAAACGCAACGGTTTGCCGGCGGCGAATTTCGCTGCGGGATATAGCGGCACTGAAAACCGGTGACATCATTCCGGTGGAAATGCAGGACACGCTGGATATGACCGCCAATGGCATTCCGGTTTACAAGGTGACCATGGGCACCCGGGACGGCAAGCTGGCGCTTCGTATCAAGGACCGGGCCCGGCTCCCGGCTGTGAAAAAACAATTGAAGGTGGGTAAACATGGCTGACAACGACAAGAAAGACGACCAGGAACTCAGTGAGGACGAAAAACTGGCGGCAGAATGGGAAGCGGCCATGGAAGAGTCCGGTGATCAGGAAGAGGGCTCCGGGGACCGCGCTGATGAGTGGGCGGAGGCCATGACTGAAGCAGAAACCGCCGCAGAGGGCTCGTCCGCCAGCAAGAATGTGAGATCGGCACCGATGGAGGAGTTTGACGAATCACCGGTGGTCCGGGGGGATGCGACCGCGCCGGACCTGGACGTGATTCTCGATATTCCTGTGGTCATTTCCATGGAGGTGGGCAATACCCAGATCCCGATCCGTAACCTGCTTCAGCTGAACCAGGGCTCGGTGATTGAGCTGGATCGCCTGGCCGGAGAGTCGCTGGATGTGCTGGTTAATGGCACCCTCATCGCCCATGGCGAAGTGGTGATGGTCAACGAAAAATTCGGTATCCGGCTGACCGATGTCATCAGCCCTGGCGAGCGCATCAAGCGCCTCCAGAAATAGGGTGTTGCTGACAAGGTGATTATCTCCAGGTTGTCCCGTCAGGTCGGCATTGCTGTACTGCTGGTTTTGCCTCTGCCGCTGCTGGCAGAGACCTCGCCCGCAGTGACTGAAACGGCTAGCCGTGACAGCACCGCCGATACGATGTCCACGCTGGTTACACTGGGGCTTGGTCTGCTGGCGGTACTGGCACTGATTTTCGCCTGCGCCTGGGTTTTGCGGCGGATGAATGGCCTCACTGGCATGAACAACCAGTCCATGAAAGTGGTCTCGGTCATGGCGTTGGGCGCCCGTGAGCGTATCGCGCTGATTGATGTGGCCGGCACCCAGATTCTGGTAGGCATTACCCCCGCCGCCATTCGCACCCTGCATGTATTTGACGAGCCGGTAGTATCCGCCGGAGGCAAGGCGCCATCGGGAGAATTTGCCCGCCGCCTGCACAGTCTGATGGGGCGAAACTGGAAACCGGAACAGACCTCTGCCGGTTACCGGCCAGACGATATCGACAACAAGAGCCACGACGGCCCTGGAGACAAGCTGTGATGCGCTGGTTGCTGTTGCTTGCTGGTCTGGCGCTGGCGCCTGATGTGTTGGCTCAGGCCTCCGGCCTGCCGGGCATTCCCGCGTTC
>NZ_CAXBDN010000227.1:0-7050 GCF_963974375.1 uncultured Marinobacter sp.
AGATATCAGCGCGCTGCGCAGACTGGAGCCTTCCGATCCGCTTCAGGTAACCGTTTGTCGCAGGATTGCAGGCATGAGTTCCGGAAATAGCTGAGCGTCATGATCAGCGTCTGGCTACTGATCGTCATCTCGATCGCCTATATTTCACTGTTGTTTGCCATCGCCTGGGCGGGGGACAAGCATCCGGGTCTGCACCGGAACAAGTTTGTGCGGCCGCACATCTATGCCCTTTCCCTGGCCGTGTACTTTACCTCCTGGACCTTCTACGGCGCGGTTGGTCGCGCCAGCCAGGAAGGTTTTGCATTTCTGCCCATTTATCTGGGGCCACTGCTGGTGTTCGTGTTCGGTGCGCCCCTGCTGAAACGTATCATCTACATCAGCAAACGCAGTAACAGCACCTCGATTGCCGATTTCATCGCATCCCGCTACGGCAAGTCCCAGTCACTGGCGGCACTGATTGCGGTGGTTGCCCTTATCGGCAGTGTTCCCTACATCGCACTGCAGCTGAAAGCCATTTCTCTCGGGTTCAGCGTGCTGACCGAAAACGGTGCCGGTGAGGCTGCGTCCCAGGCAGCCTGGAGTGACTCGGCCTGGTATATCACCGTTGTGCTGGCAGTCTTCACCATTCTTTTTGGTACACGACACCTGGAGTCAACCGAGCACCACCGCGGCATGATTCAGGCGGTAGCCTTTGAATCGGTGATCAAACTGGTGGCCTTTGTTGCCGTGGGGCTGTTCGTGGGTTACGGACTTTACGGTGGCTTCGGGGATTTGCTGACCCGGGCCCGGGAGGCTGATCTGGTAGGCCAGCTGGGCTGGGATCATGTTGAAGCCCCGGCGTTCATTACCCAGACCATCGTGGCCATGTTGGCGATTCTCTGTCTGCCACGGCAGTTTCACGTGATGGTAGTGGAGAATGCCGATTACCGTGACTTCAATACCGCCCGCTGGGCCATGCCCGCCTACCTGATCATAGCCAGCGCCTTTGTCATCCCAATCGCCGCTGCCGGCCTGCTGCAGACAGGCAGCGACCAGATCAATCCTGACATGATGATTCTCAGTCTGCCGATCATGGCCGGAGAAAAATCTCTGGCTGTACTGGCTTTCCTGGGCGGCGGTTCCGCCGCTGCGGCCATGGTTATTGTCTGCTCGGTGGCCATCGCCACCATGGTCAGCAACGAAATCGTCATGCCCGCCCTGCTGAAATTTTTTCGCCCCGGCATGAACCGCCGGGGCGACCTCAGCCATTTTCTGCTGAGCATCCGGCGGGTCACCATTTTTCTGGTGCTCCTGACATCCTACGGTTTCTACCGGCTGGCCGGCGCTGACTACAGCCTGACGGCATTTGGCCTGCTGTCGTTTGCCGCTGTTGCCCAGTTCGGCCCTTCCCTGGTAGGTGGCATCCTGTGGCGCCAGGGTAATTACAATGGCGCTATCTGGGGTCTGGTCATCGGCTTCGGGATGTGGTTTTACACCTTGCTGATCCCGGCACTGGCGTCCACCGGCTGGCTCAGTGACACACTGATTGACCAGGGGCTATGGAGCCTCAGCTGGACCCGGCCCACAGCCCTTCTCGGGCTGGAGCTGGATATGATCAGCCATGGCATCATCTGGTCCCTTGGCACCAACACCCTCGTTTATATCGGACTCTCACTGTTCACCCGGCAGCGGGTACGGGAAAAGATCCAGATTGCGTCCTTTTTCCACGATCCTCAGCCCCGGCCGGAAACGCCCCACCAGCAAATCTGGCAAGGCCAGGTACTGACCGCCGACCTGCAGGCCCTGGCGGAGCGATTCATGGGGGAGGAGCGGGCCACCGCCCTGTTCTCCAACTACGAACGCCGCAACGCCATGAGACTGTCGCCACAGCGCCCGGCCAGCAGTCATCTCATGCGCTATATCGAGCGTCAGCTTGCCTCGGTAATTGGCGCATCCACCGCCCGTGTCGTACTGGAGTCAACCCTGACCGGGCGCGACATGCAGATCGAGGACGTGGTCAGTATTGTCGATGAGGCATCCCAGGCAATGACCTTCAGCCGGGAGTTGCTGCAGTCGGCCATCGAAAACATCAGCCTTGGCGTATCCGTGGTCAATCACCAGCAACAGCTGGTGGTCTGGAATCAGCGTTACCTGGAGCTGTTTTCCTACCCGAAGGGGTATGTTCGTGTCGGACGCCCGATACAGGACCTGATGCGACACAACCTCACCAATGCCAGCCTGCCAGCACCGCGTATTGATGAAATCATCAATGATCGCTGTGCCGCCATGAAAATCGGCCGCCCCATGTCCTACGAACGACACCGTCCCGATGGCACGGTTATCAAGGTTGAAGGCAGCCCGATTCCGGGGGGTGGGTACGTCACTACGTTCCAGGACATCACTGCGATGCGACGCACGGAACAGGCGCTGAAGGAAACCAATATCTATCTTGAGCAGCGCGTGAAAGAACGCACCCAGGAATTGCAGGTGACCAGCGAGCAGATGCTCAAGGCCAAGTCTGTTGCCGAGCAGGCAAACCAGAGCAAAACCCGCTTTCTGGCATCGGCCAGCCACGATCTGTTGCAGCCCCTGAACGCTGCCCGGCTGTTCACCTCGGCCTTGCAAAGCAAGGTTACAACCGATGAAACGAAAGTCCTGGCAGAACACCTGGACAGCTCCCTGACGGCCGCCGAAGAAATCATCAGCACGCTTCTGGACATTTCGAAACTGGACGCCGGAGCGCTGGAACCGGACATCACCCGCTTCCCCGTCAATGATCTGTTACGACACCTCGCAAACGAATTTCACGCCATCGCCAATGACCAGAATCTGCAGTTGAAAGTTGTACCCAGCTCCGCCTGGGTCTGTTCAGATGCCCGGTTGCTGCGAAGGGTTGTCCAGAACTTCCTGTCCAACGCGACCCGCTACACCGATGGCGGGCGTATCCTGCTGGGCTGTCGCAGACTCAAGGGCTATCTCAGAATTGAAGTCTGGGATACCGGCCCCGGCATCCCGGATGATCAGCTGGCCTATATTTTTGAGGAATTCAAACGTCTCAAACACGGTCGTGACAAGAAAGGGCTGGGCCTCGGTCTGGCCATTGTCGATCGCATCAGCGGCATGCTCGGCCATCCGGTCAATGTTCACTCCACCCTTGGCAGGGGCAGCGTGTTCACTATTACGGTACCTATGGTAGCCGCCGAAGCAACCGTAAGGGAGGACCCCAAACCGGCCAGGACAGGGCGCAGTGTATCCTCCCTCACCGGCCTGCATGTTTTGTGTATTGATAATGAGCCACAGATCCTCGAAGGTATGCACGCGTTGCTCAGCAACTGGCAGTGCCGCGTAACCACTGCAGAGAGTCTTGCCCAGGCACTGGCAACTCTGGAAGATGAAGGTCCGGATATTGTCCTGGCAGACTACCAGCTTGATGATAACCGCAATGGCCTCGATGCCATGGATGCCTTACGGATAGAATTCAACACGCCCATTCCCGGCATTCTCATAACCGGGTACCTTGGTGACGAAGTAAAAGACGATGCCGCCCACCGTGGCTATCACATCCTCTACAAACCGGTAAAACCCGCAGCCCTACGGGCCATGGTTAACAAGTTGATGAAACCCCGCTCATGATGACCGATCAGGCAGCACACGACTATTCACCAAGTTTTCGCAAGCTTCGCTTTCTGGTTGTGGACGACTTCGAAAACTTCCGCAATTCCATGCGCCAGATGCTACGTACCCTGGGCGCAGAGAAAATCGAGACGGTCAATAACGGGATCAGCGCCATCCAGAAGTGCACCTATGAGCACTTTGACGTGCTGCTATGCAATTACAATCTTGGTGAAGGCAAGAGCGGTCAGCATGTGCTTGAGGAACTCAGGCACCGTAAATTGCTGCACCACTCTTCCCTGTTTCTGATGGTTACTGCAGAAACTTCACGGGAAATGGTGATGGGCGCCCGGGAATACCATCCGGATGCCTATCTCACCAAACCCATTAACCGGGCCATGCTGGAAAAACGTCTGGGGGCCCTGGCAGAACGTCGCGAAGAGCTACTGCCGATTACCCGCGCCATGGACCTGGAAAATCCGCCGGAAGCCATCAGCCTGTGTCTGAGCCTGTTACCCAGGCACCGCAAACACCGAACCTGGATCTTCAAAACCCTGGCCGAGCTTTACAGTGAGATCGGCGATTTCGCCCAGGCAAAGAAAATCTATGACGACGTACTGGGCCAACGGGCGCTTTCCTGGGCTCGTCTCGGTAAAGCCCGGGTATTGCTGGCGGAGCATTACGACGACGAGGCCATCGAGATGCTCCGGCATCTGATCGAAGACCATCCCGATTATCTCGAGGCTTACGACGCCATGGCTCAGGGCCTGAAGCGTAAGGGAAAACCGGCACAGGCACAGCAACTGCTGCAGAAAGCCGCAGAGCTGTCCCCCAATGCACTGATGCGACAACGGGATCTGGCCCACCTGGCCACCAGCAATCACGACGCTGAAACCGCAGCCGATGCCTGGCGCCGGGCCGTTCATCTGGGCACCTGGTCTGTACTCGACAGCCCGGAGCACCACCTGGCCTTTGCCCGAACCCTCACCGATCTCAGCGAAAGCGACCCCAAAGGCGTCGGCAAGGAACAGGCCGAGGAAGCTTTTCGAACCCTCAAGAAAATGGAAAAGAAATTCCCGGAAGCACCGGATGTTGGCGCCCGAAGCCTGCTGGTGCAGGCCCGCATCTATTCGGCACAGGGCCACCCGGGCAAAGCTGACAAATGCCTGCTAAATGCCAGAGAACTCCTGCCTGAGGACAAACTGACCGCAGATGCAGGGCTTGATCTTGCCAAAACCCTGTTTCGTACCGGCCGCAATGGCGAAGCCGAGCAGCTTCTGACGAGTCTTGCCCAGAACTTTGAGCAGGATCCCGAGGTTATTGAGCAGATCGAGAATCTGCTGGATGAACCTGTCGGCCTGCAGCAGCGACTCGAAGCCCGCAATCTGAACCGGGAGGGCATCAAGGCATTCGAAAAAGGCGGACTGTCTGAAGCTGCGGGATTCTTTGAACAGGCACTGGATGTTGTGCCGAATCACGCAGCACTGAACCTGAACCTGACTCAGATACGCATGAAACAGATCAGTGAGGGCGATCCCTCGATTCTCCGGCAGCAGGCCATCAGCCAGTGCAAGCGCTGCCTTGAGGCGTTATCACGCCTGCCCCCGCAGCACCGGCAATACCGACGCTATCTGGCCCTCAAACGGAAACTGGAGCACCTGCAATAATGAGCGATCCCAAGCCCCCCGAGCAGGGTAATCAGCCGGTCAATCTGCCAAAACTGGACTTCTCCATGGTCATTGCCTCGGCGGTGCATGACATGAAGAACTCTCTTGGCATGCTCATCAGTACCCTCGACGATCTGCGTACCGAGCAAACCGATACCGACAGCTCAGGCACACGGCTCAATACGCTGCAATACGAAGCCGAGCGGGTACACAGTGACCTGGTTCAACTGCTGGGCATCTATCGACTGGGAGAACAAAAACTCTCGGCTCACACTGATGAACATTACGTTGCCGATTTCCTGAAGGAACAACTGGCCCGCCACGAACCTCTGCTGAAAGGCTATGGCGTTGCCTACGACGTATCGGCTGATGATGAACTGACCGGATTTTTTGACGAAGAACTGATCGCCGGCGTGATTACCAGCACCATCAACAATGCCATCCGTTACACCCGCAGCCAGATATTGCTGACCGCACGGGCAGACGAAACCGGAGGTCTTGTTATAGGCATTGAGGATGACGGTTCGGGCTACCCCGAACATATGCAACAGGCCGGCACGGACGTACTCCTGAAATCACCGGATTTCCGGACCGGCAGTACCAGCCTGGGGCTGTATTTTGCAGCGGCCATTGCCAATCTCCACCAGAACAATGGCTTGGCAGGAAAAATCAGATTAAGGAACGGCGGCAGCCTTGGCGGTGGCGTTTTCGAAATATGCCTGCCGTAGGCAACCTGTGCCACAATTTGCAGACAAGACGCTTGAATTGCCCGGGCGTCACTATTACCTTGAGCTAAGCCCTCAGGGAGAAGCCAGCATCATATTGTTTACTGGCAAGAAACGAGGGCCCTCGCAATAACAGGGAGACCGAGATGCCCCGTGGCACCGCACTTATCGTTGACGACTCATCAACAGCGAGAATCATTCTTGCGCGGCTGCTTGAAAAAGCAGACCTTGATACCCGTGGCGTCGGCTCTGCCGAAGAGGCCCTCAGCCTGCTTCAGCATGAGCCTTTTGACCTGATTTTCCTCGATCACCTGCTGCCTGGCATTAACGGCTTCGAGGCTCTCGAAAAGCTCAAAAGCAAACCGGAAACCCGTGATATTCCGGTCTTCATGTATACCTCCCAGAATGCCGACCGGTATCTTCAGGATGCCAAAGCCAAGGGCGCCGCCGGTGTGATTGGCAAGCAGGTTGAGCGGGAACAACTGGTTCAGATGATTGATGCCATCCTTGATGCCGACAACGATCAGCCTGAGCTGCTGGCACCTGATACCAGCCCCTATCAGACCATTGCCGACCAGACCTATACCAGACGTCTGACGGGCCGACTGTCTACCCTTGAGATCGCCTATGAAGAAGCAAACGAAGATATCCGCAACCTGAAACAGCACGTTGCACGACTGGAAGCCCAGGCTCAGGAAGAGCTCGACATCCAGGTACGCAAGTTACGTCGTTTCTGGTTTCTGACGGCCGTTATTTTCGCCTTCGTGGCTATCCTGCTGTCATTGCAGTTAAACAGCGTTACTGGAATGGTGGAGGGCATGAACTCACAGCTGAACCTGATCAGTCAGATGATCGGTGGCCTGATGGAGCTGATTGGTGGCAATACTGATTAGCGGCCGGTAATCCTGCACGCTGTAGCTATAAGCCCTGCAACCCCTGGTTGCGGGGTTTTTTGATTGGCGGCAAATGGAAATCGCTTTTTTCAGGCAATAAAAAACCCCCGGCAGCGTACGCTGTCGGGGGTGTTTTAATTAGGAGCCTGACGATGACCTACTCTCGCATGGGCA
>NZ_CAXBDN010000228.1:0-7010 GCF_963974375.1 uncultured Marinobacter sp.
CCAGAGGTCCCAGCGGCACGCAGTAGGTCAACGAATTAACCAGACGGGACACTAGGCCAGTCCCAGAAACGGGGCCAGGCTGAACAGCAGGATGACCGCAATAGCCACCAGAGCAGCGAGGAACGTCAACGGTTTGCGCCGGAACTGATGCCAGAACCCGGTACCGTGACCCGACTGGACAGCTTCATTCCAGGCCTCACGTTGCCGGGTGTGGCGTCGCTGCTGATAGTCTCGCAACAGCGACCTGGCCCGCTCCGCTTCGTCCTGTTCATGAGTCCAGAAGCCGCCCATACTGATACCCCAGAATGAGGGTGGTGTTTCGTAATAGCGAACCTCGTGCTCATCAAACAGGGCGCGGACCTCCTCCGCCTCATCGTCCGGCACATGACGCAGATTCATCAAATGGTAAGGCATCGGTTACACTCCGGGAGCAATCGTTGCACAAGGATACCTTATGCCCGGCACACTTGAGACACTGCTGGCCTTTGACGATCAGTTTCAGCGCGACCAGCAGCAGACGCCGGCCTTTTTACACCGGCGCGACCGGCGCTACGCGCTCGATCATGACGACCAGCCCTGGTCTTATCAGCACTGGCTGCAACGCCAGCAGAGCTTTGCCGGCCAGCACGGCGCCGGCAAAACCGATTCCCGCCTGGTGCTTTGGCAGCGAATACGCCACCTGTTCCTGCTTGCCGGGGCGGTGCTTGGCGCTCTCACCATGTCCGGCATGCTGTTTTACGACGGTGGCCAGCAGATCAACGTCACCGTGATTCTTGGCGTGGTCGCCCTGCAACTGATGCTGGCACTGCTGACAGCGACCCAGGGGCTGGCAGGCTGGCAGCCCTGGCGATTGCTCAGCAGCTGGCTGCAGAACCGCGCCAGGGCCGCCGCCAGTTCCCCGCTGGCACCTCTGAAACCCCAGTTGATGACCCTGAACGCCCAGGCTGGCGGGCTGGCCTTTGCGGTCGCGGGCCTGGTCACCCTGCTGTTCTCGGTAGTGATTCAGGATCTCGCCTTCGGCTGGAGCACCACCCTGGATACCGCCGTCGGCAGCTATCACCGACTGGTCAGCGCAGTGGCCAGCCCCTGGGCCGGCTGGCTACCCGCCGCCGCGCCCACCCCAGAGCTGGTAGCGGACACCCGTTTCTATCGGTTGGGCGACGCCAGCGCCAGCCCTGATCCCGGTCGCTGGGGTGCCTGGTGGCCCTTCATTGCCATGACCTGGCTCAGCTACGTGGTGTTGCCAAGGGCATTGTTGCTGACGCTGGCACGCTGGCATCTGCACGTCAAAAGCCGGCGGACTCTGGCGGAGCATCCCGGTATGGCCGCCCTGCAATGGCGGATGGAATCCCCGCTGCTGGAAACCGGGGCCAACACCCCCGACAGTGGCGTGGTACCCGATCATGAAACCGGCAAAACCCGACCCTTGCCGGCCTCCCGGCTGGCGGTTCGCTGGGCCGGTGCCGGTGACGAAGCACAGCTGCATACCCTGGTTGAATCGCCCGCGGTATTGGTTGCCGCCGGCGGCCGCCAGCGCCTGGCCGATGATCAGCAAGCTCTTGCCCACCTTGCCCGGGAACGGAGTTCAGCGGACCGTGCCCTGGTGGTGATTGCCCGGGGCTGGGAACCTCCAACAGCAGAGCTGGCAGACTTCCTGGAGGAAACCCGGGCAGCCCTGCCGGGGCTGCAGCTGGCCTTGCTGCCCCTGGGCCAGGCTCCCGGCCAGCCGCTGAACGCGTTCCAGCAGGCACAATGGCAACGGCTGATCGGACGCACCGGTGTATCCGACCTGATCCTCTGTCACGCCCCTTCTGCAGACGTTCCGCCTCCTGCTTCCGGTGACAATTCAGGCAACAGGGAAACTGACACCTATGATCGCTGAAACCATGCCGCCGGTCTTCGCTGTGGTGGGTCACCCCAACCGGGGCAAGTCCAGTGTCGTCGCCACCCTGTCCCAGAATGACGCTATCGCTATCGCCCTGGAACCCGGCACCACTCGCGAGAGTCACCGGTATCCGCTGACGGTGGACGGCGAGGTTCGCTATACCCTGGTCGACACCCCGGGTTTCCAGCGGCCGCGCCGGGTACTGGAATGGCTGGAGGCCCACAGCCTGTCGGCGTCCGACCGGGCCGAAACGGTGGCAGCCTTTGTTCGCCAGCACCGGGACAACCCACGCTTCCACGACGAGTGCGAGCTTTTGACACCGCTGATCGAGGGTGCCGGGATCATCTATGTGGTTGATGGTTCAGTGCCCTACAACGCCGAGCACGAAGCCGAAATGACCATTCTGCGCTGGACCGGACAACCCAGCCTGGCGCTGATTAACCGGATCGGCAGCGATGACCATACCGCCACCTGGCAGGCCGCCCTGGGTCAGTTTTTCCAGATTGTCAGAGCTTTTGATGCGGTCCGCGCTCCGTTTTCCCAGCACCTGAGTCTGCTGCGGGCCTTCGGCCAGCTACGCCCGGAGTGGGAAGCCGCGCTTGAAGAAACCGCCAGCCACCTGACCCGGCAACGGACCCGGCGTCAGCAACAGGCGGCCGAACTGATCGCATCTGCGCTGGTGGAAATGATGCAGTATCAGGCCTCCCTCACCCTGCCGGCCGCAATCACAGGCAACGAGCAGAATCGCAGGGATACCCTGGAGGCACAGCTACGGGACCGCTGGTATCACCATCAGCGCCAGCGCGAGCAGACATTGCGCAAAGCCATCGAAGCGCTCTACGAACACCACCGGATCCAGCGTCAGGAAGCGGAACTGAGCTGGCATCAAAGGCACGACCTGTTCAGCGAACGCAGTCGCCAGGCCTGGGCGGTCAGCAAAGGCTATCTGGCCACGGCCGGCTTCGGTGCCGGCGCCGTTGGCGGAGCCGGAATCGATGCGCTGACCCTCGGCGGCTCCCTCGGGACCGGGGCGCTTATCGGTGGCCTGATCGGGGCGGCAGGCAGCTACTTTTATGGCGACAAACTGACGGTACAGGCGTTAAAGCTGACACCCCTGAAAGGCACCTCCGAACTCCAGACCGCCACGTTCGGCCCGGTACAGGACCTCCAGTTCGGATATATTTTACTGGGCAGGGCGGTGGATCACTGGTGGCACATCAGTCAGCGCAATCACGCCGGCAGAGATCGCCTTGAACTTCCCCCGACCGACAGTCACTGGCTGGAACACCTTGAAAAAACTGACCGGAAACAGTTGCAGAACCTGTTGAACCAGCTTCGCAAGGGGCGTAAACCCGGCACGACAGAATGGCACCAGCTGGCCCGGATTATCGGTCGTGCCCTCGACGTATATCAGGCCTGGCGGTTGAATCCGCCCGGTAACTAGTGTTTATACTGTGGGGCTGTGTCCTTCAGTTGGACTATTTACCGTTCGCTCCACAACCTGAGGAAAGACCATGAAAATCGTACGAGTTCAGGACATCATCGGTACCGAACAGGAAGTCAGCGCCCAGCAATGGACCAGTCGTCGCCTGCTGCTGAAGAAGGACGGGATGGGCTTTTCGTTTCACGAAACCATCATTCCCGCTGGCACCGAACACACTTTCTGGTACAAGCATCACCTCGAGGCCGTATACTGCGTCGCTGGCAATGGCTCCATTACCGATCTTGCAACGGGCGAGACCCACGAGATCAGCGATGGCACCCTGTACGCCCTCGACAAGCACGACAAGCACATCCTTCGTGGCGGCACTGAAGACATGCGCCTGATCTGCGCCTTCAACCCACCGGTTACCGGCCAGGAAGTGCACGACGCAGACGGTGCTTATCTGCCGGACACCAGCGAAGACTAACCTCTCGGGAACCGCTCATTTGTCACTGGCTGAACTGCTCAATCAACTGTCACGGGACGACGAACTGAGCGCTACAGACGCGCTGGTGATGATCACAAACTGGCTGCGACCCGCCCGGGGGGAAACCTCCGACGATGTGGCAGGGCGCATTGCCAGTCTTGAACAGGCCCTTCTGGACAACCTGGACCTGCATCACAGCCTGTCCGGCAAGCTCCAGGAATGGCTGAATTCCGCCCGGTTCTTTCAGTTGCTGGCCAGCCTTGGCCTGTTTTCCCGCAAAGGTTTTCTGAAAGAGTTCGGTGAACGGATTTACGAGCGGATCAATCCTGCACCAGCCGACCCCGACAGTGTGAAGGACGTGTTCACGCTGGTCTTCAGCAAGCGGTCGGATACCGAATGGGTCATGGAAGTACCCGGATCAGCCTGGTTCAGCCTGTTCCGGACCCTGTGGCGATTTTCCCCCAGCGCGGCCAGCCAGGCCACCGACAAGATCTGTTTCGACGTTCTTTATGCCACCGAGCTGCTGTCCATCTGGATTGCCGCCGAAGAGCTGGAGCCCGGCATACTCCGTCTTGACCCCCGCATAGTCGAAAAGGACTCTGCCTTTGTTGCCCTGCAACGGGAACTGGCCGTCTACGCCCGACATTACCGGGCCTGGATGGAGTCCGAACGTAACCCCGACGAATTCTATGATGACGCCCACGTCCGGGTGCTGCTGGAACAGTGCGAAGATGAAATTGAGCGCCTGCGCAAGCTCGCCGTGACCCGCGGCAGCAGTATTGGTCTGACGCACCTGCTGGAGCGACTGAACCAGACCCTGGAACGAATCGGCAACCTGCTGGACGTCCTCCACCCCTACGACCAGAAACAACGGATCGAACAGGCGGTTATGCTGTTCCGTAAACTGGTGCAGGCCAATGCCGAACGTCACAGCGTTTCCGCCCTGTGGCAGCAGAACATCAAACTGGTGTCCCGCAGTGTGACCGAAAACTCCAGTGACCGGGGTGACCACTATATTGCCGGCAGCCGCCACGAATACTTCCACATGCTGGCCTCCGGACTTGGTGGCGGCGTGGTCATTGCCTTTATGGCGCTGCTAAAAATCCAGATTCTGCAACTGGGCTTTGAACGTTTTACCGAAACCGTGCTGGTCAGTCTGAACTATGGTCTCGGCTTCATGTTTATCCACATCATTCACTGCACGGTGGCCACCAAACAACCCGCCATGACAGCCGCCAACATTGCCGCCAAGGTAGAGCAGGGGGAGCACGGCCGCGCCAATGCGCGAATGCTGGCGGAACTGCTGGTCAAGGTGGGGCGAACGCAATTTGTGGCGATTGTCGGCAACGTCGCTGCCGCCGTAGCGGTCGCCATGCTGGTGGGCTGGCTGTACCTGCAGCTCAACGGCCTGCCCCTGTTGAGCTCGGCCCGGTACGACTACATCCTGAACGGGATCCATCCCTGGCAGAGTCTGGCACTGGTGTATGCCGCTATCGCTGGCGTGTGGCTGTTCCTGTCCGGCCTGGTAGCGGGCTTCTTCGATAACCGGGCCGACTACATCAACCTGTCCGGTCGGCTGGAGGTCCACCCATTGCTGAAACGGCTGTTGCCGGATCAGACCCGGATCAGACTTGCCCGCTACCTGCACGACAATTATGGCGCGCTGACCAGCAACTTCGTATTCGGGGTGCTGTTGGGCACCACCGGGTACATCGGCTACCTGCTCAACCTGCCCATTGATATCCGCCACGTGGCCTTTTCCTCAGCGGACGTAGGCTACGCCATGTCGGTATTCAATCCGGGTCCGGCAGCCTTTGCGGCCTTCGTAGGTTTTGCGCTGCTGATTGGCCTGGTCAATCTGGTGATCAGCTTCACCCTCGCCCTGAACGTTGCGCTGCGCGCCCGGGGCGCGAAAATCACGCGCCCGGACCAGTTGTTCCGGGCCTGGGTCGAGGTGGTCCGGGAACGTCCCATCGGGCTGCTATACCCACCCCGGGAGCCAATCCCGGAACATCCGGCGGACCCGGAAAAAACCCCCGCAGCCGGCAAGGAGCACTGACTCATTCCTCCGCGGAGGAATTCCCGGTACGGCCTTGGTGCTCCAGCATGGCCCGGGCCTTGAGACCCTGATCAAGCATTCTGCGCAGGTCACTCAGATCGTCCAGCACCTGCTGGCCAATCTCCTGGCTGACCTCGCGATTCACCATCGACCGTAAAACTTCGGCTTTAAGCTTCTGATAAATCTCGCCAGCCTGTTCCCGGCTGGCATCAGGATGTGGCTCCGGACCCAGTAACTGGCCAACCATCTGCAGGTACTGATCCAGAAGCAACCGGGCGGTAGTCTCCGGTAGCGCTCTCCGGTTATGACGCAGGCGCACAGCGCTGCCGATTTGCTCCGCCATCTCATCCAGATAGCGCCCGGTGCGCACCGCCACTGATAGCTGCTCAACCACTTCCGGAGACAGCCGTTCAGTGCGGGCCCTGGCGGCAAATCCCGCAACAGCCAGGTAAAGCTCATGGACAGCGGAGGTCTGACGCTTGCTGGCCGCTTCTGTCATGCCCTCCCGGGTCAGGCTCACGTGCACCAGGCCTGCCACCAGCTGCTGCATGCGGGCAAGCTCCCGACCCAGCGCTTCGGTGGCCAGCTCCGGGGCACTGGCCAGGGTATTATCCAGATAGCGGGGACGCGAGATATCTTCCTCACTGCTGCGGAAGAAACGTTCCAGACGCCGCGAGAGCCAGGGCACCAGGGGCAGCAGCATGGCAACGCCCAGCAGTTTGAACAGCGTATGAAAGGCCGCCAGCAGAATTGCCGGACTACCTTCCATGTCGAGCCAGTCCGCCATCAGACCCGCGACCCACAACAGCAAGGGTAACACCAGCAGTGCCACAGACCCGGCCACCAGATTGAACAGGATATGACTGAGGGCAAGCCGACGGGCATTGGAGGTGGCATTGAGCACGGCCACAGCGGCGGTGGAGGTGGTGCCGAGACTGGCACCGATAACGCCCGCCGCACCCGCCTCAAGCGAAATGACGCCGGTGCCGGCAGCGGTAAGCACTATGGCAAGGGTGGCGCTGGAGGACTGGGTCAGCAGGGTGATCGCGAAACCGATTACCAGGTACATGGCCCAATGGTAGGTCTCACCCTCGGCAACCGTGTCACTGAAACCACCGGCAAAACCGCCAAGGGACTCCTTGAGCAGATCCAGACC
>NZ_CAXBDN010000229.1:0-6935 GCF_963974375.1 uncultured Marinobacter sp.
CTGTACGCTCGGGCTCCGCCATCCCTGGCTCCGCACGATTTTGGGAAGGCCCTCCCTCTTGCCTTCCTCTGGCCTCTTAAAATTTCGGCGCCCGTTTTTCCAGAAATGCGTTTACGCCTTCCTGGAAAGTCGGCCGGTCGATCAGGTCTTTCTGGCGCTCTGCTTCATAAGCCAGTTGTTCTTCCAGTGTGGCTTCTTCCGCACGGTCCAGCGCCGCCCGTATTTCCGGTGCCGCATGGGCCGGGCCGGAGGCCAGGCGTTTGGCGACGGCGATGGCTTCGGCCTGCAGCTGGTCATCGGCCACGGCTTTCCAGATCAGGCCCTGATCGACGGCATCTTTGGCCATGATGCGGTCGCCCAGCAGGCAGGCGGCCATGGCCCGGGCACGGCCGATCAGTCGTGGCAACACCCAGGTGGCGCCAAGGTCGGGAATGATGCCCAGCTTGGGAATGAACGGGAACAGGAAGTAGGCGGACTCGCCCGCAATTACAATGTCACCGGACAGAGCAATGCTGGCGCCGGCGCCGGCTGCTGCACCGTTAACTGCAGAAACTACCGGGAACGGCATGGCCCGCAGTTCAAGTGCCAGAGGATTGGAGATGTCTTCCATCAGCGTTGCCACCTGGGTGCCCAGGCTGGGGCCGTCGCTGCTGGGGTCCATGGAACCCAGGTCGGCGCCGGAACAGAAGGCCTTGCCAACACCGGTCAGGATCAGTGCCCGCACATCGCTGCGCTGCTTCAGTTCGGTCAGGGCAGCGCGGACTTCCTGCTGCAAAGGCACTGACATGGCGTTCATGGTTTTGGGCTGGTTCAGGGTGAGGGTGGCAATGCCTTCCTCTACGGTCAGTTGGATGCGTTCATAACTCATGGTCGTTGCTCCGTTCAGCGGCCGGCAGGGAAGGCGTCATAGACGCTGCCACCGGTTTCGGCCAGCTTTTGCAAGGTCGGTGTTGGCTCGTACAGGGCGCCCAGGTGACGGTATTGCTGGCACAGACGAACAATCTCCGCAGCGCCCAGGCTATCGGCATAGCGCATGGCGCCACCCAGTTGTTTGGGGAAGCCGACGCCCATCAGCAGGGCTGCATCCAGTTCCTCGGCAGAGTTGACCACCTTGTCCTCAAGACAGTGCAGCGCTTCGGTGATCATGGCGACCATCATGCGTTGCTGGATTTCCTCAACAGACACCTGTTTTTCGCCATTGGGCTGAATGGCCTTGAGCAGTGCGTGGGCCTCAGGGCTGGATGCTTTCTGGGGACGTCCAGTTTCATCGGGCTGGTACTCGTAGAAACCCTTGCCATTCTTCTGGCCCAGGCGACCGGCTTCCTTCATGCAGCGGAAGGCATCGTTCTCGATAAAAGGCATGCGCTCGGGATAGCCGGCGGAGATGACATCCGAAACGTGGCTGCCGGTGTCGATGCCGATGACGTCTTCCAGGTAGGCTGGACCCATGGGCCAGCCAAACGCTTCCATGGATTTATCGATGTGCTCGAAATCCACCCCTTCTTCCACCAGGTTCAGGAAGGCCCGGGTGTAGGCGGTCAGAATCCGGTTCACCAGGAAGCCCGGGCAGTCCTGAACCACGATAGGGGTCTTGCCCATCTTCAGTGCCCAGGTGACGGCGGTGGAAACGGCTTCGTCACTGGTCTTGCTGCCCTGAATGATTTCCACCAGGGGCATCACCGGAACCGGGTTGAAGAAGTGCATGCCGACGAAGCGTTCCGGGTGCTTCATGTGCTGGCCGATGTCATCAATCCGCAGGCTGGAGGTGTTGCTGGCAATGATGGCTGCCTCTGACAATACCGCTTCCAGTTCGTCCAGTACCCGGTGCTTCAGGCCCAGGTTTTCCACGACTGCCTCGATGACCCCGTCGACCGTGCCGAAATGGTCATAGCTCAGGGTCGGTTCGATGGAGGCGATGATCTGCTCGCCCTGGTCTTCGCTGATCTGCTCTTTCTTGATCAGCCGGGCCACCTGACGGCGGGCCTCTGTCAGGCCCAGTTCCAGCTGTGCCTCAGCGATGTCCTTCATGATCATCGGGATGCCATGGGTGGCGCTGGTAATGGTGATACCGCCGCCCATGATGCCGGCACCGAGCACGGCACCCTTGTTGATGGGCCGGGCCTTGTCGCCGTGTTCCTTGAAAACCTGTTGCAGCTCTTTGGACGGGAATGACACTACGGTTTCCTCCAGACATTCGATTGGTTATGGACGGATTGCTGAATCAAAAGGCCCGGGTCAGATGCCCCGGAACTGGCAGAACTCGTCGAGCCCGGCGCGACGTGAACGCAGCTTGTTGACCGGGTCTTCCGTGTCTTCATAGCCGATGGCCATACCGGTGAACAGCATCAGCTCGTCGGGCGGGTTCAGGAAATCCTTCAGGGTCTTGTGGTACAGGCTCCAGCACTCCTGGGCACAGGAATCCAGCCCTTCTTCCCGCAGCAGTAACATGACGGTTTGCAGGAACATGCCCAGGTCCGACCACTGGGGTGACCCCATACGACGGTCGACGTAGCAGAACAGCGCCAGCGGGGCGTTGAAAAACTGGTAGTTGCGGGCGAACCAGGCCATACGGCTGGCTTTGTCTTCCCGGGGAATATCCAGCAGCTTGTACATGTCTTCGCCTACCTGGAAGCGATAGTCCCGATAGGGAGACACCAGCTCTTTCGGGTAGACGCTGTATTCCGGGCCCTCACCAGTGGGCGCATCCACGACCCGCTGTTCCATGATCTTTTTGAAGGCCTTGAGTTCATCGCCGCCTACCACATAAACCTGCCAGGGCTGCAGGTTGCCGCCGGAAGGCGAGCGGGAAGCGGTGGTCAGAATCCGGCGAATCAGCTCGCCGTCCACCGGTTGGTCGGTGTAACCGCGGACTGAGCGCCGGGTATTGACGGCGTCGGTGACGGTGGGGGCTTTGTCGCTCATGGCTTGGCTCCGTTCGGATGAGGTTGTGCAGGGCTAATTGGTATGGCGTTGAGCCTGTTTTGATCTGGCGTCAAGCTTGTTTTGACTTAATAGTGGCGACTGCAATGGGTTGTGGCAATCGTCGCTTACGACGAGGTAGCTTGCGAAAAGCCTCTGGAAAATGGATCCTTTGGTACCTTGTAAACGTCCAGACTGCGGAAATTATCATGACCAACAGCACCACAGACGCCTGTTTTACCGGCGCGATTCAGCCCCGATACACCGATCTTGATACCTGGCGTCACGTCAATAATTCAAGGGTCTATCAACTGCACCTGGAAGCCCGGATACAATATCTGGTCAGTCGTTTTGGTCCCGATGCCTGGTTCTCTGATGCAGAGCGGTTGCGACCCCTGCGCACCATTACCGACTTTCGACAGGTCAGCTGGTACGGCAGCCCCATCGAATTTTGTCTGAACGTCTATTCCGTGGAGGCCGATCGCTGCATCATGCGCACAGACCTCTACCAGAATGGGCAGCATGTGGGTACGCAGACCTGTGTACTCGGCGCCCAGCTGGATTATCAATGGGTAGACCTGCCGGAAGGCATTCGTTCCGGGCTGCAGGCGGATGTTGATGGTGTGCCGCTGGAATTGCCGGAACCCGGCTATCTGGAGGTTGCGGCTAACTTGCAGTCCTTCCCTCTGCAGAAGGAACTGACCCTGCGTTACGCCGATCTCGACGCCGACAGCCAGCGTAGTGAGGCCTCCCTGGCCAGGTTTATGGAGCAAGCCCGCTTTGGGGCGGTCAGCCGAGTCGATTTTGGTGGGCAGGGTATTCTGATTGCTTCCGTCGACATTTCGTTCATTCATTACCGTCCGGACGGCAAGCCTCTGACGCTGGCCGCAGGCTGCAGTCATACCGGTAACACCTCGTTCCAGTTAGTGGGTGGCGCCAGCGGTGAGCATGGATTACAGGCCATTGCCCGCAGTGTGATGGTGATGGTGGACGAGGTCGAAAATCGCCCCGTTGCCCTGACAGACGCGGTTCGTGAGCAATTGTCCGGTCTCGCCATCTGAGTCGGGTTCTGCCTCTGCTGTCTTCCCCTGTCCGGCACATCGTCCAAACCGACGATGCGCCGGATAGATGATTTTCCTACACTATTCCGACTACTTCATGGCGGTTCTATGGCCCGTCCGTAATGCCCGGAGTTGCTGCGGTGCCCATGCATCCTGGTAGCCCAATTCAGGAGACACTTATAATGACAACACTTTCATTCGGAATTCGTACTGTGCTGACCGCCTCGCTGGTGGCCGGCTCATTGGTTGCCGCCACTGCGTCAGCCCAGACCCTGCGCTATGCCACCGGTTTTCCACCGGGTTCTATCGCAGCGGATGCGGCTCAGGATTATGCCGGCAAGGTAAAGGAATACTCGGATGGTGAGCTCGATATGCGGGTCTATGCGCTGTCTTTGCTCAACGCTGCTGAGACCTCCCCTGGGGTTCGTGATGGCATTGCGGATGTCGGCTACCTGTTGAACGCCTATTACCCGGCGGAATACCCCCATATCAACCTGATCAACGAAGCGTCAATGCAGCTGCAGCTGATTGACCCGGAGCGTATGGGTAGTCCGGCCAAGGGCACCTATGCCTACAACGGTGCCTACACCGAGTTCATGTTCAAACATTGCCCGGAATGTAACGACGAGCTCAAGCGGCAGAATCAGGTTTACACCGCCAACGGCTCCAGCAGCCGTTACGGCCTTCTGTGCAACAAGCCGGTCACCGAGGTTGCCGATATGAGCGGCCTGCGGATGCGGGTTGCCGGTGCCCACTGGTCCCGTTGGGCCACCGAGATGGGTGGCAGCTCCCTCTCTCTGACCATCAACGAGATCTATGAAGCGATGGACCAGGGCATCATCGACTGTAACATCCAGTCTGCGCCGGAAATCATCAACCTGGGTCTGACCGAAGTGGTTACCGACATCACCATGACCATACCGGGCGGGCTCTACGCCGCCGTTGGTGGTGCCAGTGTCAACCGTGATGTCTGGCAGGGTCTGTCAGAAGATCAGCGTAAGGCGATGCTGCGCGCAGGTCAGTATCTGAGTGCCCAGATTGCCTGGGAATACGAGCGCATGGAAGCCGAAGCCCTGAAGCAGGTTCAGGAGCAGGGCGGCCGTCTTCATGAGCCGAGTCAGGAACTGTTGGATGTTACCCGTGCCTTTGTCGAGAAAGATATGGAGTCCATCGTCAGCTACTACGGTGAGCGCCATGGTGTGCAGCGTGCTGAAGAAATGCTGACCACATTCCGCGGGTTGCTGGATAAGTGGGTGGACCTGGTGCAGGACGTTGAAAGTGCCGAGCAGCTGGCTGATCTCTACTGGGAAGAAGTGGCTTCCAGTGTGGACGTCAGCAAGCACGGCCTCTGATAAGGCAGGCTGGGTTCAGAAAAACGCGACCTCCCGGGGTCGCGTTTTTTTATGCCTGTCTGTTCAGTTCGTCGGAACCGACGATGGGATGGCCGGAAATGCTGCATACACTCGAAGATGTCCGATTAAATTAACAGCATACTACCCAACAACAAGAACAGGACCTGGTCCTGGCTGTCGGAGACATCCCATGTTCAGATTCAACAAGACTGGCGCACTCGCTGCTGTATCAGCAGCGGTGCTGGCAACGACGCTTACCGTTACTCAGGCGCAGGCCCGGACCATCAGTTATGCGTCGGTGTACCCCGCAGGCTCCAAGGCGGATGAGGCGGTCAATACCTGGGCCGACAAACTTGCCGAGTACTCCGACGGCGATCTCAAGGCGCGGGTGTTTCCCATGTCGTTGCTCAGTGCAGCGGAAATCTCGGCCGGGGTCCGTGACGGTATTGCCGATTCCGGTTACCTGCTGACGGTGTATTTCCCTGCGGAATATCCGCACATCAACCTGGTCAATGAATCGGCCATGCAGATCAACCTGATTGATCCAGAAAAGCTCAATGGCATGGGAACCTTCGCTTTCCAGGGCGCGGTCACCGAATTCATGTTCTTCAAGTGTCCGGAATGTCTTGAGGAACTCAAGGCCCAGAACCACGTGTTTACCGCGAACGTGGCCAGCAGTGGCTACGCGATGATCTGTAACAAGCCCGTGGTCAAGCCGGAGGATATGAAGGGGTTGCGGATGCGGGTTGCCGGCTCCCACTGGTCCCGCTGGGTATCCGAATTTGGTGGTTCCTCTGTATCTCTGACCATCAGCGAGCTGCGCGAGGGATTGAGCCAGGGCGTGCTGGATTGCACGGTCTCGTCGCTGCCTGAAATCACCAACCTGAACCTGACCGAGGTGGTCAGCGATGTGACGGTTGATCTGCCGGGCGGGATCTACGCCGGTTCCAGTGGCGCCAGCATCAACGCGGACGTCTGGAGTTCGCTGTCTGAAAAGCAGCGTCGGGCATTGCTGCGTGCAGGTGCCGACCTGACCGCCCGCACCCCGTGGTTGTATGAAATGCAGCAGGACGAATCTGTTGAGGCGGTGCGCGCCAATGGCGGTCAGATTCACACGGCAAGTCAGGAATTCCGTGATGCCACCACAGCCTTCGTTGAAAAGGACCTGAAAAATATCATTACCTATTATCAGGAGCGTTTCGGGGTAGAGCGTGGTGAGGAAATACTCAGTGAACTGGCTGAAACCCTCGATAAATGGGTGGGCCTGGTTCAGGGTGTAGAGACACCGGAAGAGCTGGCGGAAGTCTACTGGGACGAAATCTTCTCGAAAGTGGACGTCAGCAGTCACGGTCTCTGATTCGCGGGCACAACGATAGCAACGGGTGGGAGCCGCATGTGCCCCCGCCTGTTACAAGATCTGAATATCTGTAAACGCACGTAGCAGGGGGAGACATGGCAGGACCACTCAGTGGCCTCAGGATCATCGAAATGGCCGGCATAGGCCCGGGACCTTTCTGCGGCATGTTGCTGGCAGATATGGGTGCGGAGGTGATTCGCATTGATCGCCCGGGAGCCGATCGGCTCAGTGGCTGGCGTTTCGATA
>NZ_CAXBDN010000230.1:0-6928 GCF_963974375.1 uncultured Marinobacter sp.
AATGAACGGCGCCAGCCACACCCCGAAATCCGGATCAAACTCGGCAGACTTCACGTCAGGCTGCCGCTCCACCGACCGATGCTCCGGCGGACAGATGGAAAACGGGTTGGCCAGTTCCTGGCGAAGCGCCTTGTTCGAAGCAGCCTCGCGAACCACATTCATCAGGCTCGCCACCGTGCCACCGGAAAGCCCGCCTTTCGCGGCGCGCACTCGCATCTTGGCCCGTGAAGCTGGCTGACCAAATTTTTCAACAGCCTGCTGCTGCAGGAACCACACCCCCAGATCCGACGGCACCGAATCAAATCCACAGCAGTGGACAATTCTGGCACCGGTCACCTTGGCGCGGGCTTCATAGAGCTGAATCATGCGCCGGATCCACTGCACCTCGCCGGTGAGATCGCAATAATCGGTGCCACTCTCGACACAGGCGCGCACCAGGGGTTCGCCATAGAGCGCATAGGGGCCAACCGTGGAGACCACGACCCGGGTCCGGGCGCAAAGCGCCTGCAGCGATTCATCGTCGGATGCGTCCGCAATCAGGATGGGCAGATCCACGGCCTGAGGCCCCAGCTCATCCCTCAATGAATTCAGTCGCGCTTTGGAGCGGCCGGCAATGGCCCAGCGAACCTTGCCACCGCTACCCAGCTGCGACAACATTCGGCCTGCCAGTATCTTGCCCACAAAGCTGGTTGCACCAAACACGACTATGTCGAATTCCTGTTCCATGACCTTCCTCTTTATTTAATGGAATGGCGACTTCTGTTGTTAACTTGTCCGGTCTACAATCCCGCTCCGGCAAAACGCAGTTCAGGAGACCGTTTCCTTATGTCATCAGTCCAGACCGAGCTTAGTGCCCTGCACCGGCTTCAGGCAATCGAATCGAGCCGTCTGTTTCAGGGCGCGGTCATCTCCATCATTATCTTGAGTGCGTTGACAATCGGCGCAAAAACCTACGATGTTCCGCCCCTGTTCAGCCATGTGCTGAGCATACTGGATAACGGCATTACCGTCTTTTTTCTCATAGAGATTCTGTTCCGGTTCGGGGTTTGCCCAAACAAGAAGCGGTTTCTGCTGGACGGCTGGAACCTGTTCGACACCCTGGTCGTGGTGGGCAGCCTGATTCCCATGAACAACGCCGAAGCGGTCCTGCTGGGCCGCCTGCTGCGGGTGTTCAGGGTACTGCGTCTGGTGTCCGTAGTGCCGGAGCTGCGTTTCCTGATCAACTCCCTGCTCCGTGCCATCCCCCGCATGGGCTACATCGCGCTGCTGATGTTCATCATTTTCTACATTTACGCGGCCATGGGGTCCATGTTCTTCGCGGAGATCGACGAATTTCTCTGGGGCGATGTGGCTGTGGCCATGCTGACCCTGTTCCGGGTGGCCACCTTCGAGGACTGGACCGATGTCATGTACGCGACACAGGATGTCTATCCGCTCAGCTGGATATACTACCTTACGTTCATATTTTTGACCGCTTTTGTTTTTTTAAACATGATGATAGGCGCAATTCTTGAAGTCATGAGTGAAGAGCAGAATGCGCGTCAGGCGGAGGCCGCTCATGATGAGCGGGTGCGGATGAGTCAGCAGCTGGATGACGTACAGTCACAACTGGCGGAACTGAAAGAGCTGCTCCGGAACAAGACCTGATACGGGCATCCCCGGAGGCCAGATCCACTTTTCCTCCAGACACAAAAAAGGGCGCCGAGGCGCCCTTTTTATTCTGAAGTCAGTCCTTACAGAACCTTCTTCAGTTCTTCTTCAAACTGCGGGATCGCTTCGAACAGATCCGCTACCAGTCCGTAATCAGCCACCTGGAAGATCGGTGCTTCTTCATCCTTGTTGATCGCAACGATCACCTTGGAATCAGACATACCCGCCAGGTGCTGAATGGCACCGGAGATACCAACAGCGATGTACAGCTGGGGAGCAACAATCTTGCCGGTCTGACCTACCTGCATGTCGTTCGGCACGAAACCGGCATCGACAGCCGCACGGGAAGCGCCAACAGCGGCACCCAGCAGATCGGCAACCTGCTCCAGCATCTTGAAGTTTTCGCCGTTCTGCATGCCACGACCACCGGAGATCACGATACCGGCACTGGCCAGATCAGGACGGTCAGACTTGGCCAGCTCTTCGCTCACGAAGGTAGACAGGCCGGCATCCTTGACGGTGTCCAGCGCTTCAACAGCAGCAGAACCACCTTCAGCAGCAACCGGATCGAAGCCCGTAGGACGAACGGTAATCACCTTGGTGCTGTCGGAAGACTTCACCGTTGCAATGGCGTTGCCGGCATAGATCGGGCGCACAAAGGTGTCCGCGTCAACCACGTCCATGATGTCGGAGATCTGGGCAACGTCCAGCAGGGCAGCAACACGGGGCATGAAGTCTTTACCGGTGGTGCCGGCAGCCGCCAGAATGTGGCTGTAACCCTTACCTACTTCAGCGACCAGCTCGCCCAGGTTCTCACCCAGAAAGTGACCGTAGGCCGCGTTGTCAGCAACCAGAACCTTGTTGACGCCTTCGGCCTTGGCCGCAGCTTCAGCAACAGCGCCACAGTTTTCACCGGCAACCAGAACGTCGATATCGCCACCGATGGCCTTCGCGGCCGCCAGGACACTCAGAGTCGCCTGCTTCAGGCTGCTGTTGTCGTGTTCAGCAAATACCAGGATGCTCATTTAGATCACCTTCGCTTCGTTCTTCAGTTTGTCGACCAGCTGAGCAACATCTTCAACCTTGATGCCAGCCTGACGGGAAGCCGGAGCCTCTACCTTGACGACAGACAGGCTGCCGCCAACATCAACGCCCAGATCGGCCGGAGAGGTAACGTCCAGCGGCTTCTTCTTGGCCTTCATGATATTTGGCAGAGACGCATAACGCGGCTCGTTCAGACGAAGGTCAGTGGTGACGACTGCCGGCAGGTTAAGGGATACAGTCATCAGACCGCCATCAACCTCGCGGGTGACGTTCAGCTTGTCGCCTTCAACAGCCACGGCATTGGCAAAGGTGCCCTGGGGCATGCCTGACAATGCGGCCAGCATCTGGCCAGTCTGGTTGTTGTCGGAATCGATGGACTGTTTGCCAAGAATGACCAGTTTTGGCTCTTCCTTGTCAACAACAGCCTTGAGCAGCTTGGCCGCCTGCAGAGACTGGACTTCGCCTTCAGTCTCAATGTGGATACCGCGATCAGCACCGAGAGCCAGTGCTGTACGGATTTGCTCCTGAGCAGCCTTGGGGCCGATGGATACGACCACGATTTCGCTGGCTACGCCCTTTTCCTTCAGACGAACCGCTTCTTCAACAGCGATTTCGCAGAATGGGTTCATAGCCATCTTGACGTTGGCAAGATCAACACCAGAATTGTCCGGCTTGACCCGCACCTTGACGTTGTAGTCGATAACTCGTTTTACAGCGACCAGAACCTTCATAGATTCCTCGTTCTTCTACGATGGGTTTAATGACTCGTCACCAGCAGCTCTCTTTTCCGGGCTTGCGCCAAACAGAAGCCAAGGCGCTGATGATTCCTGTCGCTTCGGTTGGAAATGAACGCAACCGAACCTTAATTAAACAGCAATTTTTCCACTGGACCTGCTGTCAGGGCGCCATAATACTGACGGCAAACCCTTTGTGGGTCAATAGCAAATGCGGTGTCACCCCCGGTATTGCGAACGTTTTACACTGCTGTTCAGCAGTTTAGGGGCGAGAGACCATTTCACATTTCGTCTCGAAAAAACGCCGGATATGCCCTTTTTGAAACAAGGTTTCGCAACATTATGGTATTATTACCACCATCAATGGCCAGCGAGCCCGGTTTAAATGTCAGGACACCGTTCCACGGTGCCAGACTTTACCCAAATTTTCAAACAGATGTTTGAAACAGGCCTGTTGCCCGCTAAACTGTCGTTTTGCTAAACAATGTTCGCTATTATGGCGGCTTTGCAGCCAGATGAATGCAGACGTTTTGATGACAGGCATTCAGGTTCAGGCGGATTTTTAGAGGTTTTTAGACAGCGAATTTTAAAGAATTCAATAGCACGTTTCCGGATACGCCGGCGCCATGCCTGACAGGGGTCGCCCCTTGCCAGGCCCGCACCGGACATCGTATTCGTCATAATTCACTGATGAGAAGTCTGAGGAGACCAACGTGGAACGCGAATCAATGGAATTTGATGTTCTGATCGTCGGCGGAGGCCCTGCTGGCCTTTCGGCTGCCTGCCGTGTGATGCAGCTTGCCCAGGAAGCCGGCGAAGAACTGACCGTGTGTGTGGTAGAAAAGGGTTCCGAAATAGGCGCCCACATTCTGGCCGGTACAGTATTCGAGCCCACCGCCCTCAATGAACTCTTCCCGGACTGGAAAGAGCGCGGCGCCCCGCTGAACACCCCGGTTGCCAGGGACGACATCTTCCTGCTTAAAAACCAGGAAAAGGCCACCAAGATCCCCAATGCCTTTGTGCCGAAGAACATGCACAACGAAGGCAACTACATTATCAGTCTGGGCAACCTCTGCCGCTGGCTCGCCGAACAGGCTGAAGCCATGGGTATTGAGGTTTATCCCGGATTTGCCGCCGCCGAAACCATTATTGAAGATGGCCAGGTCAAGGGCATCATCACCGGCGATATGGGCGTTGGCCGCGATGGCAGCGAGAAAGAAGGTTACATGCCGGGCATGGAACTGCGGGCCAAGTACACGCTGTTCTGTGAGGGCTGCCGGGGCCATCTGGGCAAGCGCCTGATCCAGGAATACAAGCTGGACGACGGCAAGGATCCCCAGCATTATGGTATCGGCATCAAGGAATTGTGGGACCTCGACCCGGCCAAACATGAGCCAGGTCTGGTTGTTCACACCACCGGCTGGCCATTGAACGAGTCCGGCTCTACCGGCGGCTCCTTCCTTTACCACCTGGAAAATGGCCAGGCGTACGTGGGCCTGATCACCGATCTGTCCTACAGCAATCCGCACATGAGTCCGTTTGAGGAATTCCAGCGCCTCAAACTGCATCCGGAAATCAGCAAGCATCTCGAAGGCGGCAAGCGTGTTGCCTACGGTGCCCGCGCCATCGCCAAGGGCGGCTACAACGCCTTGCCGAAGATGAGCTTCCCGGGTGGATTGTTGCTGGGCTGTGACGCCGGCACCCTGAACAGCTCCAAGATCAAGGGCTCCCACACCGCCATGAAGTCTGGTCTGCTGGGTGCCGAGGCGGTCTTCGAAGCCTTGAAAGAAGGCAAGAGCGGCGAAGAGATCACCAGCTTTGCCGAGCGTTTCGAAAAGAGCTGGCTCTACAAGGAGCTGTTCGACGAGCGTAACTTCGGCCCGGCCATGCACAAGTTCGGCAACATCGGCGGTGGAGCGGTGGCCTTTATCGAGCAGAACCTGCTCGGTCGCAGCCTTCCCTTCACTTTCCGTGACACCACACCGGACTACGCCACCCTCAAGCTGGCCAGCGAGTGCAAGAAGATCAGCTATCCGAAGCCCGATGGCAAACTGACCTTCGATCGCCTGTCCTCAGTGTTCGTGTCCAACACCAACCATGAGGAAGATCAGCCAGTACACCTGCGCCTGACCGATCCGGATATTCCCATCAATGAAAACCTGCCGAAATACGATGAGCCGGCTCAGCGTTACTGCCCGGCGGGCGTCTACGAAGTGGTCGAGAAAGATGACGGTAGCGGCAAACGCTTCCAGATCAACGCCCAGAACTGCGTTCACTGCAAGACCTGTGACATCAAGGACCCGGCCCAGAACATCACCTGGGTGACGCCGGAAGGCGGTGGTGGTCCAACCTACCCCAACATGTAAAACTGCTGTGACAGTCTGAAAGGCCCCTGACGGGGCCTTTTTTATGGGCGTTCAGCAAGCAGGCAAAAAAAAGCGACCCGAAGGTCGCTTTTCTGGCTCAGCTGGCCGGGAAGGAGATCAGTGCACGTGACCGTGTGACTGCTCTTCCTCGGTAGCTTCGCGAGCCTCTACCACTTCCACATCAAAGTGCAGGGTCTGACCAGCCAGAGGATGGTTGGCGTCGATGGTAACAGTCTCTTCGCTTACCTCAACAACGCGGACAACCTGAGGGCCACCCGGCGTCTGGGCCTGGAACTGCATACCCGGCTCAATGGAATCCACGCCTTCAAAGGCGGAGCGGGGTACTGGCTGGATCAGCTCTTCGTTCAGCTCGCCATAGCCTTCTGCAGGTGCGACGGAGACGGTCAGCTGATCACCAGCGGCTTTTTCATTGAGGGCATTTTCAAGGCCCCCGATGATGTTCTGCGCACCTTCCAGATAGGACAGGGGCTCACGACCTTCCACGCGGGATGAGTCAAGCTGTTCGCCCTGATCGTTGGTCAGAGTGTAATGAATGGTTACAACGCGGGGTTGGGCCATGGTTTCTCCTTGCGTATTGCGATGACTGTAAATGAACAATGTCGGATGATCGGAAGTGATCTTGAACAGTCGGACTGCACAGAGGAACTCACGACCACCAGGCCTCGTTAGAGAGCCGGGCTCGTTAACAAGATCGAACATACAGTCTAACAAGGGTCAGACTGCGTTTTCTACCGTGTTGCCTGAGTTGGTGGTGGCGAAGGGGAGAAAATTCAACCCCCGTGCCCGACTTCGAAAAAATGACCGCCACTCCAGACACCCAGAATTCCGGGCTGACCCTCCGGGCTGCTCACCAGATAGCCGGCAAGGTCGTAATAGGCAGCGGTGACCAGTCTCGCGGTCAGGCCATGTTGAAGTCTGACCACCGGGCGGGGCTCATCCGCCGTGCCGTAGGTGCCAACCTCAAGAGGGTTATCCTCACCAATGGCAATGATGTCGCCGACGTTGGTGGTCACCGTCAGCACCTGTTGCTGCCCTTCCCCTGTCGCTTCCAGTGAGTGCGCCAGCAAGGGCGCATCCTCCACCTGAATCCGCCATTTTTCAACGGGTGTGACC
>NZ_CAXBDN010000231.1:0-6900 GCF_963974375.1 uncultured Marinobacter sp.
GCGAGGATCGTGGTTTTCGCAATACCGGCGGCTTGCTCAAGGCGGGGCACAGATTCGAGCAGGGCGGCGGGGCCGGAATTACGTTGCTGCAGTCCGGCGGTAATACCGAGTTTGAAGGTGGTGACACGGATTTCCTGATTCAGGCAGCAGGCGTTTACCTTGAAGCGGTGGCCAGTGATTACTGGCGGACCCGTATCCAGTTTTCAGAAGCCCGGGATGAGCAGGACACCTTCGGCAGTTATCCCAGCACCTACAATACCTTGTCCCGGGTCGCTCGCTGGGACAACACATTGACCGCCGGCGTGCACGAACTGGTGCTGGGTTCCGAGGTCATGTTCGATGAGGTGGACGGTAGCGACGATTTCTCGGAAAACAGCCGAAGCAACGCGGCGCTGTTTGGCCAGGGTCGCCTGAATTTTGGTGCCACCGATCTGATGCTCAGTCTGCGGGTTGATGATAACGAAGCCTTCGGGCGAGAGGAAACCGGTGGCATCGCTCTTGGTCACCGCCTTGATCGCGCCCACCGGGTTCGTCTGAGCTACGCCACCTCGTTCCGGGCCCCCACCTTCAACGATCTCTACCTGACAACGCCGTTCTATACGGGTAACCCGGACCTGGAAGCGGAAAGGGGGCAGATGGTGGAGTTCGGCGTTTCTGGTCGTTATAGCCAGTGGTTCTGGGATCTGGCCCTGTATCAGAATGATGTGGATGAACTGATCACCTATGTTTCCGACCCTGTCACCTGGGACGGAACCATGGAAAATGTGGAGACCGCGCGCATTCGCGGTATGGAGTTATCCGCCGGGCGGGAGGTCTCAGGCTGGAATCTTGGGGCGGCGGTGACCTACGCTGATAGTGAGAACCGGGATACCGGCGCACGTCTGCCACGACGGGCGGAAAAGAACCTGCGCCTTGATGCCGACCGCCTGTTTGCCAACTGGTCGGTGGGCGCCAGCCTTGTGGCCGAAGGCGATCGCTATAACGATGCGGGTAACACCAGCCTGTTGCCCGGCTATGGCACGGTGGATCTGCGGGCAGGCTGGAACTTCATGCCCGGCTGGTCTGCTACGTTCAAGGTGGATAACCTGCTTGATCGCCGCTATACCACGAGTCTGGGAAGCGATAGCGTTACCTTCGAACCGTTCGACTATCTGGCTTCAGGCCGCACCTTTATGGCCTCGGTACGTTATGATTTTAGCCGGTAAACGTTTCTTCAGGTGTGATGGGGCATGATGCAGACAATCAGGTTTCTGACCGTGGCTCTGACCGTGCTCGGCGCGTGGGTGGCGCTCTCGGCGCCGGTGTCTGCGCAGGATCTTTGCGCCCGTGATGGCCGCGATCAGTTGGTGTGCCTCGATCGCCCGGCTCAGCGCATTGTGTCTCTGTCACCAGGTGCCACCGAACTGCTGTTCTCGGCGGGCGCGGGTGACAGGGTGATCGCCGTCAGCGCCTGGAGTGACTACCCACCGCAGGCGGCGGAGTTGCCCCAGGTCGGTGACAGCAACCGGCTCGACCTTGAAACCATCATGGCCATGAGGCCGGATCTGGTGGTGGCCTGGGTCGATGGTAACTCCAGGCAGCAGCTTGATCGGCTTATGGAGTTGGGCATACGGGTATTCTGGCTGGCGCCCCGGGAATTCGCTGATATTGCCTGGGCTATTGCGGATCTGGCCCTGTTCGCCGGTACCCGGGATGTGGGAGCACTGCGGGCAGCGAGGTTTCGGGACGGGGTGGAGGCACTGCAGGGTCGTTACGCCGATGCGGAACCGGTGCGGGTATTTTACCAGGTCTGGAATCAGCCCCTGATGACCGTGAACCGGCAGGAATTGATTGGTAAGGCCATCGAACTGTGTGGGGGGCAGAATGTGTTTGCGGATCAGTCACGGCTGGTACCCCGGGTCAGTCGTGAGGCGGTGCTGGATGCGGCACCGGAAGTGATTCTGACTGCAGGCCGTGGTGACAATGACCGGAGCTGGCTGGATGAGTGGCGCCAGTTCCCCGGTCTGCCCGCGATTGCCGCTGACAACCTTTACCTGGAGCCGCCGGATCTGCTGGCGCGTCCGACCGAGCGTATGCTGGACGGTATCAGTCACCTGTGTCAGACCCTGGAGCAGGCCCGTGCCCGTCTCTGACTATGGCCGGTCGCTGGTCGTGTTATTGCTGCTCAGTGGCGCGGCCATGCTGGTCTCGGTCAGTGTCGGCAGCAGCCAGCTGGGGCTGGCAGAAGTCATACAGGTCGCACTTGGCCGTGGCTCAGAGCTAGAACGCACGCTGGTACTGGACCTGCGTCTGCCGCGGGTCCTGAGTGCGTTTGCTACCGGTGGTCTGCTCGCCGTGGCGGGCGCCCTGATGCAGGTGTTGCTGCGTAATCCGCTGGCGGATCCCTATGTTCTCGGATTGTCCGGCGGTGCCGCCGTAGGCGCCCTGTTGGCCATGCTGGCGGGACTGGCGAGTGTTCTGGTGTCCGGAGCGGCGTTCGGCGGGGCCCTGTTTGCGACGCTGCTGGTCTTCGGTCTTGCCCATGGTACCGGCAGCTGGACGCCCTCTCGCTTGCTGCTGACCGGCGTGGTGGTGGCTGCAGGCTGGGGTGCGGTGATTACGCTGATGCTCGCGCTGGCGCCAGCCCGGCAGCTGCCTGGCATGCTGTACTGGCTGATGGGGGATCTGGCCTACGCCAGAGCGCCCTGGCCGGGTCTTGTGCTAATGCTGGTGACCTGTCTGGTGGCGGTTCCGCTGGGTCGCAGTCTGAACGTACTGGCCCGGGGGCCCCTGCAGGCGGCGGCCCTCGGTGTCTCGGTACGACCGCTGGAATGGCTGATCTACATTGCCGCCAGCCTGCTGACCGCCACTGCGGTGACCACGGCGGGTGCCATCGGCTTTGTGGGTCTGGTGGTGCCACACATGTTGCGCCTGGTGCTGGGCAATGATCAGCGGCTGATTCTGCCGGCGTGCGCTCTGGCCGGGGGCACCTTGCTGGTGTTGGCGGATACCCTGGCGCGGGTGGTGATTGCGCCGGAGCAGTTGCCGGTGGGGGTTATCACCGCGCTGCTTGGGGTGCCAACCTTTCTTTACCTGCTGCACCGGAGCCGCTGATGGATCCGTTACAGGCTGATCAGCTGATTATCGATATCCCCGACCGGGCCAGCGGTAGTGCTCTCAATTTTACCATCGGGCCGGGCCAGATCTGGGGTGTGCTGGGCCCCAACGGTGCCGGCAAGACTACCCTGCTGCATACCCTTGCCGGCCTGCGGGCACCCCGCAGCGGCGCTGTCCGGCTTGGTGAGCGGTCACTGACCGCGATGAAGCGCCGAAGCGTGTCGCAGCAGCTGGGTCTGGTGTTCCAGGAACGCCAGGACGGCTTTCCGGCAACGGTTCTGGAAACGGCACTGATCGGTCGCCACCCCTGGTTGTCGCCCTGGCAGATGGAAAGCGGGCAGGACCTTGGGCTGGCTATGGCGGCACTGCAACAGCTGGATGTGGCCCATCTCAAGGACCGCCTGGTCAGCAGCCTGTCTGGCGGAGAACGCCAGCGGGTAGCCATTGCCACGGTGCTGTGTCAGTCGCCCATGACCTGGCTGCTGGACGAACCGACCAATCATCTGGATCTGCACCATCAGGTGTCTGCGTTGCAGCTGCTGACCGAACAGGCGCAGTCGGGCCGGGCGGTCTTTATGTGTCTGCACGACCTTAATCTGGCGGCGCGCTGGTGCGATCATCTGTTGCTGCTCTATCCCGATGGCAATGCCTGTTGGGGCGCTGCAGAGCAGATGCTGGTGCCGTCGGTACTGGAACAGTTGTACGGCCAGAAACTGATGACCGTTGAAGCTGACGGTGCGCCGGTGTTTGTACCGGTGCGCTGAACTGAAGTTCAGGGTCGCCAGTGTCGGGGCCGGGCAGGGCTGCCGGGGGGCTGTGCCGGGCGGGACACCAGTCTGGCAAGCGGCAGATTGGCCCAGGCAATAACCACCAGTAGCAATACAGAGCTGACCACCACATAGATGATGGCGGGTATGGCGAGGTAGGCCTTGTCCAGCAGGCCCGCGATAACCAGGGCCAGCAGGGTGTTCTGAATGCCTGTCTCGATGCAGATGCTGATGCTTTGGGACCGGTTGAGCCGGAACAGGCGGGCGCTGCAGAAGCCGATGGTCATGGTGGTGACACACAGGGCGGTGACCACGGCGCCTGCCTGGCGGCTGTATTCGATAAACGCGGCGTACTCACTGATCATCACCCCGACAATCATCAGCGCCAGCAAGGTAAATCCGCTGATTTTGACGTAACGCTCGGCACCGGCCGTGAAACGGGGCCAGCGGTGGTTGATCAGCATGCCGAGGGCCACCGGCGCCACCACCATCATGATCAGTCGCAGGGCGGTCTCGCCTACAGGCAGGGTCCGGGTCAGCTCCTGCTCCAGGAAGTACGCCATAGCGGCGTTGGTCAGCAGCGGCAGCGTCACGATGATCAGGCCACCACTGATCAGGGTCAGGCTCACCGACAGCGCAACATCCCCTCTCGCCAGCAGGGTCGAAATATTGGAGCCCACGCCGCCCGGGCAGAAGGTCAGCAGCATCACGCCCACCGCGATCTCCGGCCGGACATCAAAGGCCAGCACCATGGCGAAGCCCACCAGAGGCAGCACCACCGCCTGATTGATAGCGCCGATGCTGATGGCTTTGGGGTACCGCACAATGCGATGGACGTCCTGCCAGTGCATGGTCATGCCCATGCCCAGGGTCATCAGAAATAACAGTGCAGGTGAAATAAGTTTGACGGCGGAAATGGTGTCCATGGGTATGCCCGGTCCTGGGTCGCTTGCTGAAACCGGCGCTTGATCAGACCGCGGGTTCCGTGCAGTTAACAGCCTTGTTGGGCGGTTATTGCAACAGGCGCGGGCACTGCGGTCGCGGCACTGGGTCCCAGACTTTCATGAAATGCGGCCGCTTGAATCACGATCTGTTCAGCTTTGAGGTAGCTCGCAAATCCTGAATATCCGCATTGCGCTGTGGCCCCCGGTTTTTATACTGAGCCGTCAACTCAGGATGAGGTTGCTCCCGTGAGCACAGGACATAAAACGGAAACGGTTAACGCTCGCCTTGTATCAAAAAAACAGATTCACACGGGCCAGAACACCGGTCGTCATTACCTGACCGGGCTCGATATCTTTGGTGGCCTGGTGACCGTGCCGTTGTTCTACCTGTATCCCCAGGGTCTGGACGTTGCTCTGGTGGAGCGGTCGCTGGCCAGTACCCTGAAAAAATACCCGCTGGTTGCCGGGCGGATGAAAAAGGACAGCGACGGTTATTCTTACATAGACGCCGATGATGCCGGCGTGCCCTTCGAGGTATACGCAGCCGAGGGCCCCTTGCCCGCCTACGGACCGGACTATCCCAGCCAGAATGATGTCCGCCAGTACTACCAACGGGTATTTCCCTGGACCATCTACAAGCCGGATACCCCGGTGTTCAGTGTCAGAATTTACCGGTTCGCAGATGGCGGAGCCATTCTCAGCGTGGCTCCGGTGCATACCCTGATTGATGGCAGCAGTTTGTGGATGTTCATACAGGACTGGTCCCGGGCGGCGCTGGGTCAGGGGGAGCCTGATGATATCGTTGAGCGGGATTACCTGTTGAACCTCAGTAAACAGTGTGTCGGCCGTCCTTTCCGGGAGGATTGTGTGGGGGCTTACGGGATCTGGCAACGACTGGGGCTGTACGCGCGGCTGGCCCTGGAGGCCGCCAGCAACAAACTCGACATACACCGGATTCCGGCCAGCTTTCTGGCCAGTCTGCGGACGCAGTTCCTGGCGGAATATCCTGACGGCCCCAGGGTCAGTGATGTGGACCTGCTCACGGCGCAGTGTCTGAAAGTGATTGCGGGCCTGCGGAATTATCGCAACGATCTCTGTGTCGGTGTGGTGGTGGATTTCCGCTTCAAGCGGGATCTGGAAATTCCCCGCCGCCTGTTCGGCGTGGCCCTCGGCCAGGAGGAACGTCAGTTTTCGGCGCAGCAGCTGGCCGACAGTTCGGTGGCTGCGCTGGCGCTTGCTATTCGCAATCCGGTGGTGAGGCAGACGAGCGAGGACTGGCTGGGTTATCTGGGATTCATGGAAAGCCGGCGGCAGCAAAAGCAGATTGCCAGCGTCATTCCCCGCTCGGTCATCCGAGGCCTGGAAGGCGGCTTCATGCAGAACAATTACTGCGCACTGCCGGTGTATGACGCCGATCTGGGCACCGGTAAGCCTTCCTGGTACACACCCGTGGCAGCACCCTTTCGCATGGTGAAAATCGTGCCGACGGCGGAGGCAGACGGCAGCGTGGATCTGCACCTGATCCTGAACCGGAAGGAATTGCGGGCCTTCCGGGAGCTGTTCTCCGGTTTGTAAAAAGGCCCCGGGGCGTTATTTATGACTCAGCAGGCGCCGTTTCAGCTGACTTGGCCGGATCCTTGTTGGCGACTGCTCCCTTTGGCTTTTCCGGGGTGCGGCGGAAGGGATACAGCAGCTGCTGCCAGTAGTTATGCATCGGATAATCCTTTTCATGGGACAGCCCGATTTTATCCGGCATCTCCCGGTCTTTTGGGTAGTAAAAGGTGCCGAACAGATGATCCCACAACATGAACCCCCCAAAGTTTTTCGCTTCACGGTATTTGGTGGAATGATGCCAGCGGTGCATTTCATTGGTGCCGATAAGGTAATTGAGGGCGCCATGACGGAGGTCGATGTTCAGATGGGTGATGGTGGCCAGCACACTGCCAATGACGGCCACTGCCACAAAGGCCTCCTGACTGATGCCTGATTGCAACAGCACGAACACCGGTATAAAACGTCGTATCAGTACGTCGAGGGGATGCACCCGATAGGCGTTCATCAGGGTGAACCGGTGAGCACTGTGGTGTACCGAG
>NZ_CAXBDN010000232.1:0-6882 GCF_963974375.1 uncultured Marinobacter sp.
ACCGGCCACGCCGGCCCCGCTGATAACAATATTTAATGGTGAAGAATTCCGGGACATCATTTGCCTCCCCAGTGAACAACGCGTCTTTCGATCATGACCGAACCCCAGTTCAGGCCATAACCAAGGGCCCCGGCAGCAAAAATGGCGGCGTACATCTCCGGCATGCGGAACAGCATCTGGGCTTCCACCAGACGATGGCCGAGACCTTCGGTGGAGCCGATAAACATCTCCGCTACAATCACGATCACCAGTGCCAGGGATATGCCATTGCGCAAGCCAATAAAGGTTTGTGGCAGCGATTCCCAGAACATCACATCCCGCAAGGTCTGCAGCTTGTTGGCGCCCATCACCTGGGCGGCCAGCAGCCGGGTCTGGCGAGCGTTCATCACGCCGTAGGCGACATTGAACAGAATCACCAGCGCCGCACCGAAGGCGGTCACCAGTATTTTCGACAGATCACCGGTACCGAACAGCACCAGGAACAGCGGAAACAGGGCGGAGGCAGGAGTGGAGCGGAAAAAGTCGATGACAAACTCCACCGAGCGGTACAGGGGTACCGAGGAGCCCAGGAATATTCCCAGTGGAATGGCGATCACCGCCGCCAGTCCGAAGGAAACGGTTGTCAGCCGCACGGTAGCCAGAAAGTCGTGCCAAAGGCTGCCATCGGTCATGCCGGTCCACAGGCTGAGCATGGTGGCCTGGGGCGATGGCAGCAAGACCGGGTCCGCCACCTCCACTTTCCAGACAACCCACCACACGGCCAGCAGACCGATCACGCCCCACAGGGGCTTGGCGGACTGGATTGTGCGTTCGAACGCAGTGAAGGTTGTCATCGGACGCTGGCCTCCTTGAGGAAAACTTCAAGACAGTGTTTCTGAACATCCACGAACTGCTGTTCCGAAACTGTCGTTGCGGTGCGGGGACGATCAGCATCAAACGACACAAAGTCTGCGATCTGGGTCGGTTTCCGGGTCAGCAGCAGAATGTGATCCGCCAGCCAGACTGCATCCTCCAGGTTGTGGGAGACCATCACCATGGTGGTGCCGCGCTCCTGGAAAATTTTCTGCAGCCGGTCCCGCATCAGTAGGGTCATTTCGTAGTCCAGTGCAGAGAACGGCTCGTCCAGGAACAGCACTTCCGGCTCTACCACCAACGCCCGCATGATGCATATGGTCTGCATCTGGCCACCAGAGAGCTGGTAGGGGTAGCTGTTGAAGTCGATGGGCACATCGAAGCTTTCGATCAGGGCATTCACCCGCCGCTTGCGTTCGTCCGCCGGAATCCCCATGAGCTTGAGGGGGTAGTGAATGTTGTCAATGGACCGCATCCAGGGAAACAACGCCTCCCGATAGTTCTGGAAGACGTAGCCGATGTGGGTCTCGCTGAGGGACTTGCCATCGAACAGGATCTCGCCGCCATCGTAGGGGATCAGTCCTGAAATCATGTTGATCAGCGTGCTTTTCCCACAACCATTGGGGCCAAAGATGGAGGTGATCCGGCCTTTCGGAATATCCAGATCAAAGTTGTTGTAAATGGTGGTATCGCCAAACGCCTTGTTCAGGCCACGAATGGTGATGTGGGTGTTGGGCGGAAACCAGCGCAGTCGTTCTTCCAGCTCCGGATTCTTGCCCTTGTGGTTAATGGCCCCGGGTGCCATCTCGTTCGGAGACGTCGAGGACGCTGAGGGCGGCGAGGGTTTGGCCAGCTTCAGTGCCATGGCATCAGTTCTCCAGGTCCACAAGGTAGCTTGAGGCACCGACGGTTTCTTTGAGCAGGCCCTTTTCGGTGCCCCAGTCCAGGAAAGTCTGGAAGTCAGCCAGGTCCTGGTCGTCCAGGTTGCCCACCATGACAAACTTGGGCAGCGGTACGCTGGCGGCGAGGTCTTCCGGAGTAAAGGTGTTACCTTTCAGGGACTCGCGTGCGCTGGGGTCATTGGTGATGTCGTCGACAGCCTTGCTCCAGGCCAGCGCATAGCGGCGGGCCACATCAGGCTTGCTCTCGATGAAGTCCTTGCTCAGAGCGCCACCGGCCGCCCAGGCCTGGGCGCCTTCGCGCTTGATCACGCGGGTGGCAATGATGCCGGCCTCGATGGCGACCAGATCGCCCCGGGTCTGCATCACGGTGGCGTTAGGCTCGAGGGTCATGCCCAGATCAAAGGTGCCGGCCAGCATGGCTTCCACGTGCAGGTTCATGGCCAGCTCGTTGAGGATGTAATCCTTGCCTTCCACCAGGCCTATGGAGTCGAGACCGGCGCGGGCTACCGCCATGTTGGCAGGGCCGGGCGCGGACATGACCCGCAGCGGTCGTTTTTCCACGTTGTTCAGATCTTCCAGGGCGCTTATGCCCAGTTTCGCGCTGGCCACATACTGCTCCATGGGATATTCCACGTTCTGTCCGTTGATGGCGATATAGGTGGCTACACCGGGTTTCAGCAGGTTGCCATTCATACCCTCGAGGGTGACCAGGTTGGCAGCGGCGTCGATCTGCCCTGAAATGAGGGCACTGAGCAGGGCCGGGCCGCCCATCAGGCGGGTTTCAACGGTCTCGATACCCTGCTCCTCGAAGTAGCCACGATCCCGTGCCACGTAATAGGGTAGTGCCGAGGACACCGGAAAAGCACCGACGCGGACAACATCTGCGGCGGAGGCAAACCCGGCGGACATCAGGCCCAGGCAAAGAACTGCAGAACGCAGCAGGCGGTTGGATTTCAGCATTGGACTAACTCCCGAGATGACGGTAAAGGTCTGGATTGAAAAAGCTGTCACCAGCGCGGTAGACGCGGTGGTCACTCATGTCAGGTTGCGGGCCGTTCTCCACACGGCCATCGAAGGTCAGCTCCAGCTGAACCCCGCTGGGGTCATAGACAAACAGCTGCCACAGGCTGGTGCCCGGTACGATGAATTCACGCCAGTCGAGACCGGCATTGGCAAAGCGTTCACGGAACTCGTGGTAACCCGTGGCTGAAAGCGATACATGATCGATGGCCGCGGTGCCGCAGGGAACGTGGCCGTCGGGCCCCAGCGCAGGGCCGCCAGCGTAGATATGAATGATGGCAACGCCATCCGGGGTGGCCAGCCAGGCACCGGGATAGCCGAAGTCCGGGCGCTCAACCGTGTGCAGGCCAATTACCTGCACATAGAAGCCCACAGTGGTGGCCAGCTGGCGGGTCTTGATGGCGATATGAAACAATCCGGTTATTTGCATGAGTCCTCGGTTCAGTCGTACTTTTCCTGGATTGCATACAATAAGCATAAATAAGGCCAACAAGTAAAAATATAATAATTACAATTAGATGAGTGTTGCAGAGTTCAGGTGGTCAGGTTTTGAGCGACGAATCGGAGGGCGATTGCACAGTGTTCGGGCGAAGCTGTCCTAAAACAGGGCGTAAATTTGTGGGGCTGAGAGAAACCAGAGCGTACGTGCGGCCCGGGCAAAGACCCGGGTTTTCGGTAAGGTTGGGTCAGAGGCGCCTGCTCAGGCGCTCATAAACGAAACATGCGCTGCCACCACCCGCCAGCCTTCCGGGCGCCTTGCCCAGACCTGGCTCTGACGGCCGATGCGGTCAACACCCGGACGCACGAACTCGGTCCAGACGGTAGCAAGATCGTGACCATGGGCGGTGATTACGGTGTTCTGAAGCGTGCGGTCCAGCCCTTTTGAGGGTCGGGACTTGCGGAACTCGGCAATCTGGTCGTAGCCGTAGAGATTTTCGCCGGCGCCATAGCGCACGACCCTGGGGTCGTTCCAGAACAGGCCATCGAGCACCTCTACATCGTTCTCGATCAGGGCTTTTTCATACTGCTCGAACACGGCAGTGACTTCCGCGACGACGTCGGGCAGATCAGTTTCCATGCAAAACTCCTTTGGGAGATGGGGTGTCTGGGCAGGAGTTCAGCAAGTTTCGAGCCATGAGTCATTCAGTTGGGTGCGTTAACGGGTTGGTCTGATTCCCGGAACTGCAGCTTCGCCAGGCGTTGATAGAGCGGATTGCGCTGTACCAGTTCGTCATGAGTACCGATGTCCTGTATCACCCCATGGTCCAGCACCAGAATCCGGTGGGCGTGTTGCACGGTGGCGAGGCGATGGGCGATAACCAGGGTGGTGCGGTCTGCCATCAGTTGCGGCAGCGCCTGCTGGATCAGGTGCTCGCTTTCCGCATCCAGGGCACTGGTGGCTTCGTCCAGTAATAACACCGGGGCATCGGCCAGCAAGGCCCGGGCGATGGCGAGACGCTGCTTCTGACCGCCGGACAGACCCAGGCCGGTATCGCCCAGGTTGGTGTCGTAGCCCTCCGGCAAGGCCTGTATGAATTCGTGGGCGTGGGCTATGCGGGCGGCGGCCATGACATCGGCGTCGTTGGCATCGGGGCGGGCGTAGCGGATGTTGTCGGCAATGGTGCCGTGAAACAGGGCCGGGTTCTGGGGCACCAGGGCAAAGCAGCGGCGCAGGTCTGCCGGGGTCAGCTGGCGGCTGTCGTGACCGTCAATCAGGATCTGGCCCTGGTCGGGATCGTAAAAGCGCAATAGCAGATCGAACAGGGTGGACTTGCCGGCGCCGGAGGGACCCACCAGTGCCAGGGTTTCTCCGGCTTTCACGATCAGTGACAGATCACGAATTACCGGCACATCCGGACGGGTCGGATAACGGAAGCCGACATTGCGGAACTCCAGGCTGCCCTGCACTGGTTGTGGCAGGGTCTGTGAGACCGTTGGCTCCGGTTCAATGTCGCTGGGGGTATTGAGCAGTTCCACAATGCGGGAGGCGGCCCCGGCGGCCCGCTGAAGCTCACCAATCACTTCACTGATGGCCCCGGCGGCCACACCCACCAGCAGGGCATAGAACACAAAGGCGGCCAGTTCGCCGGGACTGGTGTGGCCGTGGATCACATCCAGCCCGCCCACCCAGATAACCACGCCAATGGCGCCCATCACCAGGCTGATGGCCAGGGTGGTCAGCCAGGCCCGCTGGCGGATCCGGGTGCGGGCAATGGCAAAGGCATTTTCCACCACTCCGGCAAACCGTTCCCGGTCATGGGGCTGGTGGTTGAAGGCCTGCACGGTCTTGATCTGGGTAAGGTTCTCCCCCACATAGCTGCCCACATCCGCCACCCGGTCCTGACTCAGTCGCGACAGGTTCCGCACCCTGCGGCCGAAAAACAGAATCGGCACGATCACCAGCGGAAAGCCGAGGATGATAATGCCCGCCAGCTTGGGGTTGGTGACGAACAACAGAATGACGCCGCCAATCAGCATCAGCGCGTTGCGCAGGGCAATGGACACGGTAGAGCCGATCACTGACTGCAGCACGGTGGTGTCAGCGGTAAAACGGGACTGGATCTCCAGGCTTCGATTCTGCTCGTAAAAACCCGGGTGCAGATCCAGCAGATGGTTGAATACCTGCTTGCGGATATCCGCCACAACCCGCTCACCAATCCAGGACACCAGATAGAAGCGGGCGAAGGAGCCAAAGGCCAGGCCCAGCACCAGCACGAAAAACAGCCCCAAAGCCTGGGCCAGCATCTGTGGCGACTGGGTTGCCAGGCCCTGATCCACCAGAATACGCAGACCCTGCCCCAGCGACAGGGTCACGCCGGCGGTAAACACCAGCGCCACCAGGGCACCGGCAACGGCCCTGTGATAGGGGCGGATAAACTGGCGAGCCAGAGTCAGGGCTCGCTGGTGTTTGCTGGCGATGGTGCGGCTCCTTGTGGATAAACGCTGGTTGCTGCAGCCTGCGCCCGACAGGGGCATGGCCGTTTGGCAGGGTAAGTCTGTATTCTACGGACTAAACTGGAAGATTGATTCACCCCACCTGAAAGGAAACCGCCCCTTTGCGCGCCTACGCCGATAACGACTACCCCGCAAGCCACAAGCCGGACTGGCGGATCATTTCGGGGTTATGGCCCTATCTCTCCGAGTTCCGGGGCCGGGTGGTGCTGGCGGTGGTGAGCCTGGTGATCGCCAAGCTGGCAACGGTGGCCACCCCGGTGGCCCTCAAATACATCGTGGACTACCTGGAGCAGAACCGCGGTGGCGAGCTGTTATTGTGGATTCCGCTACTGCTGGTGGTGGCCTACGGCCTGCTGCGGTTTGCCAGCACCCTGTTCAGTGAGCTGCGGGATGCAGTGTTCGCCCGGGTGGCGGAGCGGGCCATGCGGCGGGTATCGCTGCGGGTGTTCCGGCACCTGCATCAGCTGGAGCTGAGTTTTCACCTGGACCGCAAGACCGGTGGCCTGGCCCGGGACATCGAGCGGGGCACCAATGGCATCAGTTTTCTGCTGCGCTTCACCCTGTTCAATATCATCCCCACCCTGCTGGAAATCCTGCTGGTAGCCGGCATCCTGTTGGTGGTCTTCAATCCGGGCTATGTGGTTGCCATTCTGGTGGCGGTGGTGGTCTATGTGGTGTTTTCCATCAAGGTTACCGAGTGGCGTACCCGGTTTGTGCGGGAAGCCAACGCCCGGGACAATGAGTCCAATTCCCGGGCCGTCGACAGCCTGCTGAACTATGAGACCGTCAAATACTTCAATAATGAGGAGTATGAAGCCAGCCTGTACGATGAAGACCTGGAACGATGGGAGCAGGCCCGGCTCAAAAACCGGCTGTCACTGTCGGCTTTGAACACCGGCCAGGCGTTTATTATCGGTGTAGCCCTGATCGTGATCATGGCTATGGCGGTGCAGGAGGTGGCGGCCGGCGACATCAGTCTGGGTGATTTCATCATGATCAATGCCTACCTGATCCAGCTCTTCATTCCTCTCAACGCTCTGGGTTTTGTGTACCGGGAAATCCGTCAGGCTTTGGTCAATGTGGAGCGGCTGTTCAGCTTGCTGGGAGAGAAGCCACTGGTATCGGACGCACCCGACGCCACCGCGCTGAAGAC
>NZ_CAXBDN010000233.1:0-6878 GCF_963974375.1 uncultured Marinobacter sp.
CCCACTCGATGTCCATGGGACGGTCGTAGTGCTTCTCGATGATCATGGCCTGCTTGGCCAGCTCACAGACTTCGGCGTCGGTGATGCAGAAACGGTTACGGTCGTCCTGATCCACTTTCACCGTGTCCACAAAGTGCTCGGTCGTGTCGTCGGTGGAATACACCATCTTGATGGCTTTCGAGCCCAGGTTACGACGCAGTACCGAAGGCCGGCCTGCTTCCAGTGTGGGCTTGTGGACATAGAATTCGTCGGGGTTCACGGCACCCTGAACCACAGTTTCACCCAGACCGTAGGAGGCAGTAATAAACACCACATCCCGGAAACCGGATTCAGTATCCAGAGTGAACATGACACCACTGGCGGCCGTCTCACTGCGGACCATTTTCTGGATACCGGCGGACAGGGCCACCAGTTTGTGGTCAAAACCGTGGTGCACCCGATAGGAAATAGCGCGGTCGTTAAACAGGGAGGCGAACACTTCCTTCACCGAGGTGCGGACCTGATCCAGTCCCACCACGTTCAGGAAGGTTTCCTGCTGACCGGCGAAGGAGGCATCTGGAAGATCTTCAGCGGTGGCTGAGGAACGCACGGCCACCGCCAGGTTGTCATTGCCGTTCTGCAGGCTGGCGAAGGCCGTTTTCAGGTGCTCGTCCAGCTTCTCCGGGAATGGCTGCTCCAGCACCCACTGGCGGATCTCGGCACCGACCCGGGCCAGTTCGTTGACATCACTTACATCAAGAGCATCCAGCGCTTCGTCAATACGGTCGCGGAGGCCATCTTTGGCCAGAAATTCGCGATAGGCATGGGCCGTAGTTGCAAAACCACCTGGTACCGATACGCCGGCGTTGGCCAGATTGCTGATCATCTCGCCGAGGGACGCATTCTTGCCGCCCACCCGCTCAACATCTGACATACCGAGCTTCTCAAACCAGATAATATAATCTTCCAAAGCGCATCTCCTTTGGTTTCAATAAAGCACAGGGACCCTGAATGCTCACGTTCGCACGGGAACAAGATTGCTCCAGACTCTCGAATTTGGCGTGTATCATACTGTAACCTGTACAGATTACCTAGGGAACCTCAGCTCATGAAACGTACAGCTTTCTTCATATCCGACGGCACAGGCCTGACCGCAGAGGGTCTGGGCAACAGCCTGCTGGCTCAATTCGAGAAAATCGAATTCGAACGCATCACCGTGCCCTACATCGACGATGAGGAAAAAGCCCGGGAACTGACCACCCGTATCAACAAGGTAGCCGAAGAAGACGGCGACCGCCCGCTGGTGTTCGACACCATCGTCAATGAGGACATCCGCGCCATCATCAGTGAAGCCAACGGCTTTATGGTGGACATCTTCGGCACCTTCCTGGATCCGCTGGAGCAGGAACTGCAGTCGTCTTCCTCCTACAGCGTGGGCAAGTCACACGGCATTGGTAATGAAAGCAACTACGAGAAGCGCATCCACGCCGTCAACTTCGCCCTGGACAACGACGACGGCGCCCGTACCCGCCATTACGACGAAGCCGACCTGATACTGGTGGGCGCCTCCCGCAGCGGCAAAACCCCAACCTGCCTGTATCTGGCGCTGCAATACGGCGTCAAAGCTGCCAACTACCCCATCACCGAAGACGACCTGGACGACCAGCGACTGCCAGACGTGCTGCGCCCCCACCGGGAAAAGATCTTCGGCCTGACCATAGAACCCGAACGCCTGGCCACCATCCGCAACGAACGCCGGCCAAACTCCCGGTATTCCTCACTGAATCAGTGCATGCACGAAGTGGAAGAGATAGAAACCATGTACCGGCGGGAGCGGATTCCCTATATGAACACCACGGCCTATTCGGTGGAGGAAATTTCCACGCGGATTATGGTGACTACGGGGTTGAAGCGGGTTCGGTGAAGAAGGCAAGGGATGGGATCCCGTTCATCCTGACTCTGAGCCTGTCGAAGAGTCGAAGGATGTGAACTCCGGAGTCAGCGCCCTTCGACGGGCTCAGGGCGAACGGGAGTGTGGAGTATAGTTCCGTTCATCCTGACCACGAGCTTGCCGACGGGTCGAAGGATGGGGCAGGAAGTGTAGCAAGCGTATCGGTGGTTTCAGGCATCCTTGCCACTGTCAGTCCTCTTGTTGCAGATATCGGTCGGCCATTCGCATCACCCGCTCCACCTGTCCATCAACAAGAAGGTCCAACGGTGTTTCAGTCTCACGCCCAGGCAACTGCGGATCGTAAGGAACCAGCAAGAAACGGGTTTTCTCCTCAGCAGGCCACTCAGAGTCCTTGGTCAGCTTCAGAAAGGCTTTGACGCCCGGATAAACAACGCCCTTGTTCTGATCAAACTGAAATACGGGAAAGGACCATTCTCGACGAGGAGTGCGATAAGCCAGAATGGTATTCCGCTCGGCATGCTTCCTGACAGCATCTTCTGTGGTTCCGAGAAGATTCACGACGGAAGCGAGGCTTGCTGCTCCCCCGACTCGGTCCAGCATCTCCCGAAAACGCTCTTCCCCCTTCAGCGCCATGCGGTTTTTCAGGTCGATCGGGCTTGAAAGAGAATGCTCAGCGAGCCTGGACAGCATGATATGGTCGGGGAGCAGAGCGAGGGACTGAGCCTCAGGGAAAGACATTTGAGACAACTCACGCTCAACAACAACCGCTACACGGTCAACGAGCGCTGCCCTGAAAGCATCATCCGCTTCTGAACGCGCCTCTCCCACGCTGAGCGCCCTGCGAGACCTTCGCTTGTATCCGACAGCTCGCCCCCTGCCAACGGCTCTGCCGGGCCGCCGAACGGATTCATCGTTGGGTGTTTCCTGAAGTTCAGCATCTGATGCTTTAGTGATCATAAAAATGTCCGGTTGTCCTGCTTTAAAGAGCATAGGACAGATAGGACAAAACATCAATTTGAATAAAACGCGAGCTCAGAGCGAACGGGGCCACAGAGTAAAATTTCGGTCATCCTGAGCCCGTCGAAGGATGGGGACTCCAGTGCATGCGCCCTTCGACGAGCTCAGGGCGAGCGGAGTGTGGAGTGTGGAGTAAATTTCCGTTCATCCTGACCCTGAGCTTGCCGAAGGGTCGAAGGATGCGAACTCCGGACCATGCGCCCTTCGACCCTTCGGCAAGCTCAGGATCAGGGCGAACGGAGGGCATTGAGCCAACGGCCTTCGACTAAAACAAATCCTCAAACCGCCTGACGCTGCTGCACCACCTCATCCCGGATACCATCCCAACCCTCTTTCACTGAGCGAAGCAGGTTTGCCACTTCTTCCAGCTTCTCAGGGTCGTTCTTGACACTGGCTTCCAGCAGGGCGCTCTCCATGTATTCATAGAGGGCTTCAAGCCGCAGAGACAGTTCGCCACCCTTTTCCAGGTCCAGGAACGTTCTCAGGCCACCGATGATCTCAATGGCTTTATTGATCAGCTTACCTTTAGCCGCGTAGTCCTTCGCCTGCATCCGGTTCTTGGCCATGTTGATGCGTTCCAGGGCGCCGGCATACAGTAACTGGATCAGTTTGTGGGGGTCCGCATCGGTGATGCTGGTTTGGGTATTGACCCGCTGGTACGCTTGTAAGCCGTTCATAAATAACCTCGTTTCACCGTTGTCCGGTAGCCATGTAGTGGCAGGCCATACATCAGTATAGCCGGTTTAATCGTTCTGCCGGTTCGGCGCCAGGGCCGCCAGCTGCTGGGTGACGTAATCCCGCGTGCTGTTGAGCTGGGAAATCAGAGAGTCGGCGGCGCTGAACTGCTTGACCAGACGTTCCTGATAGCTCTCGATCCGCAGATCAAGCTTTACCCGGTCTTCCTGGATGCGCTCCAGATCACGATTCAGTGACTCAGTGCGTGAGCTCAAGGAACCATTGGCGCCCAGAATGTTGGTAATGGAGTCGACCGCGCGCTCGCTCACACCCTCGATAAAGCTGACTGAGCCACGGCTGCCCACATCACCGCCGGTGATGCGCACCTGCAGACCGGCCGCATTGCCGCCTGCGCTGCTCGGCAGGAACAACACCTGGCCGTCGCCCTGGGCTGCCTGTCCGTTAATGGTGCCCTGCACATCCTGCCCCGCACTGCCGGTTGCCGTGGCCAGGCCAGTAACATCAGCACTTACGCTGGTCAGACTGACGTTGGAGTCGGCGCCAAAGCGGTTGGAGGTAAAAGTCAGACCTTCGGTGGGATCAAAGGACACTTGCACAGAACGCTCGGCGGCGTTCAACGCTGAGTTAGTCCGCAAAGCCTCCTGAATCGCGGTGGCGAAGTCGGCTCCCGAATAGTTGCCCGCAGCGATGGACACCGTGGCGTCGGTTTCACCATCCACGCGGAATGTAAAGCTGTTGTCAGCGGCCACCTGGATGGCATCCGGCGCATCCGCAATGGCGTAGTTCAGACTGCCCCGACTGGCCATCTGGGTAACGCTAATGTCATAGCTACCCGGCCTGGTATTGGAGCCCGTGCGAACAAATTCCACCTGGGAATCGGTGGTCCTGCCCTGCTCGGCAAAGAGTGCCGTGACATCGTCCGGGTTCGCCAGTAGCTGTTGCTGAAACTTCTGGCTGTCAAACTGCAATTCACCGGTACGAAAATCCGTCCCGATTCCCACATCCGCGAGGCTGCGCACACTGGCACCTTCCAGTCCCGGAATAATACTGGTGAGCACGCTTTTCAGTTCGTTCTGAATGGTCCGAACCGTGGAATCACCGGTCAGAATACTGCCCTGGCCGGTCTCGCTGTTAAAGGATGAAAGTTCGCGGATCGTACCCTGCAGCTCATTAAACTTGTCGACAAACGCCTGCACCCGCTCGGCAACTGCGCCGGTATCCTGCTCTACTTTGACCGTAGACTTGCCAAGATCGGTCAGATTGAAGGTCAGCCCGTCCACCACGTTTTCAATGGTATTGGTGGCACGGGTCACCTCAACGCCATTGATACTCAGCCGGGCGTCAGCAGCTTCAATGGTCTGGGTCATGGATGCGTTGGCGGTCGGGTCAGCCGGATCAAAGGCAAACCGTACCAGGCCTTCGGCCCCCGCCACTTCCGTGGCCGATATCTTTACCGCATTGGCTGCGCCGGTCTCATCTGAAGAGAGCGTCAACCGGTAGCCGTTGCCGGTATCGATGACACCCGCAGACACGCCCGCATTCGCCTCATTGATGGCGTTCGCCAGGCCCTGCAGCGTGTCGTTATCTGAGTCAATGGTTATCTCAGTGGTCTTGTCACCCACCTGAAGGCTGAGGGTGCCCTGGCCAACACTGGTGGCATCCCGGTCGGCAAAGCTTTCAGTGCTTGCCAGCGCCTGGGCTTCAGCCAGACCCAGCACATTCAGGCTGTAGGAGCCGCGCGCAGCCTTGCCGGCATCGACCGATACCTCCACGTTGCTGCCGGAGGAAGTGGCAGAGAAAGACTTCATCGCATCCGCAGAGCCCAACTGGCGCATCGGCAAACGCAGCTCGGTCACCGCGCTACGCAACTTGCCATAGGCGGAGATCAGCGCCTCGGAACGCTCTGTTTGCCGGTCCAGCCGCTGTTCAGTTGGTCTGCGCTCCGCAGCCACCAGCTGATCGACCAGGTCCGACGTGAGAACGCCGGAACCGATGCCTAACGATGAAATACTTGCCATAACAATGCCTCCTCAAGGGGGCGAATTACCCGACTGTTCAGTTTATCGGCCGCGAGCGGCAAAACTTTGCCTGTTTCTGCGGAAAACAGCGGTCAATTTGTAACAGCCCGTAAACGCAGAACACCGCCGGCCCCTCTCGGGTGCGGCGGTGCTGAAATACCGTTGCCAACATCACCGCAAAAGCGGCAAGGTTTTACACTTTTATGTTGAACAACGTCAGCGGTTCATCCTGCTGCAAGTTTTCTGCCAACCTCAATGCAACTTCGTCCGGCATCTGGCGAATAACTTCCTGGGTTTGCTGATCCACCACCTTCACGATGGTTCGACCCATGTCGTTATCCACTTCAAACTGAAGATCCCGCTGCACGTTCTGCACGAAATCATTCAGCTGACTGACCGCATCATTCAGCTCCTTGCGCTGCTCTTCACTGCGCGCCTGCAGCTTTTCAGCCTGAGACGTCTGTTGAGCAACCTGGGGAGACTGAACCTGGCGGCCAGCGACGGATGAAGCAGCAAGGTCAGGGGCGTTCCGGCCCTCGGCCTGAGATGACGACAGTGCCTTGGCCGGAGCCTGGGCGCCGGAGCGCACCAGTTTCAGGTCCGGGCTGGTCAGGTTAACGTCATTCATAGCTTTACCTCGCTATCCTTCAACGGCGGAAAGCCGGAACCCGAAGGTTCCGGCTGTATCCGCTATGCCCCTTACTGCAGGAGGGACAGAACCTGCTGCGGACGGGCATTCGCCTGAGCCAGGACGGAGATACCGGCCTGCTGCAGCACCTGGGATTTGGCCAGGTTGGCAGTTTCTGCCGCGAAGTCAGCGTCCAGGATACGGCTATTGGAGGCACTGAGGTTCTCAACAGAGGTGCTCAGGTTGGCGATAGTAGACTCGAAGCGGTTTTGGATCGCACCGAGTTGGCCACGCTGCTCGTTGATTTGCTTGATGGCGGAATCAACTCTGAGGATGGCGTCATTTGCGCCAGCTACAGTGCCAATATTGATGCTATCCAGGCTTCCTCCTGTTGCCTCGCCAAGAACTTCACCGGTTGTCGCATCTGGCGTTCCAAAAGCACCAAGCAGAGTTGCGTCATTGCCACCGAGAGTAATGTCTTCTGAGGATGCTATTGAAAACGAGCCATCGTCATTTACCTGAGCAAAAGCCCCGCTGACTTTCGAGTTAATAGCATCAGCGAACTCCTGCTTGCTGGCATAAGTGCCACCCAGATCTACAGCTACCGAGTCACCTACTTTTACGGAAA
>NZ_CAXBDN010000234.1:0-6836 GCF_963974375.1 uncultured Marinobacter sp.
ATGGGTGGCAGACTTTGTCTGGAATCAGTGGCAACCTTGGTCTGGAATACGCACCACTACACTGGGTTTTGTCATCCCACCCGCCCCGACCTTTTTGACGGCTCTTTGCGAGCTTAGCTTTCATAGCAGTGGCAAAACGGTCTACTGCTAAATCATCTGAATGAAGGTCTGCTTGTGTTTTCGATTCCATAATTTTCTATTCCTTAGTTACCAACTTTATTACCTTGTTACCGACTTTATTATCACGCCACAGTCGCAAAGCTCTCTCAGGTAAATCATGCCGCCCGACTCCCAAACAAGACCCGCTGACTCTCCCGGTTCAGTTCCTTGCGCACCCATCCCGGGAGCTGGACGATCCGGTACTTCCACAACCGCCGGTGCTCGTCCTTCGGGTGAGGCTCGCTGACGCAGGCGACATAGACCCCGATCTTGCGCAGATCCCGTATTCGGGCAGTGACTTCAGTGTCCGGTGACAGCTTGGCGCGTCTGCGTACATCGCCGGCCGTGAGCCAGCCGGTGTTGATCATGGCGCGGAGTACGCGGCCGGTGTTTGTGTCGTTGCGGGGTAGGTTCATCGCCCACCCCCAACAACAAAAGGCACATCATCCCGCTTTGGGGCCTGGTGCCAGGTATCACGGCTTTTCGGCTCAAGTGCCAACTGATACCGGGCACGGGTGCAGCCGAATAGCTCTGTTTCTGTTCTGTGAAGCCCGCCCGGGGTAATGGGCAGGCCGCGTTGGCAGCCACAACATTGGTTGCTCATTTGGAGTCCTCCCACTGCCCGATACTGATCAGATGGTTGATGAGCGTGGTTTTCCCGACGCGATGGCGAGTACAGCACTCCGCGAAACTCTTGCCCCGGGACTGACCCCACATGGCCCGACGCTCTTCGAGCAGGCTCAGAATCAGGTCGCGGTCTTCGTCGCAAATGGTGCTGACTGATTCGCCGGCGCGAATTTTCCGGATGGAACGGTCCGAACACTCAAACTTCGCGGCCAGGTTGTCGTCGTTGAGCCAGGCAATCTGCTGCTTGAGTTTGCGGAACTGCATGTAATCGGCGGCGGCCGCTTCTACGGAGCTCATGAGCCACCCCCGACGCGGTAGGATTTCCAGTCGAAGTCCAGGGCCTTGCCGCCACCTTCGCGCAGGCGGTCAACGACGCGCTCGCCGACGCACAGCGGCAGGTCTTTGGCTTGCAGGTTGGTGATCAGGACGGTGGGACGCTCGGCCAAGTACCGTGCATTAATCGCTTCATAGGCTACGGCCTGCTCAAATTCGGTGAAGTTCTGCATGCCGACTTCATCCAGCACGGCCAGGCGGCCCTTGGCGAAATCTTTGTATGCGTCATCTTCAGAATGCTCCGCGCCTTTCGAGAACGACGCCTTCACGTAACGCACAAGCTCTGAAAACGTCCAGTAGTAGGCCGGCTGGCGAGTATCCCGTATAACCTTTTCCAGTAGTGCACAGGCCAGGTGCGTCTTGCCGTTTCCAACCTTGCCCAGCATCAGCAGACAGCGACCACCATGGTCGTCACCTGCAACCACGTCGCCGTATTCCCGGACCTTCTTCAGGTGGCTGGCCGCCTTCTGGTTAACCGCTTTAAAATTATCGAAGGACTTCTTGCGAAAGCGAGAAGGTATCCCGGAGTTATCGACCATCGAATCAATCCGTCGTGCTTCACGCTCCGCGTTTTCCTTCAGGATTTGCTGTCTCGCCTCCTCGTCCCACTGAAGTTTTTTGCAGGTGGGGCAGCCAGCCCAGCCAGCCGTTGTGATATTGCCCTCACCGGAGTAGTGCCGATCTTCGAAGGCCCCGTGAATTTCGCATTCACCTTTGCGCTTTTCCGTGAGGCCGTTCCGCCGGTTCAGGCGCTCTTCCATGCTTTCAACTTGCTCAGAAATTTGCTGCATCATCGGACACCCCCTGAATCAGACCTTCGCTGTAATCGCGCTCATCGAAGCCGTTGTGGCGGCTCTGGATGTGGTGGATTTCTGCCGTTGGCTTTTGGCGGCTCATCCAGCCGTTGAGGAACTTGGTCATGCCTCGGCTGGTTTTCCGTTTGGAAGGGGTGGCGATCAGCCACAAACGGGCCCGCTTCAGGTGGTGCTCGACATCCAGTTTCCGGTAGGTGTCTTTGAGCTCTGAAACAAACGTCTCTGAAACCGTGTAATCCGATCCGTCTTTGAGGGGGAATATTCTGGCTGCATCGTCAGGAGCCTGATCAGGCGATTCGTCGTCAGACGCTGAGCCTATTTGTAGGGATTCATCACATAGGGATTCATGATTCCTTATACATGATTCATCCGGATCGGTTTCTGTCTTTTCTGGAGCGCTCTCGTAATTACTGGACTGGGAACTGTGCTCTTTATTTTCAGGGGGTTGCGGTGGCGGCGGGATATCTCCACCCTTTTCGTTCTTGTGCGGGTTCTGGTGTTTGGAGAAGTTGCAGACCTCGATGTAATCCTGTCCGTTTATGGAATAAAGTGTCAGGAATCCTTGGTCCGAGAGGTTCTGTACAAATCCAGTAATTTCTTGAGCTGCAAGGTTCCGGTACGGAAATATCTGGGCTTTCATACGAAGGGGCCGATTTTCGAGACGACCGAAGCGATCAGCCAAGGTCCATAGGCCCTCAAAAAACAGAGCTTCCAATGGGTCACAGGTACCCAGGTATTCGTTAACGAAGAAGCCGGGCTTCAGATTTCGTGCGCGAGCCATCTTTAAGCCTCCCCGTTAGTTGTTCGCGTTGCCGCTTGATTGAAGTGCTTGTTCATGCTGTAATTACCTCTCTGTTATCTGAACCCGCCGAGGTGTTTGCTGCACCGTTTGAGGCGGGTTTTCTCGTTTATGGGCTACGCTGGCTGCGCCAACACTTCCCGGGCCCCGTTGTGTCCTACAGCGCTTACCACCCCGTTTTCCTCCATGGCGTCAACCAAGTTTGCTGCCCGGTTGTAGCCAATCCTCAGCTTCCGCTGCAGGAACGAGATCGAGACGCGCCGCTCTTCGGTAACCAGGCTCACCGCCTTGCTATAAACTGGATCGTCTTCACCCTGCCTTGACGGGTTTTCTTCCGGATCAAGGTCGCGCTTAAATGCCGCTGTGTGATCCGCCCCGGGTCGAGCAGGATCAATCCCGACCACCGCCGGCTCATTGCCGTCCGCAATGGCAGACCGATCCTCACCGCCCATCACGTCAAACAGCCCCGGGATCATTCGTGCGAACTCAAGAGTCATCAGAGCGAACGCGGCATCGAATCGCGCAGCGCCATCATCGGCGTCCACGTCATCCAGCTTTTCCTGAATCGTTTCGCCGTACTTGATGCCGCGCAGCGCAAGCTCTTCATCGAATGTGAACGTCACGCTGTCATCCCACGTCATGCGTAAGCGGGTGCATTGCATGCCGGCATTCAGGTGCGTGGTTACTTCTTCGCTGGTCAGATCAAGGCCTTTGGCGGTCACCTTGCTTCCGGTTTCGGATGGATCGATAAGCCAGCAGTCGGTGCCCAGGGTTACCGCGTCGGGCAGATCAATGGTTTCGTTGAGCCAGCCGGTGAATGTGAACGCGGGAGCCTGCTCAAGAGCAGGTGGGCGAACCGGGAGCGAGCCCAAGGATTTGCGCAGGGTGCTGGCAAGGTTCTCAGCCTCCCGGGCCGTGGATGCGTCAACGACCATGTAGCCCTGATTGGTGTCGATATAGGCAAATGTGTGCTTGCGGCGGGGAAAAGCGTGAGGGAGCAACTGAAGGATCACTTTATCCTTGATTTCGTCACGCTCCTTCTTGCGGATCTTCCGCCCCTGCTCCATTTCAATGGCTTCACATTTTTCCGCTACCGCATCCCGAATCACGTCACTCGGAATCAGTCGTTCCTCGCGGCGCAAGGTGACCATGTGGCAACCGCCGGCACTGTGAACCAGTTGATCGCTGAACTTGCCCAGTGGCGGCACCCAGCCATGGCGGGATACTTCCTGCGGGCCGCACGGCTTGAAGGCATCCTGAGCCAGCGACTCTTCGAGCTCCTGGCCGCTGATCTGGAAAGGCTTGGTGAATCTGAATATTCGCGCATTCTTGAAAAGCATTTGGTAAACTCCAGCTTGAGTTATGTGAAAACCCCGGGGCTGTGGCGGCCTTACCGGGGTTTTTATGCCTGCTAGAAAAATTCCGGCTTTGCCACGGCCCTGGTCAGAGCCATCAGCCCTTGCTGGATGTGGGTCTTACCAATACTGATCCAGCGGCGAGGCTCTGCATCACCAGTGCCATACTCAGAAGTGATGGCGTCCTGAGTTGAGTGCAGGCGTGAAATCAAGTCCTCAAACTCCGCGCCCTTGGTTTTGATCTCGTTCATCAGGTCGATTTCGGCCTGTGTGAGCTCGCGGTAGCCTTTGATCTTTCGGTGCTGGTTATCCATGGCGATCTCCTGTGTGAATGGATGCCCTCGCGACTTACCGCCCAGGGCTCTGAGCTTTCAAGGGGCTCAGCGACTGCTTCACCGGCAATCGGCCGGACCCCGAAGGGTTTACCGACCTCCTACCCACTTATCACCGTGGGAGCGGTGGGGTAGTTCTTGAGGACACTCCCATGACCGCCGGTGCTCTTGAGCAGAGTCCGCTTACCGCTGTAAACGGCATGCCCCCTCTGCTCGGGCTGGGCTCGCCCTTACCGTCTTTCCGGCTGTCAGACAACGATGCCTCGACCGGGTAACTCCCAATCCCTCAGGCATCTGAATAAACCCTCGAAAAGATCCATTCAGATGCGCCCTGCTGCCAGGGCTCAATCCCCTTCAGGGACGCTCAGTCCCTATCCGACCCCCTCAAAAACCGCACCGCCTCTCTGATTTCTTCTGATGGCTTTTTGCCATCGTGTTTGCATTGCTCAATCCATTGGCTGGCCAGGCGCGTTTCCACTTCTTCCAGGGTCTCTCCGTCCCTATGCGCCTCTACAATCTCCCTGACTTCTTCGATGGTGTAATCGAGCTTCATGACTCACCTTTCTAAGGGACGATTAGCCGCTTCAGCCTTGCTGACGAAGGCGCATAATGGACCTCAAGACAGTTTCCCGGCCCTGCTCTCGCATCTGCTCCAGTTGCAACTTGGTCAACAACCGCAAGAGGACGTTTGGCTTTATGTCCAGCTCTTTCGATAGGTTCAGCAGTTCAATGTATGTATCCGCGTCGTACCGGGGGCGCATGTCGTATTCATGGCCGCCGGGCAGAATGCCGATTGCGTCTTTGATCAGTTCTTTGTTCATAGATAATTCCTTATGCGGCCGCTTTGTGTTTGCCGAGCGGCTTTATCTCGTGCGCCACAACTCGCCCATCATCGTGGACGGTCACCTGGACCTGACGCCCAGCGCGAACCATTTGCCAGATAGCTGCCGGGGTGACGCCGATTTCAGCGGCAACCTCGGCCTGCCTTTTCTCTTTCAGGTATTCAGTCAGAGGTATCGTTTTCATGCAGGTCTCCTAAAACATAGCTCGAACTTTAGCACCACTACTTTTTTGAGGCAACAGAAAAGATGCACCGCTATTCGATTAAAGATAGCTGCTCTAATAAAATGTCAGTCATGAAAACAAAACGTGTAGTTACAGAATCTCAACTTCGATCGGCTGAAAAGTTGAAGTCGATTTTTGAGCAGACCAAAGCCCAGGTGAAATCCGAAGGCAAATCTTTGACCTATCAGGATCTGGCCGACTTCCTGGATGTAACGGCGGGGGCTGTGAGTCAGTTCGCAAACGGCACAACACCTATGAGCGAAGTGACAATGTTAAAAGTTGCAAAATTCTTCGGAATTCATCCTTCTGAGATCAATCCTGAGTTATCGAATCTGTTGCCAACCGATACAGGTGGTGATAATAATGTGTCCGAGCTAACAAAAAGTAACAATGCAGTCCCGCTTATTTCGTGGGTCCAAGCCGGCGCCTGCCAGGAGGTTGAAGCCCCTTGCACGGCAAGCGATGCGGAGAGATGGATTTTGTGCCCAGTACCACACAGCAGTAAAACTTTCGCCTTGCGCGTTCATGGGCTATCCATGCGAGACCCGGGAAATTTCCCCTCGTTCGATGACGGCGACATCATCCACGTTGATCCAGAAGTGTCAGCAGAAAACAAATCCCTTGTGGTCGTGCAAATGAACGGCGACACAGAGGCCACCTTTAAGCAGCTGATCGTCGAAGGTGGAAATTGCTTTCTTAAAGCGCTGAATCCAGCCTGGCCAAACCCGATCAGGGAAATGCCAGGGGATGCCAGGATCTGCGGCGTAGTCATCAGCAAGACGGTCAGCTACCGATAGCTTTCCGCTAAACTTCCGAAATAGCCAAGCCCGCCCAGCGCGGGCTTTTTTGTGCCTGCTTGAAATTTATTTAGTCCAGCTATTGCGCAGAAAGAATAGCACTGCTAAAGTTCGGTCATCGGTTACTGAAACAGACCCGGAGACGAACATGACCATGACCACATCATTCCTCGATCAGATTTTCCTGATCCGGCAGCAACAACTGAAGTTGGCGAAGCGCAGCGGCACTTTGGGGCAGAAAGTTGTCGCCCCACTTTTTACCCGCGACGTGCTGACCACCACGGACCCGCTGAGCCCTGAGCAGCGGCTGATCCAGTACATGAGCCGGCGTCAGGGTATCAAGCTGCCCACGATCTCTGAGGGGCTTTCAGCGTCACGTAGCAAGGTGGGTGCGGAGCGAATGGTTGCCTGCATTGAGAAGGCGAAGGCTCGGTTTGGGGAGAAGGCGGCATGAGCCAATACGACGAACTGGGGCGGTGTGCCGCTCTACTGCAAGAAATAAACGACCTGCGCCTTGCCCAGATAGACGGCGGCGTTGACTGGCCGAACCTGAT
>NZ_CAXBDN010000235.1:0-6820 GCF_963974375.1 uncultured Marinobacter sp.
CGGCGGGTGACCTCCACATAGGCTTCGGCCACCTCCATTGCCATGTCAGGGGACTCAAGCACGTTCATGCCACCAAACAGCACGAAGGGCTGATCGTTGGCGATGTTCAGTCCGGAAACAGCAAGGTTACGTTGTGCCATGATTCAGATATTCCTTCTGTATCGCAGTGCCGGGGAGCAGCGCCACAGGCCCTGCCCCCGCCGTGTCAGTTCGTACGGCGTGCCAGCGCAGCTTCAACAAATCCCTGGAACAGCGGATGACCGTCTCTGGGGGTGGAGGTAAATTCCGGATGGAACTGACACGCCACGAACCAGGGGTGATCCGGTACTTCGACCACCTCGACCAGCTTCTCGTCGGCAGAGCGACCCGCCACCCTCAGCCCGGCCTGCTCAAGCTGGGGGACGTAGTGGTTATTCACCTCATAACGATGACGATGACGTTCACGAATGATCTTTTTGCCGTAACATTTCATGATGGTGGAGCCTTCGGACAACACACAGTCCTGTCCACCAAGCCGCATGGTGCCACCGATGTCCGAATCCTCGGTACGCTCTTCACGCTTGCCGGTGGCGTCCAGCCATTCGGTGATCAGGCCCACCACCGGTGCCGGGGATTTCTCTCGGAATTCGGTGCTATGGGCCCCGGAAAGACCGGCTACATTGCGGGCGTATTCGATAACAGCCACTTGCATACCCAGGCAGATGCCAAGGTAGGGAATCTTGTTCTCACGGGCATACTGAACCGTGCGGATCTTGCCTTCGACTCCCCGCTCGCCGAAGCCTCCCGGAACCAGAATGGCATCCGCCTTGTCGAGCACACCGGTGCCTTCACGCTCGATATCCTCGGAATCAATATACTGGATATTGACCTTGGTCCGGGTACGAATGCCGGCATGTAGCAGCGACTCGATCAGCGATTTGTAGGCATCAAGCAGCTCCATATACTTGCCCACCATGGCGATGGTCACTTCCTGCTCGGGATTGGTCAGGGCGTCGACCACCGCATCCCACTCACTCAGATCCGCCACGCCGGCTTTGAGGCCAAAGCGCTCGATAACCAGATCGTCCAGGCCAAATCCGTGCAGCATGCGCGGAATCGCGTAAATGGACTTTGCGTCCTGAAGCGGAATGACCGCTCGCTCTTCAACGTTGGTGAACAGGGCAATCTTGCGGCGGGAACCGGCATCCACCTCGTGCTCGGAACGGCACAACAGAATATCCGGCTGCAGGCCGATGGAGCGCATTTCTTTCACGGAATGCTGGGTCGGCTTGGTTTTGATCTCGCCGGCCGTTGCAATATAGGGCACCAGGGTCAGGTGCATGAAGATGGCCCGGGTTGAGCCCACTTCCACCTTCAGCTGGCGGCAGGCTTCGAGGAATGGCAGGGATTCAATATCACCCACGGTTCCGCCGATTTCCACCAGAGCCACATCGACACCGGCAGCACCCTCAACCACCCGGCGCTTGATTTCGTCCGTAATATGGGGAATTACCTGAACCGTACCACCGAGATAATCGCCACGACGTTCCTTGCGGATCACCTCTTCATACACCCGACCGGTGGTGAAGTTGTTGCGACGGGTCATGGGCGTGCGGATAAAGCGCTCGTAATGGCCAAGATCCAGGTCGGTTTCAGCGCCATCTTCGGTGACAAAGACTTCACCGTGCTGGAACGGACTCATAGTGCCGGGGTCGACGTTAATGTACGGGTCCAGCTTGAGAATGGTGACCTTGAGGCCACGTGCCTCAAGGATCGCAGCCAAAGAGGCAGATGCGATACCTTTACCCAAGGAAGACACGACACCGCCGGTGACGAAAATATAACGCGTCATGCAGATTCCGTGATTTATCTGGTTCGGTGAAGGAGGGAGATTGTCATCTCAAGATGGGACGCCAGACTACCAGAAAGCCGTCGACCGCTCAATCAAAATCCCGCCGTATATCAATCCGCCAACCCACCCCGGAAGAAGGCCCCGGGTCGGTTCCAGCACTGCCACCACGATAGCCCGCAGCACACCACAGGTCAGCCACTGCCACCAGCTCATCACCGTGAAACACCAGCGGCAAACCGCTTCTCTGCCAGGGTGGCACATCCTTTTCCTGCAACCACTTTTTGAGTGCCCGCGAGCCTGCGCCCGGATCAGGTCGCAAACGCTCGCCACCCCGCCGCAGGGCAACCCGGAAGGCCTCTCCCTGCTGCCCTGTACGGGGCGCTTCCGCAACAAGGCGAATCCGGAAACCGCCAAAAAGCAATTCCTGTCCGGGCTCAAGGACCGCCTCGGAAATTACCGGTTCGCTGGCTGATCGTTGCCGCACCCGGTAAATATGACCCCCGAAGCGGCGCAGGGCAAACCCGCGGCCGCGGATTTCAGGATGCCTGTCATCTGCAGCATTAAGCAACTCGTCGATACTGGTTTCATTGATGGCCGGAGCTTCACCGCACCAATGGCGCAAAAGATTCTTTCGCCCCTCCGGGGGCAGTGCTGCAAACCCCACCCGTGATATGCGGTCAGGGTGATCCGAAAGGACTGACAGCTGGTGCTTCGCCAACTGCCCTGAGAGCCTGGCAGCTTCTCCGCAGGCCGTGGCCGTTGCCGCAAGACGACGGTCCAGCTCCGGCCATCGCTGCCGCAGCAGCGGCATCACCTGATGACGCAAAAAGTTCCGGTCGTGCTGAATATCGTCATTGGTGGGGTCTTCAACCCATTGCAAGCCCGCGTCCCGGGCCTGCTGCTCCAGCCGTTGCCGGGTGATCCCCAGCCACGGCCGCACTATTCTGCCATTGCCTAATGACCGTTCTGGCGGTATCCCCGCCAGACCGGCAACACCACTGCCCCGCAGCATCCTGAACAGAACCGTTTCTGCGTGATCGTCCGCATGATGGGCCATCAACAGGCCGTCACCGGGTGCCTGAAGCTCAGACAGTACCTGGTAACGCGCTTTTCTGGCCGCCGTTTCAACGCTACCGCTGGAACCATCGGCCGCTATATCGAGATTGAGGGGAATAATCTGCAGGGGTATCGCGAAACTGTCACAAACCTTTCGGCACAACGCCTCGAACCCGGACGCTGCCTGTTGCAACTGATGGTTGACGTGCACAGCCGAAAAGCCGCCGGGATGGCGCGCAAATATCTGCCGGGAAAGATGAAGCAGGACGATGGAGTCCAGGCCGCCGCTGAGTGCGACCCGGACATGCCCCCGGATCTGCAGGGCCGCGAGGGGCTCAAGCAGATCCGGGAACCAGGCTACGGACGGCTGTTCACCGTCCGGTGTCATAGCGGGTCAGGCGTTCATAGCGGCGGGCAATCAGCTCTTCAACCGACAGACGGCTCATCTCGGCAATACCCTTGGCCAGCTCCACCTTGAGTGCCTCGGCCATCTTCTCCGGCTTGCGATGTGCGCCACCCAGGGGCTCGGTTATCACAGAATCCGCCACGTTCAGCTCTTTCAGCCGTTGCGCAGTAACGCCCATGGCTTCAGCTGCCGTGGCGGCATATTCCGCACTTTTCCAGAGAATGGAGGCACAGCCTTCCGGCGAGATCACCGCGTAAGTGGAGTACTGCAGCATATAGAGATGATCGCAAACACCGATCGCCAGGGCACCACCGGAACCACCTTCGCCGATCACCGTTGACAGAATTGGCGTTTTCAGGCGCGACATCACCGCCAGGTTGCGGGCAATAGCCTCACTCTGGCCCCGCTCTTCAGCACCGATGCCCGGGTAGGCACCTGGTGTATCGATAAAGGTCAGAATAGGCATCTTGAAGCGTTCGGCCAGTTCCATCAGGCGCAGGGCCTTGCGGTAACCTTCAGGCCGGGGCATGCCAAAATTGCGACGAACCTTGTCGCGCACTTCGCGGCCCTTCTGATGACCAATGATCATCACCGGCTTGTCATCCAGCCGCGCGGTACCGCCCACGATGGACAGGTCGTCAGCGTAGGTGCGATCGCCATGGAGTTCGTCGAAATCATCGAACATCATCTCGATGTAATCGAGGGTATAAGGCCGGCGGGGATGGCGGGCAAGACGCGCCACATCCCAGGGCTTCAGGTCCGAAAAAATGCTTTCGGTCAGACTGATGCTCTTGTTGCGAAGCCGGCTGATCTCATCGGTGATGTTGATCTCGGTGTCGTTACCGACCATGCGAAGCTCTTCAATCTTGGCTTCAAGGTCGGCAATGGGCTGTTCGAAATCCAGATAGTTTGGGTTCATGGTGTTCCGTTATTGATGTCTTCGCGAAGCCGCGTCTGGCTTCGCAGGTTCAGATGTCTTGTTAATCTATTAAAACTCAGGATTTAATCATAGCCCAGTTCGACCTGGTTATCTCCCACCAGATACCGCAACTCCAGCAGCAAGCTGTCATCGGGCTGCACTTTCCAGCTCTCACCCAGCTCGATACGGGTGCAGGCCTGGTCACTGCGATACTCGATCCACACCGGGCTGCCGTCATTGCGAAAAGGCCTCAGGGTGGTGTCGAGTTTGTCCAGCAAACCGTTCTGCAGCTGACTGGCCTGCAGGCTGAGGCGGATTCCCCGGCTGAATGACTGACGGGCCGTAGCCACATCCATCACCGAACTGACCCGCATTTTCATTTGCCCGGAGTAGTCATCGTGACTGACCTGACCCTCCAGTACAATCACCTGATCGGACTGTAACAGGTTCCTATTGGCATTGAACGCCTCCGAAAACAGAGTTGCTTCAATACGGCCGCTGCGATCATCGAGGGTGATGAAACACATGGTCGAGCCACTGCGGGTTTTCATGGTGCGCTGGGCAACAATCAGACCCGCCACCCGCTGGGGTGACCGGGACGGCTGAATATCCGCAATGGAGCTGCGCACAAAACGGCGCACCTCCCGTTCGTATTCATCAAAAGGATGGCCGGTCAGGTACAGCCCGAGCGTATCTTTCTCGCCCTTGAGCCGTTCTTTTTCCGGCCATTCACGGACCCGGGCCACGTCAGCGAACAGGTTCTCGCTTTCATCACCCCCGAGGATATCGCCGAACATATCCGTCATTCCCGCAACTTCATTACGGGACTGCTGATCCGCCTGCTGAATCGCTTTTTCGATACTGGCCATCAACTGTGCCCGGCCCGGACCCAGCTTGTCCATGGCACCGGAACGGATCAGTGCTTCAAGTGCCCGCTTGTTTACCTTCTTCAGGTCAACCCGGCGACAGAAATCAAACAGATCCTTATAGGCCCCGCCCTCCTGGCGCGCTTCCACTATACTCTGTATCGGGCCTTCACCAAGTCCCTTGATGGCGCCGAGGCCATACACCACCTGCCCCTCATCATTGACCGTAAAGGTGAATTCGGAAGTGCTGACATCCGGCAACACCAGATCCAGGTCAAGCGAGCGGCACTCCTCCACCAGGGTGACCACCTTGTCGGTGTTCTGCATATCGGCGGTCAGCACCGCTGCCATGAACTCGGCGGTGTAATGGGCTTTCAGCCAGAGGGTCTGATACGACACCAGGGCATAGGCGGCAGAGTGGGATTTGTTGAAACCGTATCCCGCAAACTTCTCGACCAGGTCAAAGATGTTTTCGGCCAGGCTCTTGTCGATATTGTTGTTGGCGCAGCCCTCCAGGAAGACTTCTTTCTGCTTGGCCATCTCCTCAGGCTTTTTCTTGCCCATGGCCCGCCGCAACATGTCCGCGCCACCCAGGGTATAACCAGCCATCACCTGGGCAATCTGCATGACCTGTTCCTGGTATAGGATGACCCCGTAGGTGGGCTCCAATACCGGCTTCAGGCCGGCGTACTGATAATCCGGATGAGGAAAGGACATGGGCTGACGCCCATGTTTGCGGTCAATAAAGTCATCGACCATACCCGACTGCAACGGCCCCGGCCGGAACAGGGCCACCAGGGCGATCATGTCTTCCAGGGAGTCCGGCTGCAGGCGGCGGATCAGGTCCTTCATACCGCGGGATTCCAGCTGGAACACGGCGGTGGTTTCCGCCCGCTTGAGCATCTCGAAGGAGCGCGAATCCACCAGCGGGATTTCAGCAATATCCAGTGCTGCCTCGCCACGCAGTTCGCGGCGGGGATTGATCATCTTCAGAGCCCAGTCGATGATGGTCAGGGTCCGCAACCCCAGAAAGTCGAATTTCACCAGACCGGCGTCTTCCACATCGCCCTTGTCGAACTGGGTAACCAGGCTGCCGCCCTCATCATCACAGTACAACGGCGAGAAATCGGTGATCTTGGTAGGCGCAATCACCACGCCACCGGCGTGCTTGCCGGCATTCCGACAAATGCCTTCGAGCTTCAGCGCCATCTCCCAGATTTCCTGGGCTTCCTCATCCTGGGCCAGAAACTCCCGCAGTGGCTCCTCCTGTTCGACCGCCTTGGCCAGGGTCATGCCCACTTCAAAAGGAATCATCTTGGACAGACGGTCCGCCAGCCCATAGGACTTGCCCTGCACCCGGGCCACGTCACGCACCACCGCCTTGGCGGCCATGGTGCCGAAGGTGATGATCTGGGAAACCGCTTCACGACCATATTTTTCCGCCACATAGGCAATGACCCGGTCACGGCCTTCCATGCAGAAATCCACATCGAAGTCAGGCATCGAGACCCGTTCCGGATTCAGGAACCGCTCGAACAGCAAGTCATACTGCAGGGGGTCAAGGTCGGTAATCAGCTGGGCGTAGGCCACCAGGGAGCCGGCACCTGAACCACGGCCCGGTCCCACCGGAACGCCGTTGTTCTTGGCCCACTTGATGAAGTCCATCACGATCAGGAAGTAACCGGGGAACCCCATCTGGATAATGATATCCAGCTCGAATTTGAGACGGTCGTAGTAAGCCC
>NZ_CAXBDN010000236.1:0-6807 GCF_963974375.1 uncultured Marinobacter sp.
CAGTCTGCCCTCGGCATGGGGCCAGGGCGAACCCCCTGGGGCTCAGTTACAAGGCCGGTGACCGTTTCGCACTGGCTGCGAAAGGTCGTAACAACCAGCAGGCGGTATTCCTGGACTCCACGGGTCGGGCCTATGCCCTGATGGCCCACAGTCTGCCCTCGGCAAGGGGCCAGGGCGAACCCCTGACGGGCCGGATCAACCCCCCGTCCGGGGCCACCTTTGACGGCCTGCTGCTGGCGAATCCCGAGCAGAAAGTGCTGCTGTGCACCGACGCCGGCTATGGGTTTGTAACCAGGGTTGAGGATCTGATCAGCAAGAACCGCAACGGCAAGGCGGTGGTCAGTATTCCCAAAGGCGCCCGCCTGATGCCACCGACGGAAATTCCGCAGCGGGAAGCTCCGCTCTATCTGGCGGCGATCTCCAACGAGGGCCGGATGCTGGTGTTCCCGCTGGAACAATTGCCAGAACTGGCCCGGGGCAAGGGCAACAAGATTCTGGGTATACCCTCGGCGAGAGTGCAGAGCCGGGAAGAGTTCGTGGTCGCGGTTGCGGTTTTCTGCGAAGCGGACCAGCTTGAGATTCGTGCCGGCAAGCGCAAAATGGGACTGCGCTTTGCCGACCTTGAACATTACCTGGGTGAGCGGGGCCGCCGTGGCCACAAGCTGCCGCGGGGGCTGCAGCGGGTCGACGGTATTGATGTGATCCTGTCCGAGGGGGCGGTATCGGCTGAAGAAGATTCATCCGGAGATTTCTCTGAACAGGAGTCAGGCAGTGAGTGAACTGGTTCTGATCAACGTTTCCGGTCGTGACAAGCCCGGGCTGACCTCCGAGATCACCGGGATCATGGGGCGTTACGATGTGCGGATTCTGGATATCGGTCAGGCGGTGATTCACGATCACCTGACCTGGGGCATTCTCGCGGAAATTCCCGATGAGTCGAAAGCCTCCCCGGTCATTCGCGACCTGCTGTTCCGGCTGCACGCGCTCGATCTGCAGGTCCGTTTCGCGCCGATCACCACGGAGGAATACCAGCTCTGGGCGGCGGCCCGTAACCGGGCCTGTTATATCGTCACCCTGCTGTCCCGGGACATCAAGGCGGAACAGATCGCCCGGGTGTCTGCGATAACCGCACGCCATGGCCTGAACATAGACAACATCACCCGACTTTCAGCCCGGCCATCCCTGACTCCGGAAGACAACCGCATTGCCTGCATCGAATTTTCGGTGCGGGGCACGCCGGATAATCTTGAACATTTGCGGTCGGATTTCCTGCAGATTGCCGGTGAAATGAACGTCGATATCGCTTTTCAGGAAGATTCGATTTTCCGCCGCAACCGCCGACTGGTGGTGTTTGATATGGACTCAACCCTGATTGAGGCCGAAGTGATCGACGAGCTGGCCCTGGAGGCGGGTGTCGGGGCCCAGGTTGCCGAGATTACCGAACGGGCCATGCGCGGTGAGCTGGATTTCAGTGAAAGCTTTGCCGAGCGCCTGGGATTACTGCGGGGACTGGATGAAAGTGTACTGGCGACGGTGGCGTCTCGCCTGCGAATGACTGAAGGCGCTGAGCATCTGCTCCGCACCCTGCGTTTTCTGGGCTATCGTACAGCGATTCTGTCCGGTGGATTTACCTACTTTGCCAGGCATCTTCAGCAGAAGCTGGGCATTGATTACATCCACGCCAATGAGCTGGAAATTATTGATGGCAAGGTGACAGGCCGGGTCTCGGGTCCCATTGTGGATGGCGCCCGCAAAGCGGAACTGCTGCTGGAGATAGCCGCCAGTGAGAAGATTTCCCGGGAACAGGTCATTGCGGTGGGTGATGGCGCCAATGATCTGCCGATGCTGAGCCAGGCCGGGCTCGGTGTTGCCTTCCGGGCCAAGCCCCTGGTCAAGGAGTCCGCACAACATTCCATTTCGACGCTGGGTCTGGACGCGGTGCTCTACCTGATCGGCTTCCGCGAAAGCGAAACCCGTAGTGAGCAGTTCAACCAGCCCCTGAACTGACCGTGACCGGTCGCCGGTTTGGCACCGACGGCGCTCCGGCCAGACACCGGCGTGCCGTCGGTCTTCCTACTGGTCGCCGAAGTCGTAGTTCATCTCAGGTACCGGGGCCTGCAGATAATAACCCTGAATGTAGTTGACGCCAGCCTGCCACAGGGTCGCCAGTACGGCGGCGTTTTCAACCAGTGGCACGATGGTCAGCTTGCCGTTGTTCTGCAGTGCCTGCACCATTTCCTTCAATTGTTCCCTGGCATCCTCGTTCTTCTGGATTTCCTCGGTAAACGAGCCGTCGACCTTCACATAGTCCACGTCCAGGTGTTTGAGGGTATTGAACGGATTGAGGGCGCAGCCGAACTGGGCCAGAGCCACCCTGCAATGAAGCTCATGAAGGGATTTGCTGAACTCCCTGGCCTGCTTGAGGTAGCTGTTGGCATCGCCTTCGCGGAGCTGGAAGATCAGTGCATCGCCGGGCAGGCGGGCCGCCTTCAGGGCCACGCTCAGCCACTGGCTGAAGGTCTTGTCCTGAATGGTTTCGGCCGTCACATTAAGGAATATGCGGGTATCGTGACCCCGGCTGCGGTGACTGGACAGCTGTTTGATGCTCTGCAGCACCACCCAGCGGTCTATCCGCGTGGCCATGTCAGTGGGGCCCGCGGGGGGCAGGAAGTCATAGGGGGAAACTTCCTTGTTGTCCTTGTCGAGCATGCGCACCAGGGCTTCGTAATGCTCCTCGCCTTCCCCTCTGAGATTGATGATGGGCTGGAACAGCAGCCGGAACCGGTTCTCTTCCAGGGCTTTGGTAATGGCATCCAGAGAACTGCCCTGATCGAGCTGCTCGAAATCGGCGGGATTATAGACCACCATGCCATTGCCGTTCTCCTGTCCGGGCTTCTTGCGCACGGCGGAATGGGCGGTGTGAACCCGGCCGAGAAGATCCGGCGCTTTGGGGGCATTTTCGGTAATGGCGGCAACGCCGACCGACAGTGTGATCTGTGACGATCGGCCCTGAATGTCGAAAAGGTGGTCTTCGACCTGCTTCACAATGCTCTGGCACAGCTCGGCCAGTTCGTTTTCGCTACAGGGCTGACACAGAATTCCAAAGGCATCATCGCTGAGCCGGGCCAGGGTCATGTTGTCCGCCACGCGGGCTTGCAGCAGCGCCGCCAGATCCCGAAGCAGCAGATCGGTATTGGCAATGCCCAGATCGTTCTTGAGTGCCACAAAGCGGTCAATGCCAAGATAGGCCAGGGCGCCGGTCTGGCCACTTTCGCCAACGGTAATGATGGTTCTGGCCAGGTTGTCCATCAGGTAGTGGCGGTTGAACAGGCCGGTCAGCAGATCCTGGTGACTGATTTCGCGGATTTTTTGCTGAAGCTCAACGTCACTTCGCTCTGGCTGGATGATCACCTGAATGCAGGTTTCACCGTCGTAGGTCGCAGCGGAGACGCTGAGCGTGATATCGATATCCTGATCATCACTGCGACGGGCCTTGCAGTTGAGTTTCATGCCATCCTGCCGGGTATCGGCAAACGTTTTCATGAACTTGCGCAGGCTATCCTGACTTTCCGGGGCCATGGTGTCGAGCAGCGGAATGCACATCAGTTCGTCAAGGTCATCGTAGCCAAGGAACTCCATGTAGGCATGGTTGGCGTAGATGTGCATGCCGTCGTTGACGTAGGCAATGGCGTCCTTCGAGCTTTCCAGCAGCAACTGGCAGCGCTGTTCCGATTCCCGCAGATGGGACTCCAGGGCGCGGCGACGGCGGCGCTCTTCCAGTCCGGCCAGTTCCCGGCGGACCACCAGCATGAGCCGCTCCTGCTGGTCTGCCGGAACGACGTCCTGAGCGCCGGACTTGAGTGCTTGCAGCACCCGCTCACTGTTTTCATTTTCGGTGAGCAGGATGAACGGAATGTCCTTGTCCAGCCGTTTAATGGCAGCTAACGCATCGTCGGCCAGGAATTCCTCACTGGTATCCCGTGCCAGGAACAGGTCCCATTGGCCAGACTTGATCGCATCGTCCAGATCTTCCTCGGAGGTCACCCGATGGGCACGGGTAGCGCGGCCGGAATTACGGAGCAGGCTGACCAGGGATTCCGCATCGTTTTGTGATGGGTCCATGATCAGTAGATGGACGGTGCTCTTGTGTTTCTGCATACGTTCACTGTCTCGTGGTGTGCCGGTTACCCTGGGGTCGGGGCCAGGTCAGACCCGGAGGTACTGCTCCCTGAACGGCCCGCTACCGGCGACGGATGCGGAGTTGTTATCGGTCGTTGATGACCACAAATGATGCAGTGGATGCCATGCAATGACAACCCTGTCCAGCCGGGACAGAGAGCTGGCGCTCAGTTTTCTGGCATTCCGGGACACTACCGGGGTCAGAGGGACGGCCACAGGGAGTCGAATTCGTCTTCGCTGGCCGGTTTTTCGCCATTGCGGGATTCCTGGGTGGTCCCGGCCTGGTTGTACAGGCGAAGCTGGAACTGGCTGATGCTGCCGGTGGCCTCGACCCGTTTGCCAAGAATGCCCTGATCTTCCCGTTGATCGTGAAGCAACACCACCCGGCTGCCAACCTGAAACGGAAGCTTCGGGGTCACGACACTGGGCGGCAGTCCCAGAGCGGCGATTTCCGGGAGCAGCAGCGCTCTGAGAAATTCGCTGTTCTGGCCGGTTTTCTGAATAAGCCGGACGCCGCAGGGACTGGCGTTCGGTGCCAGCAACTCGATGCCGACCCGGGTGCCCTGACTGCGGGTCTGGCGTAACCAGCGAACCACCGCAATGCTCCAGGGGTGGGTTTTCTGTTCCCGGACACCCAGTATCTCGCCAGCCTGCAGTGCCGCCGGAATGTCCCCGGAGCTCCAGACTACGCAGTAGCCTCCGGGGCTGGTGTTCACCAGCCGGGTCAGGTAGGAGTTTGGCCGGTTTTTTGCGTTGAGCGCATCGCTGTCAAAGCCCTGACGCTGGAAATTGATGGGCGCATCGGCAGATGCCATGATGCGCTCATCGGAGGTGCCCGCATCGTGAGCGGTTGCCCAGGCATCGCGACGATCCGGTTTCATGAAACGATTGTCTGAGCCTTGTGCGGGCGCTTCGTTACCTGAAATGAAATTGCTGAAGCTGTTCTGACCGGACACGAAATAGTGAACCGATGTCAGACCCGCGCAGACTTCAAGAGAGCCTTCGGCAGCCAGGCGGTTAAAATTACGCTTGGCAAGCATGCCAAAGGCACCGGACAGGTGGCTGATCAGCGTGTCACTGGTTCCTGCCGGAACCCGTATGGGCGATTCAGTCTTGCGGCCATCTTCAGCGTTCTGCAGATGGGTCTCCAGTAACCCCGCCAGATTACCCGAATCAAAGCCGAGCGTGGTGCCAGTCTGGCTATCGGGCACCAGGTCGCGAAACACGGCCGGCTGATCAGAGCCGGTGTTCACGATAAACAGTGCGGAACTGGCCAGCTCCCTTGCGCAACGGGTTTTATCGGCCCACAGCTCGAGCAGATGGTAGGCCTGCTCCATTTCGCTTTGACGAAGCTGGTTGGCGCGGGCGCAACCAAACAGCAGTAACTGTTTATAGGCTTCTGCCACCGAGGAGCCCGCCCGGTGTTGCAGGGATTCATCCGGCACCTGGGTGTCATGCAGGCCGTGAGCCATTGCAAACTGGTAGAGCTGGTGTGCTTCATGCCAACTGCCCACAGGGCTGGGTCCATAGAGCTGACTTGCCCGCAGTACGGTGGCGCCCAGTTCACTGATGGCACGGTGGCAGCAGACGATCAGCGCCCGTTTGTTGCGTTCGGGACCGCCATTGTCGATCAGCTCGAGAATGCAAAGCTTGTAACCGGCAGCCGCGTGCAGCTGCAGAGCCTGGGAAAGGTTGGCAATCTTGCGTTGCTTTTCCGGCAGTGATATCGCCATGCCCAGGTAGTGGCGGGACAGCTCATCGCAGACAAACCGAATCTTCGGGCGGATCAGCTCCAGGAGTTGCAACCGTTGGCCTGGCGCGATGAACAGCTGATTCAGCTCGATGATGGCGTGATAGAGCTGACGGGAAAGCTCGCCAAGATTTGCCATGGGCAAATGACTGACCCAGGCGCGGAATGCCTTGGGGCTGGTGTCGGAGAACGACAGGCTGGCAATTTTCTGCTCCGGGACTTTGAGATCAGGTTTCAGCATCAAAATTACCAGAATTGCAATTCGTTATTAGGGATAGTGGCATGTGACCTTAAAATAGCAAAAAAGTAGCAGAAAATCAGATCCGTGCGCGATTCACAGTGTTTGACATTTCGCCCGGCTGGCCGACGGTCGTAACCGGTGCCCATAATATTCAGGCATCTCCGGTACCAGTTCAGGACAGCCGTCATTCGGGCAGGCTCCGCTCCATGCCAGGATCCAGCAGAGTCTTGCTGTCCCGGCCCGGAATTTCTCGGACCAGACGGGGCACCAGATAGCCGGGCAGGCGGCTTTGCATGGATCGGATCAGCGCCCGTGCCTGATCATCCGGCACATCGAAGTGATGGGCGCCACTGACCGGATCAAACGCATGAAGGTAGTAGGGCATTACGCCAGCGTCAAACAGTCGCTCGCTGAGCTCGCACAGGGTGTCTGCATGATCGTTGACACCCCGCAGGATGACGCTCTGGTTCAGCAGTGTGACGCCAGCCTGCTGCAGCCTGGCAAGTGCGCTGACAACCTGATCGTCGACCTCCCGGGGATGGTTGACGTGGATCACCAGAATCGGCTTCAGCCGGCTTTTTCCGAGCCAATCCAGCAGGGCGTCGTCTACCCGTTGCGGGATAACCACAGGCAGGCG
>NZ_CAXBDN010000237.1:0-6807 GCF_963974375.1 uncultured Marinobacter sp.
TTGCCTGTGGCCTCGCCGTTGCCAGAGGCGCTACCTGCCCCCGCCGGCCGCCAATGGTTGAGCTGTGCGTTAACATGGAGAAAACGCTGGCGGTCAATGCGGATGGAACCTTCCACCGCCCGACCATCACCACCCGGTAAGACCTCTCCGATTTCAACCCGCAGGTCCTCGCCCTGAAAATCCGGCGGGAAACGCTGTACCCATCCTGCCCGCATCAGTACCCGGTAGTTGCCGCTGCTTTCCAGCCGGTTGGCGGCTTCGTTCAGGCTCAGGCTGCTGTTGGGCACCAGCCTGAGATCAGAGCTGCGGTCACCACTGCCGGTCGTTACTACCAGCTTTCGGATGCTGGTATCTGAGGGTTCAGGTTTCCGGAAGGCCATGCGCTCGTGAAAACCGGGGTGAGCAAGTCGCTCGACGATGATGATTTCGGCACGGTAGTTGTCTTGCGCCAGAGCGGGCAGTGATACTGTCAGCAGCAGCAATAGGGCCAGCAGGCCAATGCTGGGCGTAAGCGAGGGTTTGTGCACGGCTTATCTCCTGATGGTTAATCCATTTGGCATGGTTGCCCGGGTGACCGCTCAGGCCAGTTCGTCCAGGATTTGCCCGATAGCGCTGAGTTTACCATCGGTGCTGCTGTCTTTCAGCCGGAACCCGAAGCTGTTGGCACCTTCAAGACGGTACTGGTCCGGGGCCTGTTGTACTTTTTTCACCATTTTCAGGGGATCGACCTGAGTGCTGGAACCGAATTCCAGCTTCACCCACTCGCGGCCCGCGTCCACCTTCACAATGCCCAGGGCCTCGGCGCGAATCCTGAGGCTGCCCTGACGCATCAGGTTTTTGGCAGGATCCGGCAACAGGCCAAAGCGGTCAATCATTTCCACCTGAAGTTCTCTTAATGCTGCGTCGTCCTTCACGCTGGCAATGCGCTTGTAGAGCATCAGACGGTTGTGCACGTCCGGCAGGTAATCGTCCGGTATCAGCGCCGGTATCCGCAGGTTCATTTCGGTGCCGTGACTCAGCGGCAGGTCAGCGTTAGGGGTGCGGCCCTCGCGGATGGCCTTGACTGCCTCGTCCAGCAGTTGCATGTACAGGGTGAAACCGATGCTCTCGATCTGACCACTCTGTTCCTCACCCAGCAACTCACCGGCACCCCGAATCTCCAGATCGTGGGTGGCCAGCATGAAACCGGCGCCCAGATCCTGGGCTTCGGAAATCGCTTCCAGCCGTTTGCGGGCATCTGCGGTGATTGATTTCGGTGGTGGGGTCAGCAGATAGGCGTAGGCCTGGTGGTGCGAACGGCCGACCCGGCCCCGCAGCTGATGCAGCTGCGCCAGGCCGAACTTGTCGGCCCGTTCGATGACAATAGTGTTGGCGCTGGGAATGTCGATACCGGTCTCGATAATGGTGGTGCACACCAGCACGTTGAAGCGCTTGTGGTAGAAGTCCGACATGATCTGTTCCAGATCCCGTTCCCGCATCTGGCCATGGGCCACGCCCACCCGGGCCTCGGGAATCAGAGTGCGGAGATCCCCGGCGGTTTTTTGGATGGTGGCTACATCGTTGTGCAGGAAGTAGACCTGACCACCCCGCAGGATCTCCCGCAGAATGGCTTCCTTGACCATGGCGCTGTCCCGCTGCCGCACAAAGGTTTTCACGGACAGCCGGCGGGCCGGAGGGGTGGCGATAATGGAAAGATCCCGCAGATGCCCCATTGCCATATTGAGGGTTCGCGGAATCGGCGTTGCGGTGAGGGTCAGCATGTCCACTTCGGCCCGCAGGGCCTTCAGTCGCTCTTTTTGCTGAACTCCGAAGCGATGTTCCTCGTCGATAATCACCAGGCCCAGGTTCTTGAAGCGGATATCGCCCTGCAGCAGCTTGTGAGTGCCGATCACGATATCCGCCTTGCCGCTTTCAACATTGGCCATGGTTTTTGCGGCCTGGCTGGTGCTGCGGAACCGGCTGAGCAGTTCTACGGTGACCGCAGTGTCAGAAAATCGGTCCCGGAAGGATTCGTAATGTTGCTGGGCCAGCAGGGTCGTGGGCACCAGTACGGCTACCTGCTTGCCGGACCAGGTGGCCACAAACGCTGCCCGCATGGCCACTTCGGTTTTGCCGAAACCCACATCACCACAGACCAGGCGGTCCATGGGTTGCTCGCTGGTCATGTCGCCGATAACCGCCTCAATGGCGGCCTGCTGGTCAGGCGTTTCCTCGAACGGAAAGCCTGCCGCAAAATGCCGGTAGGCCTCTTCCGGGTCCTGGAACTGGAAGCCTTTGCGGGCCTCCCGGCGGGCGTAGACGTCCAGCAGTTCTGCCGCGGTATCGCGAATTTTTTCAAGAGCTTTCTGTTTCGCCGTGCTCCAGCGGTCGGTGCCCAGCTTGTGCAGCGGTGCGTGTTCGGTGTCGCTGCCGGTGTAGCGGGAAATCAGATGCAGGCTGGATACCGGCACATAGAGCTTGGCGTTGCCGGCATATTCCACCATCAGGAACTCACTGGCGTCGCCGTCCACGGTAATGGTCTCGAGGCCCTGATAGCGGCCGACGCCGTGGTCAATATGCACCACCGGGGCACCGATACGCAGTTCCGAGAGGTCCCGGTAACCGGAGTCGTCTATCTCCGTGGGCTTTTCACGCCGCCGGCGCTGCAGCACCCGTTCGCCGAACAGGGCGGTTTCGGTAATCAGCGCCAGGCCCTGATCCGGCAGCAGCAGGCCCTGCTCCATGGGGGCGATGGTGATCGCCAGCGTGACGTCGGTCCGGGTCAGGAAATCCTGCCAGCCGGCGACCGTTTCTGCAGCAAGGTGATAGTCCCGCAGGCTTTCAAGCAGCGCTTCGCGACGACCGGATGACTCGGCGCAGATCAGCACACGACCATGGAAGCTTTCGATAAACTGACGCAGTCTGAGGGCCGGATCACTGGCCCTGCCGTCCATGGCAACTTCCGGCAGAGGCTGGCCGCCGCAGGAGCTGATGCCGACACCTGAGCGTCTGGTTTCGCCTTCGGTCAGGGTTACCCGGGGGTACTGGCGCAGCTTGCTGAACAGTTCCTCAACCTGCAGAAACAGCTCTGCCGGGGGCAGAATCGGACGCATGAGGTCGTGGCGCCGCTCTTCATAACGGTTGGCGGTGTCACTGCGAAAGTGCTCGACCGCTTCATCCAGGCCTTCTGCGGTGAATACCAGGGTTTCTCCCGGCAGATAATCAAACAGAGTGGCGCTGCTCTCGAAGAACAGGGGCAGGTAGTACTCGATGCCGGCCGGGGTAATGCCCTGAGTGACGTCCTGGTAGACCGGAGAGGCCTTGTCAGCATGGGGGAAGTACTCAAACCAGCGATTACGAAAGCCGGAACGGGCGTCCTTGCTCCAGGGGAATTCGTAGGCTGGCAGCAATTCTATGCGTTCGATCCGCTCGCTGGAGCGCTGGGTTTCCGGATCGAAGGTGCGCAGGGTTTCAATTTCGTTGTCAAACAGGTCGATCCGGTAGGGCTGACTGGCGCCCATGGGAAACAGATCAATAATGGCGCCCCGCACGGCGTATTCGCCATGCTCATAGACGTTATCGGTGTGGCGGTAGCCCGCGGCCTCCAGTTGCAGGCGCCAGCGCTCCGGCTCCAGGGTCTGGCCGACTTCCAGCAGCAGGGTGTTGCCCTGCAGGTAATCTGACGGCGCCAGCCGGTGCATCAGGGTCCGGGCCGGCACCACCAATATGCCGCGCCGGGTGCGGGGCAGCTTGTGGAGCGTGCGAATCCGCCGTGAGGTAATGTCCTGATGTGGCGAAAACAGGTCGTAGGGCAGGGTTTCCCAGTCCGGCAGCGACAGCAGTTCGAGGCCGTCGCTGCTGGTGGCAGGCTGGTCTTCGTCCACTGGCAGGCCGAGGTAAAAACGGATGGCCTGCTCCAGGCGCAGGGCGTCCTCGGTGCTGCGGGTGATGACCAGGGTCAGGCCCGGGAACTGGCGGGCACTTTCACAGATCGCCAGGGCATCACTGCTGCCGTGAAGATGAGTCCAGACCCTGTGATCCGCGGATTTGACCGGGGCCGGTGGAGCGATCAGGGCCTTGCTGGCAACACTACCGGAAGTCATCGGCCTTGGAATCTCCTGTGGCGGTTTTTGCGGGTTTGCCCCGCAGACGCTGGTATGCAGGCGGCTGGTCAGCGGGGGCGCATATTCTAGCGTTCACAGGCGGTTCTGTCATGGCAGGGTGCAGTTTGCGATCAGCGGCATTAAGTTAGATAATACGCACCCCATTTTTCCGAGTGCCAACTGCAGAGGTTCAAGCGTGAGTCACGAACAGATCAACCAGCACCTGTCCAACTGGACCGAAAGGGAATCTACCGCTGAAGCGATGATTCCACTCATCGGTCGTCTGTACCGCAAAAACAACATAGTTACCTCCGTCTATGGCCGCGCCATCATCAACCAGTCGGTGATTGGTATCCTGCGGGCGCACCGGTTTGTGCGTCAGGTGGAAGACAGCGAACTTTCGGTACACGACACGCTGCCGCTCCTGGAGGCCATGGACCGACTGGAGCTGGGGCGCGCCCATATTGATATCGGCAAGCTGGCAGTGAAGTTCAAGAACGAAGGCAATGGCCGGTCGCTGGAGGATTTCCTGCGTGAGGAAATCGCCCCGATCGTCGGGCAGTATGGCACTCAGTCCGAAGAAGATGCCGAGAACGAAACCAAGGATGTGGTGCTGTACGGATTTGGCCGCATTGGCCGGTTGCTGGCGCGGATTCTGGTTGAAAAAGCGGGCGGTGGCAATAATCTGCGCCTGCGTGCGATCGTGGTTCGCCACGGTGGTGCTGACAGCGATCTGGAAAAACGGGCCAGCCTGCTGCGCCGTGATTCGGTTCATGGGCCTTTCAACGGCACCATTACCGTGGACGAGGAAAATTCGGCCATTATTGCCAACGGTAACTTTATCAAGGTGATCTACTCTGATGGTCCGGACAAGGTGGATTACACCGAGTACGGCATCAAGAACGCCATCATCATTGATAACACCGGTATGTGGCGCGACGAAGAAGGCCTTGGCCGGCACCTGAAGTCCAGGGGGGCCAGTCGGGTGATTCTGACAGCGCCGGGCAAGGGTGATATCAAGAACATCGTGTATGGCATCAATAACGATACCATTACCAGCGAAGACCGGATTCTGTCCGCGGCCTCCTGTACCACCAATGCCATTACGCCGGTTCTGAAAGCCATTTACGATGAATACGGTATCGAAGATGGTCATGTGGAGACGGTGCATGCCTATACCAACGACCAGAACCTGATCGACAACTACCACAAGGGCAGCCGTCGTGGTCGCAGTGCGGCCCTTAATATGGTCATTACTGAAACCGGAGCCGCCAAGGCTGTGGCCAAAGCACTGCCGGAACTGAAAGGCAAACTCAGTGGTAACGCCATCCGGGTGCCGACGCCAAACGTCTCCATGGCGATTCTGAACCTGAACCTGAGCAAGGAAGTCACAGCAGAGCAGGCCAACGACTATCTGCGTGAAATGGCGCTGCATTCCGAGTTGCAGAAGCAGATCGATTTTGTGAACTCACCGGAGGTGGTATCCAGCGATTTCGTGGGTTCCCGTCACGCCGGCATCGTTGATGCCCAGGCCACCATTGCCAACGGCAAGCGCCTGATCCTCTACGTCTGGTATGACAACGAGTTCGGCTACAGTGCTCAGGTGATACGCTGTGTCAACCAGATGGCAGGCGTGACCTTTCCGATCTTCCCGAAGCGCGCCCGGGACTGATGTCCCTTTGGCGGAGCTGACCGAAAGTTAACGAATGCGTTTTACAGGTAAACCCCGGCGGCCTTTGGCTGTCGGGGTTTTCTGCTTTCAGGAATGCTCATTTCCGCGAAACCCGCAAACTACTTTTGGTTACGGTGGAAATAGGTTGCCTTAATCTCTATAATTGGCGCGATTTTGGGTACGTCTGCACCCGCTTCTCATCTTTCCTGCAATTGACCGGTTACGGGCGCAATGCCGAACCGATCTGCCATTATCCGGGCAACGCACCGGGGTGACCAGCAGGGGGAACCAGGGCCGCAGGGGTCGGGCGTGATAATCCACTGTTTTGTTCCTGATGATTGGGCGAGGCTAAATGATTCACATCAAAAAAGGCCTGGATCTTCCCATCAGCGGCACTCCTGAACAGACCATCTCAGAAGGAAAGCCGGTACGCCACGTAGCGCTGATCGGTTTTGACTACAACGGCATGAAGCCGACGATGGAAGTGAAAGAGGGAGACCGCGTCAAGCGCGGCTCGCTGCTGTTTACGGATAAGAAGACTCAAGGCGTTCGTTACACCTCACCGGCCGCCGGTGTGGTCAAGGAAATCAACCGTGGTGAACGGCGGGTTTTCCAATCCATTGTTATCGAGGTTGACGGCGACGACGCTGAAACCTTCGCCCGCTACAGCGACGCTGATCTGTCAGCCCTGGAGCGCCAGCAGGTCGTTGACAACCTGGTGGCGTCGGGTCTCTGGCCGGCATTCCGCACCCGACCCTACAGCAAAGTCCCGGAAATCGATTCGACGCCCAACTCCATTTTCGTGTCAGTAATGGATACGAACCCGTTGGCAGCTGATCCGGTGGTGATCATCAAGGAACAGAGCAAGGCCTTTGAAAAGGGGCTTTTGCTGCTGACCAGACTGACTCAGGGCAAGGTCTTCGTGACCGGCAAGCCCGGTAGCGACGTTCCGGTCCCGAAATCTGACGCTGTCGAAGTGCATCAGTTCGACGGTGTGCATCCGGCCGGCAATGTGGGCACCCACATCCACCACCTGGATCCGGTCGGCGTTCA
>NZ_CAXBDN010000238.1:0-6789 GCF_963974375.1 uncultured Marinobacter sp.
GGTATCAGATTGATGGGGTGAAGGTGCCCCATCAACCATTAAATCCGTATACCCAAAATATTAAGCGATTAGAGCCTGAGCTGAACCGGTATGGCGATAGGTCGACCGGTCTGCGAGACTTGTTGGCAGCCTATGAGAAATCCGGGTTAGAACCTCCGTGGTGTATCGATATTCTTGCTCGTCGTTCAGCAAGGCGATATTTGATGCCCAGATCACACGATTCGTCATGATACCCAGAAAAGCATCAGCAGAGGTGTAATGAAATAGATCCTTATCCGGAAACATATATTGTTCAAATCCTTTTCACATTGGATCGTTCTCGGGATGTCTGAGCTGGTATAACCCCAGCCAGCATGCGCGGCTACGGAATGGAGGCGCAGCCGCAATGCCGTAGGCGTCGCGTGCCTGGCCTTGTTAACTCTCGCTCTCAAAACAGTCTATAGGCTCTATCGTTTTAGCTATCTGAGTGACTGCCATGCATACCATTGAGAACAAAAGGTCAAACGTTTGCCTCGATCCATACACATCTATCAAGGCTGCATCGCCACTTTTCTGCTCAAGACCGATGCCCGCTTGATTCACAGTTTCGACAATGCTCCCTGTTATTCCAGGGGTGGTTTTGAGTATTTCAGTCATCCGTGAGCGACATGTCTCATCCTCTAAGCTAGCGACTGAAAGTCTATGCGCAACGTCGTTTCTTATCGATTTGAATAACATCAGTTGCCGTCGGATTGGTTTGCGAATGATTCCCAATCGAAATGACAATTCTATTTTTGCTGAGAAAGAACCGAGAGGTGCATATGCTCCGTCGAGAAGACCATCGCTCTTGGCTGCTGGCTGAAGCAGAAAGGCCCTCAGAATTTCCCCTAAGCTTTCATCAAGAATAGAAGCCGCAACGATGACCGCTCCTCGGTCACTCTCTTCAGAAATGAGCTTGTGGTAGCGAGAGAACACTTCTGCCGCTTCAGGGCCTGAAAATTCTGACATGTCATCCCCAGAGTTAACATTTTTATATTGGTCGCTGCAACCTCATTTTCATCGACCTATATCTCCGTCGAGAATTTGTTAAAATTAGGTAAAAAATTATGTCAGGTCAATTAATTACCGGAATAGACTCACTTTTCAGTGTAGGAAAAACGTTCATCAAGACCACTATCACGGATTTTTGATGATTTCATAGTATATTGATAGAGAGAAAAAGAGCCCCGCCAAGAGAAGCCTCCAAATCATGGTCGCCGCGACCGCTTTTCCGGTTATCAGGTTTAAATTGCCCCCATTTGGCGCAATCGTCCTGCCTGCTCTGATAGGGGAGAGCGGTGCCTCTGAGAATATCCTGTTGTCGAGGAAGCGGACGTTGTTACTGCTGGTCTGTTGGAGCCCCAAGTGAGCCCCATAACGCGAACCACTGAAACGAATTCCGGAGAGCCGGGTCAGACCAGTTGTGAATCGAGATACCGTCGAACAGTGGCCGGATCGTCTATCATAGCTTCAATCGCCACCCTGTTGTCGAAAGCTTTGTTTGGCTTTTTCACCCATTCGTTCGCTTGCTGTTCCGTCGGAAAGATTAGCCTCAGCTTTTTGTAGATCCCGAAGATGTATGAAACGCGCTCCATTGCCGCCTCTGATATGGCCTCATCGGTATTGCCAGGAGCACCCAGAAGCTCCGATACTTCTGAGTCGTCTAGTCCCCAGGCGCGCGCTATGCGATGAAAGACTCGAAGAGCTGTTTCAGTCGTTTCAGTAGGTAGAGTTTGGGTTTCGGGAGTCATCACCATCAGTTGTGCCATCGAGTGTCCATTATTTTCACCATTTTCCCACTCGTCATGTCGACTGTGACAGGTGTCCATCGATAATCTGGATCCCATTCGAAATCGGCCATTAACTGCATCACACACTCTATCGCATCGTTATGGTTCGGAAATTCCCGCGCTTCTGTCGGCTCCGTAGTAAAATTCATGCGGTAACCGTCGCCTGTCCCGCCATGCTCTGTCCGAACGTAGTGAACGTCATTATGGGTTTCCTTGAACAAGTAGCCAGCGACAAACATAAAACTTCTCCGTCCTGTTGAGTTAACGTTAGCCCGGCTTTTTCAGGGGAATAGCAGAAACCGACTAAACGTACTATTTTCTGTCCCGGTGATTCCGGCCACCGGGACACGGAGCCTCAAGCGGCATGGAACCGGACAGCCAGAAAACACCACGCCGCATACTTGTTGAACAGCGAACCTGCTTACCCTTGTAGGACATTATGCTTGGGCTAACCAGTCGAAGTACCGGCGTGTCAGGGCTATTCCCTCGAGGGAATGGGTGAGCATGAAGTTCAGCGCCGACTGTCCGCAAAATGGTTCGTCTGTCGTCGGAAGACGAATGCGCCCCACAGCTCGTTCTTCCGTGGGATACAAGGTGTTCAACGCCCGATATATGCCCATCAGATAGCTGATACGCATCAGAACATCGTCCGGCATCTCCGGAGAAGCTTGCGACTGAAGAACCTGAAAGGTGTCCGCGTCCAGTGACAGCAGTTGCTGCTGCTCTTCGACCGTGCAGTGCCACTGCTCCATGATGTACCGGAATCCTATCAGCCCGACACGCGCTTCCTGCTCCGAAACACTGAGTTCTTTGTCACGGTCACTCGGCATAATGCTCGCACTCCGGTTTGGGGCAGTGCCAAGGTCAGTGGCGCTCCCGTGGCTCAGGCCCGGGTCCCGGACCTCTCCATGTACTCGCTGATCTCCCGTTCCAGCCGGGAATGCACATCCAGCAATTCGTCCTTTTCCACAGGCTGGTCCTTGAGACGGGAGCGGGATTTGTTGCGCTCAAGTTCGGCCCGCTGTTCGGCGTACACATGATGCAGTACCCCTACGCCCAGGCTGGCATTTTGCTCGTCATTCATGTGCCTTCGCAGCTGTTTGAACTGCTCCGGCGCGGGCGGGTTCTGTCGTCTGGTTTCGATGTCTTTGTGTCGGATCTGGAACGCTTCGCCCCACAGCGACAGTGCCTTGCCCCACGCCTGTGACAGGGACTGGTGTTCCGTGATCGCAATTCGCACCGGGTTGCCAGGCACATTGACCTGAAAATAGCACTGCTCGGTCTGGCCACCGCCGATGGTTCCAATGCCCAGGGTGATCCCCTGAAAACCCACGCCCCGATAGGGCTTGGTCCGGGCATGCTCTGTGCGGATGAAGTCCAGGTACTTCACGGCGGCGGCGCGCATCGACCATCGGACGTCGTAGTATTCGGCACGGGTTTTCTGATAGCGGTGCCAGAGCGTTTCGGGCACGGCGTCACTGGAGCGGCGTAGGCTGAAGTACTTCTGATAGCGTTTGCCACGAATCGTCGCGGCAACGCGCCAACCGTAAAAGCCGGACGAGAGTTCGCCCTTGTCGTAGAACTGAATCGCCATGGGTGGCCGAGTCATCCTTTTGTGGTGAGGTATAAATGTAAATGCATTTACAGACCAATGGGTACACCGATGGGCAAGACCCGTGGGTGTCGGGTCACGGATTGCGGCAGCGCCTGCCAGGCATCGGTGCGTTGTAGTTCAGTGAGGGCCGCACTACGGGATTGCAACCCGGCCCAGACTCGATCCGGTGAATGTGCGAAGCGTTGAATGACGCTCTGCCAAGCTGGGTTCCCATCCTTTTGCCAGTCTCTGGGCCAGGTGGTACTCCAGGCGATACCGTCTTCGTCCATCACCATGGGTGACACATCATAAATGGGCGTCAGTTCCAGGCCGTGGAACGTTCGATGGAACGACGTATTGCGCCCGTGGTTGTCGCTGTTACCAAGCAACCGGTTAATGTGATCCCGGATAAGGTATTCGACCAGCATTCCATCCGGATCACTGGCCAGTGGAAGAATGACTTCCAGCGCATCGATGTGGCTCAGCCGGGCACCATTACCAATTTTTCCCATCACATTATACAGGGACTCCACCGGATAACGTTCCCCGCCCGGTCCGCGGTCGAAACGACGGACCCAAAGGGCATCGGGTTGCCAGCGTACTTCCGGTACATCAAAACCCAGTGAGCCGAGCGCTTTCAGGTACAGATACTCGGCGTGGAGAATGTCGATGCGGTTCCGGCTCATGGGCTCCCGCGGCCATTTCACCAGCCAGTAGTCGGTAATCGTGCAGTCGTCAGGTTCGTTACCATCCAGATAGTACTGACCGTCATCGGTTCGGTTGATCAGCAGTTTGGGGTTTTCACCGCCGGCACCCAGACCCACCCAGATCGGGTGGATATCAGAGAGGCCGAGGGCTTCGTTGAACGGTTCGTATGGCCAATACCAGTCGCCGGCACGCTCAACATCCAGGGGCATGGACGGGAAAAGGCCGTCGTCAACGCTCGGCCCTTTGATGCGAAAATTGCCAATGGGAGAGAGGGCGCACTCTTTTAACAGGCGCACATCGTGCTGAGGGCCATCCTGGATCGTCCCGTCTTGCCGCCGTGGTAACCGTAACCGCTTGAGCAAGCGCCGACGAGCCCAGCCACTGGGAATCAGATCCCTCAGAAAGGCCGCGACCGCTTCGCCCTCATACGTCTCAAGTATGTCGCCCGGCACCTGGGGACTGGCCCACTGCACGAAAGGCAGGTTAATGACGGGTACGAAATCGTCTTCCTGAAAATCCTCAAGGCCCAGGATGACTCCAGGAAGCGGGACACAGGTCCAACCGTCCTGGCGTTGATAATCCAGACGCATGGGGCTGAGCAAGCCGGACTCCGGCCGGTCAATAATAATCCCCGCCAATGTATCCCAACCTGCCGGACCCCAGCGTTCGAGTTCAACCACAGACATGGTCATCTCCTCTCAACAACACCACAACGCGACCATCCACGTTCAGGGCCTGGCCGTCGCCGATCGAGATCAGCCAGGGCCAGTCCCAGTGGGTGTGTCCAAAGACCGTCAGCCCGGTATACCCTGTCGCCAATGAGAGCGTTACACCAGGGTCGCCACGGCGGTGACGTTCGGCGTCCTCCGGCCCCTGGTGCAACAGTATGATGTGCGGCCGCCGGGCGGTGACCGACTCCATGACCGCCAGAAAACCTTCTTCATCTCGCCGCTGGTGACGTCTGGGGTTCCCGATGATGCCGCTGACGCCGCCAACGCGCAGGCCGGCCGTGTTTCGGACCTGACCATCGAGGATTTGAACATTTCTTGGCAAGGTCTTCGGATCGGCCAGTTCATCGTGGTTGCCGTGCACGGCGAGGACCTGTGGCGCCAGCCCGGCGAACGCCTCATAGACTTCCTCCACCGGGCCGGTCCCACCGCGTTTGTGGCAGTCTGGGTAGTCGTACAAATCGCCACACAGAAACGCCGCTTGCGGCTGCGGAATTGTTCCTTTCGCTACCAATGCCATCAGCGCTTCTGCTACAGGCACCCCCATCAGCCGGTTGGCGCCGCCGTCTTCACGGCCCTGCAGGTCGGAGGTAAAAATCAGCGCGTCTACACCATCGGGCAGCCCAGTCGCCCAGGTCCGATGAAACGGCAAACGATTGCGCAGCGGTTTTCTTGACGGGCCACTCGTGCGATGAGGCAGTTCATGGAAAGGGGCCTGTTCAACACGGACGATGCTCACCATTCTCCGTTCACCTGATCGGCCAGCCAGCGGGCAACCCGCTCACAGATCTCATCGTTCTCCTCGGGTCCGACCAGGCGGCAGTCGCGAAACGCGAGCGCATCGTCGATCTGCTTTTCGATGGGATCCCCCGGGCGCGCCACGACATACCCCATCAGCTGGGCGCCGGGCTTACCCTGCTCGATGGCCTGTTGACGTTCCCGCACCCATTGCTCCGCGGCTTCACGGTCAGCAAACCGCGGTGGCCGACGAATAAAGAACCGCGTGGGGATTTCGAACCAGCGACCATCGCGGGAGTAGGCCACAATCTCGCCGGACATCTCTGGCAGATAGGCGATTTCGCTTTGAAGCGCTTCCAGAGCACCACGAAAATCCGCAAACGGCTCAGGAAACCGACCTCTCATATCAAATGCACGATAAGCAAAGATGCTCGCTAGCGGGCCCGTGCTGAGTTCATCCGCGTGGGCCCCATCGGCATCCAGATTTTCCAGAATTTTGTTTTCACTAATTTTTTTAACCACTTCATGCCCTCCACCCTCTGGTCACTACCCTCATTCATTAATACACATTGTAGTAGTGAGCTACCATTGAGGATTTGCATCTAGTTACGAAACAGATTACCGTAAAAAAATGAGATACCCAAGAGGGCATGCGAAAAATGTCGAGCCTGTCGTTTGTCAACGGTTTTGTCACAACTGACACATTAAGTACCCACTCTGCAGCCTGTCTCCGGGCTGCTCCGATTGGGATCAGTGATGGCGAGAATCTTCTTGGCGTCGTGCTGAATCCGCTCAGCTACGAGGCACTGATGCGGCTAGCGATTATTTACCGGCAGCAACAATCCGGGACGGAGCCGGATCAGACGATGAGCGAGGCCATGACCGCATTCATCGACATGGGGGAGCGGCTACTGGGCGAAGCTTGGAACAGCGTTCCAGATGATGCGCATAACCGAAACCGACCTCAGCGCGACCCAAGCCCAGACGACGAGCAGCCTCCCTCATGAGACGAAGCCTGGTTGTCCATCAGCATTTCGGGAGTAACCGGTTTGGCAGGGACTGGGTCTGCGGCGACCTGCATGGCCATCGCGACCTCCTGATGGCGGTCCTTGAAGAGAATCACTTCGATCTAGGCGTGGACCGACTCTTTCTGTTGGGCGACCTGATTGATCGGGGGCCTCAATCAGCCGACCTGCTCAGCTGGGTCCTGCAC
>NZ_CAXBDN010000239.1:0-6775 GCF_963974375.1 uncultured Marinobacter sp.
TGGCGGCCTACCGCAAGATCGCCAGCCAGATTGAACAGCCGCTGCATCTGGGGATCACCGAAGCCGGGGGTTTCCGCTCCGGCACGGTCAAGTCGTCCATTGGCCTTGGCATGTTGCTGATGGATGGCATTGGCGACACCATCCGGGTGTCTCTGGCAGCCGATCCGGTGCAGGAGATCAAGGTTGGTTACGACATTCTGAAGAGCCTGCGGTTGCGCAGCCATGGCATCAACTTCATCGCCTGTCCCAGCTGTTCGCGGCAGAACTTCGATGTTATCCAGACCATGAACGATCTGGAAGCCCGGCTCGAGGACGTCAATGTGCCGCTGGATGTGGCGATCATCGGTTGCATCGTTAACGGTCCGGGTGAAGCCAAGGAAGCCGACGTGGGCCTCACCGGCGGCAGCCCGAAAAATCTGTTCTATCTGGCAGGGCGTCCGAACCAGAAACTGGACAATGCCAATCTTACCGACGACCTTGAACGGCTGATCCGGGAAGAAGTTGCTCGCCGCCAGGCGCAGGAAAATGCGATCATTGCCCGCTCTGAGGGCTGACCGCCCGGCTGATCGCACTGAACACCAACACGAATAAGGTTTTATCTTGGCTAAGATTCAGGCTATTCGCGGGATGAATGACATCCTGCCTGAGCAGACCCCGGTCTGGCAGTTTCTGGAGGCGAAGGTGCGGGCACTGCTCCGTTCCTACGGCTATCAGGAAATCCGTATGCCGGTTGTCGAGCAGACGGACCTGTTCCGGCGCTCGATCGGTGAGGTCACAGACATTGTCGAAAAGGAAATGTACACCTTTGACGACCGTAATGGCGACAGCCTCACCTTGCGCCCTGAAGGCACCGCCGGTTGCGTCCGGGCGGCGGAAGAACATGGGCTGATCTTCAATCAGACCCGGCGGCTCTGGTACACCGGCCCGATGTTCCGTCACGAGCGCCCCCAGAAAGGCCGTTATCGCCAGTTTCACCAGATCGGTGTGGAATGCTTCGGTATGGACGGTCCCGATATCGATGCCGAACTGCTGATCCTCACCGCCCGTTTGTGGCAGTCGCTGGGTCTGCAGGATCATGCCCATCTGGAGCTCAACAGCATTGGTACTGCCGAGGCACGCAAGGCCTATCGACAGGCCCTGGTTGAGTATCTGGGAGCATTTGGCGCAGACCTTGATCCGGACAGCCAGCGGCGCTTGCTGACCAACCCACTGCGAATTCTCGATTCCAAGAATCCGGAGACCCAGCGCATTCTGGAAAAGGCACCGTCGCTGGAAGACTACCTCGACGATGAGTCGAAAGCGCATTTCGGGCAGTTGACCGGTTTGCTGGATGCGGCGGGGATACCTTACCGGGTCAATCCCCGCCTGGTCCGGGGGCTCGATTACTACGGCAAGACCGTTTTTGAATGGGTCACCGAAAGTCTGGGTGCCCAGGGCACTATTTGTGCTGGTGGCCGTTATGATGGTCTGGTGGAGCAGCTGGGTGGGCGCCCGGCTCCGGCAGTTGGTTTCGCCATGGGTATGGAGCGTCTGATTCTGCTGCTGGAAACTTTGGAACTGGTTCCCGGTGACGTGCACGGCAACGCCGACGTATATGTCACGGCACTGGGAGAGCCGGCCATAAGGGAGGCTTTTGCAGTCAGTGATGAGTTACGTCAGGCCCTGCCCGGACGCGTTGTCATAACCCACTGTGGCGGTGGCAGCTTCAAGAGCCAGATGAAAAAGGCGGATCGCAGTGGCGCCGCCATCGCGCTGATACTTGGCGAGAACGAAGTGAGCGAAGGTGTGGTCGGGGTGAAGCCCCTGCGTTCGGACGACGCTCAGATTACGGTGCCCCGGGGCTCCGTGGCCGAACAGCTTGCCGGTATGCTGCGGGATCGCTGACGGGCGATCAGCTTGCCGGGCCGGACGTACACGGTTAAACAGAAGATAGCCAGACACGATAAAGGAATACCACAGGAGTCACCATGGCCGAGTTGCGGACAGAAGAAGAACAGGTTGAAGCGATCAAGAACTGGTTCAGGCAGAACGGTACCTCGTTACTGATTGGTATCGGTGCGGCCCTGGCCATTGTCTTTGGCTGGCAGGCCTGGCAGACCCATCAGGCGAACGAACAGGCTTCGGCCGCGAACGCCTTTAACCGCTTGCTGGAAGCGTCCAGCCAGCAGTCATCGGATGAAAACCGGGAAACGGTTCGCTATCTGGGTGAGCAATTGCGCTCGGATTACCCGGATACACCCTATGCGACCTATGCCAGCCTGCTGTTGGCCAGCGAGCAGCTGATGGAAGAAAATGACCCGGCCGCGGCCCGTGAATCCCTGAGCTGGGCACTGGACCGGGTTGAGTCGGGTTCAACCCTCGAGTTGCTGGTTCGCAGCCGGCTTGCCCGGGCACAGCTTGCAGAGGGCGACCTTGACGCTGCTCTGGCGACTCTTCGCAGTGCCTCGGATACCGGTGCCTTCACCGGGCTGATGGCAGAACTGGAGGGCGATATTCTGATGGCCAGTGGTGATCAGGGCGGCGCCCGGAAGGCCTATCTGCGCGCCCGTGAGGCTGCCGGCAGTGAGGGGCTTGGCCTGTTGCAGCTGAAGCTCGCAGACCTGGGCATTGGAGGTGATGCCTGATGCCTCAGGTAAAATGGCTGATGCCGGCATTGTTGGTGTTACTGGCCGGTTGCAGCTCGACTGAGAATTTCGAGGAGCCGGCTCCGGTCCCTCAGGCGGTGGGCTCCGTTACCCTCGAACAGGAGTGGAGCACCCGTGTCGGCAAGGGCCATGACGAAGACTTTCTGCAGCTGACACCTGTGGTGCTCGGCGGCAGTCTGTACGCGGTTTCCGCCGATGGCGTGTTGCTGGCTATCGGACCTGCGACCGGTGATGAACGCTGGCGCAAGCGGCTCGACGAACGGGTCATGGCCGGTCTGGGTGGGGACAATCGGCATCTGTACCTGGTAAATGACGACGCCGAGATCATTGCCCTGGATCGCGCTGATGGTGAGCCGGTGTGGCGCGCCTGCCCAACGAAGCGTTGGCAGAGCCCCGCTCCAATGGCAATCTGGTGGTGGTGCAGACCATCGACGGACGGGTGCTGGCGTTCAATGCACTTGATGGTGAACGTCGCTGGCAGTATGAGGCGACCACCCCGGCACTGTCGTTCCGGGCCAGTGCGCCGCCGGTGGTCGGTGGTGAGATGATTCTTGCCTCCTTTGCCAACGGCCGGCTGGTGGCACTTTCTGCGGAAAACGGTCAGGCACTGTGGCAATACGCGGTGGGTGAACCCAGTGGCCGCACCGAACTTGAGCGGTTGGTAGACGTCACCGCCGAACCGCTGGTGATTGAAAACGCCGTTCTGGTGGCGGGTTATCAGGGCAAGCTTGCGCTGCTGGATCTGCAAGGCGGCCAGGAAATCTGGAGCCGCAGTACCTCGACCTTTCACAGTCCGGCACTGGGGCGTGACCGGGTCTTTGTGGCCATGGTCAATGGCGATATGGTGGCGCTGGATGGTTCGACCCTGGAGCGGATCTGGACTCAGGATCAGCTGGGCTGGCGTCGGCTGTCCGCTCCGCTTGCGGTCGGCGACTATGTACTGGTCGGGGATTACGAAGGTTATATTCACCTCCTGTCGCAGCAGGATGGCAGCTTTGAAGGTCAGTTGCAGGTAGACAAGAGTGGCCTGAGATCGCCGTTTCTGGTCTGGGAAGACAAGATCATCGTCTACGGCAATGGTGGCCGGCTTGGCGTTTATTCACTGCGTGAGCGCGACTGAGCGCTCCGGTTAGGCGAGATTTCATGACTCCGGTAATTGCACTGGTTGGCCGTCCCAATGTCGGCAAATCCACGCTGTTCAATCAGATGACCCGTTCACGGGACGCCCTGGTCGCAGATTTCCCCGGGCTGACCCGCGATCGTAAATACGGCGATGGCGACCACGAAGGCCGGCGTTTTATCGTTATTGATACCGGGGGGCTGACCGGTGACGAAGCAGGACTGGATGCCGAAATGGCCAGACAGTCCGTGCAGGCTATCGAGGAAGCCAGCATTGTTCTGTTTCTGGTGGACGGTCGTTCCGGCCTGATGGCGGGTGATGAACTGATCGCGGACCAGCTCCGCAGGTCGGGGAAGCAGGCGCATCTGGTGGTCAACAAGACCGACGGCCAGGACGCCGACGTGGCGACAGCTGACTTCTACAAGCTGGGCTTTGATTCGGTATTCCAGATTGCCGCCTCCCACAACCGCGGTATCCGCTCGATGCTGGATCTGCTCTTGCCGGAGGTGGACGAGGAGAATCAGGATCGCGCCAGTCTTTATCCCGGCATCCGCATTGGTGTGGTGGGCCGTCCCAACGTCGGCAAGTCAACGCTGGTCAATCGTCTGCTGGGGGAAGAACGCGTCGTGGTTTACGACATGCCCGGCACGACCCGTGACAGCATCTATATTCCCTATGAGCGGCAGGGTGAGGAATACACCCTGATCGACACGGCGGGAGTCAGGCGCCGCAAGAACGTCAGTGAAACGGTAGAGAAATTCTCGATCATCAAGACCCTGCAGGCCATCGAGGATGCCCATGTGGTGATCCTGGTGATCGACGCCCGGGAAGGCCTGGTGGACCAGGATCTGCACCTGATCGGCTTTGTCCTGCACGCGGGACGTTCGCTGGTAATTGCCGTCAACAAGTGGGACGGCATGGACCCGGAAGACAAGGACAAGGTCAAGGAGCAGGTCCGTCGTCGCCTCGATTTCCTTGATTATGCCGACAAGCATTACATTTCAGCCCTCCACGGTTCCGGTGTTGGACTGTTGTATGACTCTATCCGGGAGTGTTATGCCTCTTCCATGGCGAAGTGGCAGACCAACCGGCTCACGGAAATCCTGCAGGATGCAGTCGCCCAGCATCAGCCACCAATGATTCACGGTCGGCGGATCAAGTTGCGCTACGCCCACCAGGGTGGCTCCAATCCGCCCATCATTGTGGTTCACGGTAACCAGACCGATGCGTTACCCGGCGATTACAAACGCTATATGGAAAACACCTTTCGCAAGGTTTTGAAAGTGACCGGCACGCCCATCCGCTTCGAGTTCCGCTCCGGCGAGAACCCGTTCGCCAATCGGGTCAGCCGGATGACGCCGCGGCAGAAGGTCAAGCAGGACACTGATCTGAAGAAAGGCCGGCGGATCAAGAAAACAAGGATGAAAAGCAAAAAGGGGCGCTGAGCCCCTTTTTTTACGCGTCCTTATCCGCTGACGCGGCCTGCTCTGCCTGCACCGCAGTGATGGCAATGGTAAACACGATGTCATCCACCAGTGCGCCCCGGGACAGATCATTGACCGGCTTGCGCAAGCCCTGCAGCATGGGACCGATGCTGACCACGTTGGCGCTCCGCTGTACCGCCTTATAGGTGGTGTTGCCGGTATTCAGGTCAGGGAAGATGAATACCGTGGCACGGCCAGCTACCGGGCTGTCCGGTGCCTTGCTCCGGCCCACGTTCTCAATAGCCGCAGCGTCGTACTGCAACGGTCCGTCTATCAACAGGTCAGGACGTCGTTCCTGTGCAATCAGGGTCGCCTGCCGTACTTTTTCCACATCGGCGCCGGAGCCGGACGATCCGGTACTGTAGCTGATCATGGCCACCACCGGCTTTACCCCGAAAGCAGCAGCTGAATCGGCACTCTGAATGGCTATGTCGGCCAGCTCTTCCGCGTTCGGGTCGGGATTGACCGCGCAATCGCCGTAGACCAGAACCTGGTCTGGCAACAGCATGAAGAAAACCGAAGATACTACCCTGGCGTGGGGGGCGGTCCTGATCAGTTGCAGCGCCGGGCGTATGGTGTTGGCGGTGGTGTGAATGGCACCGGAGACCAGACCATCCGCTTCATCAAGTGCCACCATCATGGTGCCGAGCACGACGTTGTCTTCCAGCATTGACTCCGCCATGTCCGGGGCCAGTCCCTTGTGCTTGCGCAGTTTGACCATTGGCTCAACGTATTGCTTGCGCACGTCTGCGGGGTTGATGATCTCCAGACCTTCCGGCAGTGTCAGGCCCTGGGACTCGGCGACATTCTCGATTTCATCCCTTTCGCCCAGCAGCACGCAGCGGGCGAGACCTCGCTGGGTACAGATAATCGCGGCCTGAATCGTTCGTGGCTCGCTGCCTTCCGGTAATACAATGCGCCTGTCTGCTGCCCGGGCCCGCTCGGACAGACGGTGGCGAAAGGCCGGCGGCGACATCCGCCGCTGACGATCAACTTTCAGGTGTTGCTGAAGCCAGTCAGCATCCATTCTGGACGCCACGGCATCCATTACCTTTTCAATGCGGTCCGGGTCATCCGGGTTGACCGCAGACGGCAGGCTGGCCAACCGGTGCGCAGTTTCGTAGGTATTGGTTTCGGTATACAGCACCGGTAGTCCGGTCGCCAGAGCTCTGCGGCAAAGGTCGATGGTGCGCTGATCGGGCATCAGGCCTCCTGTCAGCATCAGTCCGGCCAGGGGGACGCCATTGAGCGCTGCCACCGCAGCGGCAACCAGGATGTCTTCACGGTCTCCCGGTGTGACCAGCAGGGTACCAGGGCGCAGGGTTTCGATCATGTTGGGGATGGTGCGGGCACACACGGAAATTTTCTGCACCCGGCGGTTATCAATATCCCCTTCATGCAGCACGGAGGCGGGCAGATCCCGGGCGACATCGCTCATGCGGGGTGCCAGCAGGTCCGGTTGCCAGGGAATGCTGGCCAGCACCCGAAGCCGGCCCTCGCTGAAAATCCGGCATTCCGTGGAGTAG
>NZ_CAXBDN010000240.1:0-6746 GCF_963974375.1 uncultured Marinobacter sp.
ACTTCGCTATCGGCCATTGTTGAAGAAATTCAGCAGACCATGATGGAAGAATGCGATTTCATTCAGGAAGCCCGCAATCTGGAAACCTTCCGGAATTTTCTGCTCGATACCCACAACGAAGATGTGGTGGTTCCGGTGGTCTATCATCAGGCCAGTACCCGAAGAGTTCTGACCATGGAGCGCTTTTATGGGGTTCCGCTGACCGACCTGGAAACCATCCGCAAAGTGACCAACGATCCCGAGCGAACGTTGATCACCGCCATGAATACCTGGTTCGCCAGTCTTACCCGCTGTGAATTCTTTCATGCTGATGTCCATGCCGGAAATCTGATGGTGTTGGAGGACGGCAGGGTGGGTTTTATCGATTTTGGTATTGTCGGACGCATTCGACCGGAAACCTGGCAGGCGGTATCGGATTTTATTGCTGCAGTCATGGTGGGCAATTTTGAGGGGATGGCGGATGCCATGTCCCGTATCGGGGTAACCCGTGAGGCCGTGGATACCGAGGCACTGGCCAATGATCTGCGCCGGCTTTACCAAAGTATGGACCAGATGACCCCGGATGATTCAGCTCCCCATTGGCGGGAAGGAGCCGACGCTGATGATGAGGTCAATAATCTGCTGTTGGAAGTGGTGCGGATCGGAGAAGATCACGGACTCCATTTCCCCCGGGAGTTTGCACTGTTGCTGAAACAGTTTCTGTATTTTGACCGTTACGTTCATATACTCGCGCCGGAAATGGATATGTTCATGGATGACCGGCTTACCATGCTTCACTGATACGGCTGCATAGATTGACCTCAATGCCCCTTCCTGAATACAGCCCCCAATGTCTGCGGGCTGCTCTCCACCAGAAGAGTCACCACTGACTTATGGCCCTGGTTGCTTTACAGACAGAATCCTTTCGAAATCTGGTGGCGGGAAGTCATCAGTTTTCCACGTCTGTGAACCTGATTTACGGTGCCAATGGTAGTGGCAAAACCAGCCTGCTCGAGGCGATTGGCTATCTGGGCCTTGGCCGGTCTTTTCGTCAGAATCGTCACCAGTCGGTGTGCAGTCATGACGCCTCTCGTTTTGTGGTGTTCGGTAAGCTTTTGTCGGGAGGGCGCGACGATCGCCTGACTGAGCATCGTCTCGGGTTTTCCCGTGATCTGGCTGCGAAGGAGACCCGTCTTCGTGTTGATGGCGAAACCGTCGTGAGTTTGTCTTCCCTCGCTGCGTTGTTTCCGGTCTCGGTGATAGATCCCGGTGTCTTTGATATTGTTGCCGGCGGTCCCGGCAAGCGTCGTCAGTTTCTGGATTGGCTGGTGTTCCACGTGGAACCTTCGTTCGGTTCCCTGTGGCTGCAGTGCCAAAGAGTGATATCACAGCGGAATCAAATGCTCAGAAGTGGTAGACTGGATGGTCCGCAAATGAAGGTCTGGGACCGCCAGTTTGTCACTCTGGCTGAGAAGGTTAATCTTCATCGGCAGAAAGTTTTCGACCGCTTTGCAGCGGAGGTCAGGGCCCTTCTGGAAGAGATTCCGGCACTGTGGTCCGGACCAGTGGCATTTGATTACTTTCCGGGTTGGGATTCCGGCAAGGGCTTGCAGGAAGTCCTTGAGCTGCATTCGGCCCAGGAAAGAAAGGTTGGGTACACGCTGTATGGCCCCAACCGAAGCGACATTCGGGTGAAGTATCACAACCGGAATGTGGCTGAAACGTTTTCGAGAGGGCAGCAAAAAACCCTGGTCATACTGATGAAGTTAGCTCAGGCCCGGGTGCTGCGGAAGGAAGGAAAACAGATCACCTTTCTTCTTGATGATATAAACGCCGAGCTCGATAGTGCGCACCGCACTCTGCTTGCAGCACAACTGCAGGCATTGGGGAGTCAGGTTTTTCTGACCACTATTGAGCGACCGGAACCGGAAGAATTGTGGCAGAACACCTTGCCCGATTATCGAATGTTCCACGTGGAACATGGCCGGTTAACGGAAGAATAAACCAGCGCTTCAGGAGCGTCAGAATGACCGAACAGAGTTACAATTCCTCCAGTATCAAGGTTCTCAAGGGTCTGGATGCCGTACGCAAACGGCCCGGTATGTACATTGGTGACACCGACGATGGCACCGGTCTGCATCACATGGTGTTCGAACTGGTGGATAACTCGATTGACGAAGCGCTGGCCGGACACTGTTCCGAAATCGGCGTGGTCATTCATCCGGACGAATCTATCACCGTGAGAGATAACGGCCGCGGTATTCCGGTTGATATGCACGAAGGCGAAGGGGTTTCAGCTGCTGAGGTCATAATGACCGTGCTCCATGCCGGTGGTAAATTCGATGACAACAGTTACAAGGTATCCGGCGGTCTCCACGGCGTGGGTGTATCGGTGGTTAACGCCTTGTCGAACAGCCTGCGTCTGACCATCCGTCGGGAAGGCAAGGTTCATGAGCAGATGTACACCCACGGTGTCCCGAATCATCCGCTCAAGATGGTTGGTGATACCGATCGCAGCGGCACAGATGTTCATTTCATACCATCTGAACAGACCTTCACCAATATCAAATTCCATTACGACATTCTGGCCAAGCGTCTGCGGGAACTGGCCTTTCTGAATAGTGGTGTGAGAATCCGGTTGCAGGATGAGCGCAGCGGCAAGGAAGAGGTCTTCGAATACGAAGGTGGTCTACGTGCTTTTGTAGAGCATCTGAACACCAGCAAAACCCCGGTCAACCGGGTCTTCCATTTCAACAAGGATCGTGAAGACGGCACCTCGGTGGAAGTGGCCATGCAGTGGAACGATGCCTTCCAGGAAAACATCTACTGCTTCACCAACAATATTCCCCAGCGTGACGGTGGTACCCACCTTGCCGGCTTCCGCGCCGCCCTGACCCGCTCCCTGAACAACTACATTGAGCATGAGGGACTTGGCAAGAAATCCAAGGTTGCCACTTCCGGCGATGACGCCCGTGAAGGGCTGACCGCGATTATCAGTGTCAAAGTACCGGATCCCAAGTTCTCTTCCCAGACCAAGGACAAGCTGGTGTCCTCAGAAGTGAAGACGGCTGTGGAGCAGGAGCTGTACCAGGCCTTTTCTGAATACCTGCAGGAACAACCGGCCGAAGCGAAAACCATCGTCAACAAGATGATTGATGCTGCCCGTGCCCGGGAAGCAGCTCGAAAAGCCCGGGACATGACCCGACGTAAAGGGGCTCTGGATATTGCCGGCCTGCCTGGCAAACTGGCGGACTGTCAGGAAAAAGACCCGGCGTTGTCTGAACTGTTCATTGTGGAGGGTGACTCGGCCGGCGGTTCCGCCAAACAGGGCCGGGAACGCCGTACACAGGCTATCCTGCCGCTGAAAGGCAAGATCCTGAACGTGGAAAAAGCCCGATTCGACAAGATGCTGTCGTCCGCTGAAGTGGGTACCCTGATCACGGCCCTGGGTTGTGGTATCGGCCGGGAAGAGTTCAATGCCGACAAGCTCAGGTACCATTCCATCATTATCATGACGGATGCGGATGTTGATGGCTCCCACATACGGACCCTGTTACTGACCTTCCTGTTCCGGCAAATGCGCGAGATTATTGACCGGGGACATGTGTTCATTGCGATGCCACCCTTGTACAAGGTCAAGCGCGGCAAACAGGAGCAGTATCTGAAGGACGAAAAAGCCAAAGAGGCTTATCTGACCCAGACGGCCCTGGAGAATGCCCAGCTGTTTGTGAATTCCGACGCCCCGGCTATCAAGGATTCGGCGCTGGAAACCATGGTCAAGGAATACCAGACGGTCATGGCGATGATCGATCGACTGTCCCGGGCTTATCCCGCTTTGGTACTGCGCCAGATGGTGCAGAATACGACCTTGTCGGTGGATGATCTTAACGATGAAGTAACCGTTGCCAAATGGGCAGCGCGCCTGGGTGAAGGTCTGGAGCTGGATACCCGTACCGGCACCAAGTTCACCTTCTCGGTTGAAAAGGATCCGGAACGTGGCCTGTTCCTGCCAAAAGTGGTCCTGCATGTTCACGGTATTCCCCATGAACACATATTTAATCATGAGTTCTTCGACTCATCATCCTACAAGGCGATTGCCCGCCTTGGTGAAACTCTGGATGGCCTGATTGAAGAAGGCGCCTACATCCAGCGCGGTGAGCGCAAACAGGCGGTGTTGAGCTTTGAAGGGACGTTGGAGTGGCTGATGAAGGAAGCGCAACGAGGTCTGACAATCCAGCGCTATAAGGGTCTCGGGGAGATGAACCCGGAACAGCTGTGGGAAACCACCATGGATCCGGAAAGCCGCCGTATGATGAAAGTAACCATTGAAGATGCTTTCGCTGCCGATCAGATATTCACCACACTGATGGGTGACGATGTAGAGCCCCGGCGTGCCTTTATTCAGAGTAACGCACTACGGGTCACCAATCTGGATGTGTAGCTCCTGATAGCCTTGCAGGTTGAGCTCAGGGAACGAGCGCAGTCGGGACAGGGAAAACCCGACCAATAAAAAAGCCCCGCCGGAATAGACATACCGGCGGGGCTTTTTTAATGAACGGGGTTATCAGTTCATTTCACGGGCTAATGTCTGATCGGATCTCGCTCGACCGTTTTCCGGAAATTCCCCGCAAAGATAGGCAAACACCAGCGCCCGGATCTGATCAGCAAAGGCTTCAACGCTGACGTTCTGCTTGTAATATTTCCGACGTTTCAGGTACCAGTCCTGCATCATTGCCTTGATCAGGGCGGCCAGCAAACGGGGATTGTCGTGTTCCCGTGCAGAGCCGGCGTCCATGGCTTCCTCAATGATGGAACAGAAGATGGTTTCAATCTCCCGCTCAATGGCGATGGCGTCTTTCTTTTCTTTTTCCGGCAGGCTTTTGGCTTCCATATAGGAAAAATAGAACCAGGGCCGCATCAGTTCACTGAGAAAAACGTGGGCCCTGATTGCCTGCCATAGTTTTTCCAGTGGATCCGCTATGTCTGAGGTATAACGGACCAGCGTGCGGCGGGTCAGGATAAACCCATGACTCTGAATAAGATGAATCAGATCATCCTTGTTGCGGATGTAGGCGTAAAGGCCACCCATACTGAGGCCAGAGTCCGCGCACAGATCCCGCAGGGTCATGGCGTGAAATCCCTTGGAGTTGGCAAGCTGCAGCGTTGAATCAATGATCCGGGCGAGATTTCGGGTAGCGGTGGTTTCCTTTTTGATACGGATCATGTCGGTGTTCTGCCGGAAAAGCTCTGTGCAGATTTCTTCCTTGGAAAGCCGAAGGTCGTTCTTGAAGGTCTCGAAATCCTGAATCATCATTAGAGTTCCCTGTTGATCTCCGGATTGTACGCCAGCTGCCCTGCTCCTTCCGAGAGCGGGTTAGCGTCCCGGCTGGCGTGTCTTGCCTGCCCCGAAACCACTCCGGCGCAGGCCTGGCCTGACTCGTTTCAGTTCAGCTGATCCCGCAGAATGTTCTTGCGAATCTTGCCCGTTGCGGTCTTCGGTAACTCGCCTATAACCACCCTTTTGGGTACCTTGAACCGGGCCAGTTTCTCTCGACAGAACTGGATCAGCCGCTCTTCCGTCAGACTGCCATCGTCGTTAACCGGATTCACAAAAGCACAGGGCACTTCGCCCCATTTCTCATCGGCCATGGCAACCACAGCGGCCTCCGAAACTTCCGGATGCAAATACAGGACTTCCTCCACCTCCAGGCTGGAAATATTCTCGCCTCCGGAAATAATGATGTCCTTGGCACGATCACGGATTTCGATGTAATTATCCGGGTGCATAACCGCCAGGTCGCCAGAACTGAACCAGCCGTTCCTGAAGGCTTTTTCGGTAGCTTCGGGATTTTTCAGATAACCCTTCATCACCGTGTTGCCACGAATGCAGATTTCGCCGAGTGTCTGTCCGTCCGCAGGTACCGGTTCACCGGTATCACGATCACGTACCGAGATGGCATCCACGGAGAGGGTTGCGACGCCCTGCCGGGACATTTTAACCGCTTTCTGTTCCAGCGGCAGTCCAGCCCAGTCCGGTTGTGGCACACACAGGCTGGCCGGCCCGTAGGACTCAGTCAGCCCGTACAGGTGAGTGATAACGAAACCGATTTCACCGGCCTTGCGAATAACCGCACTGGGGGGCGCAGCACCGCCAAGGGCAAACTGGGCCGGCTCACTCAGGCGTTTGCCCTGTCGATCCAACTCACTCAAGACCATATTGAGCACAATAGGTGCACCGCACAGATGGGTCACCCGGTGTTCTTCGATCTTGCGATAGATCACATCCGGATCTACCTTGCGCAAACAGACATGGGTACCGCCGATGGCCGTAATGGCCCAGGTGTACCCCCAGCCATTGCAATGAAACATGGGCAGGGTCCAGAGATACACGGTCTGGTCGTTCATGTTAAAGGCCATGGCATCACTCATGGCCGCGAGATAGGCCCCACGATGGTGGTAGACCACCCCTTTGGGGTTGCCGGTGGTACCGGAGGTGTAGTTAAGACTGATGGCATCCCATTCGTCTTCCGGGCCCTGCCATGGAGCGTCCTCACGGCCACTGGCAATGAGCGCTTCCCAGGACTGGCTGGCGAGGCCATCGGAGGGTCCGGCATCCCTCTCAATGGCAATCAGGATGGGAGGGTGATCCACATTGGCCAGCGTGGACTTCACCAACTCTTCAAACTCGGTGTCGTAGGCCAGCACCCTGGCCTCACCGTGGTTGAGAATGAACCCCAGAGTTGGCCCATCGAGCCGGATGTTGAGCG
>NZ_CAXBDN010000241.1:0-6742 GCF_963974375.1 uncultured Marinobacter sp.
AAAAGCCTGCTTCCAGTCACTTGAAAGTTCAGTGACCAGCACCGGCTCGTCGATCTGAACCCATTCCGCGCCGGCGTCCGCCAGCTGTTCCAGTAACTGGCTGTAAACCGGTAACAGCCGGTTGAGCAGATCCAGCCGATTGGACGGGTCTTTCTCTTTGCAGAGCCAGAGATAGGTTACCGGTCCGATGATGACCGGCTTGGCCTTCACACCCTGTTCCCGGGCCTCCGCCAGTTGCCCGAGCAGGCGTTCAGGATTGAGTGAGAACTCGGTATCAGCGGTAACCTCAGGCACGATGTAGTGATAATTGGTATCAAACCACTTGGTCATCTCACCGGCATGTACGCCACTGCAGGCACTGTCGCCATTGGAGCGGCCTCGGGCCACGCGGAAGTATCTGTCCAGGTTGCTGCCATCGGTTTTTTCGACGCGCCCGGGGATATGTCCCAGGGTGAAGCTCATGTCCAGAACCTGATCGTACAGCGAGAAATCACCCACCGGCAGCAGATCGAGGGATCGTTGCAGTTGCCAGTTGCCGGAGCGGATATCCCGGGCGGTCGTCAGTAACACCTCGGCGGACGACTCGCCTTTCCAGTAGGCCTCCAGTGCGAATTTCAGTTGACGTTTAGCGCCGATGCGCGGGAATCCAAGATTATGAACCAGTGCCATGTTGTTTGCTCCTCTATACCAGAAGGCACCAGCTTAGAGGTTAAGATCCATGACGAATAATGGTAATATTTCACACTCCAATGAATCTGACTCATGGATTGGACGGTAAATACGATGATTGAACGCACCCATCTGCGTATCCTGCGGGAGATTCAGCGCCGTGGCTCCCTGACCGCTGCCGCGGAGGCGCTCAACCTTACCCAGTCCGCGCTCAGCCACACCGTCAAGAAACTGGAACGGCAAATCGGAACGTCCTTGTGGCGCAAGGAAGGCCGCAGTCTGGAACTGACGGAGGCGGGCAGGTATCTGCGTCAGGAGGCCTTTCGCCTGCTGCCCCAGCTTGAGCGTATCGATGAGGTTCTGGAGCAGTTTGCCAGCGGGGAAAAAGGCACACTACGCATCGGCATGGAATGTCACCCCTGCTATCAGTGGCTGCTGAAGGTGGTAGAGCCCTTTCTTTCACGCTGGCCCGGGGTGGAGGTGGACGTCAGGCAGGAGTTCCAGTTCGGGGGCGTCGCTGCACTGTTCAATCACGACATCGACATACTGGTCACGCCCGATCCGATCTGCAAAAAGGGCATTCAGTTTGAGCCGGTCTTTCTTTATGAGCAGGTACTGGTGGTGAGTCAGGACAATCCGCTGGCAGAGCTGGCCTACATCGAACCCCGGCATCTTCTGGACCAGACTCTGTATACCTACCCGGTGGCCATTGAACGTCTCGATATATACCAGCAGTTCCTGCTTCCGGCCCAGTGCAGTCCCCGCAAGCACAAAACCATTGAAGCCACAGAAATCATGCTGCAAATGGTGGCTACCAACCGCGGAGTTGCAACCCTGCCGCAATGGCTGGTCGATGAATACAGCACCAGGCTGCCAATCGTCGCGGTTCGTCTGGGCACTGGCGGCATCGCCAAGCACATCCACCTGGGCACCCGAAGTACTGAAGTACCCAGCAAGTATGCTGTTGGTTTTCAAAATCTTGCATTAAAAATCGGAGAAACTGCCTGAAGCTTACAAAGTACCTGGAGCGGGACTCCTAACGCCGATCCGTACCCTGGCCGAATTTCTCTGAAATTCTGGCAAAACTGCGCTGGCACACTTCAAGGTACCAGCCGCCGAACAGGTTATAGTGATTGAGGTAGTGATAGAGGTTGTAGAGTTCCCGTTTTTGCTCGTAGACCGGGCTGCGTGGCCACACCGAGTAGTAACCTTCGTAAAAGTTGGGGCCGAAACCACCGAACATTTCGGTCATGGCCATATCGGCTTCACGGTCGCCGAAGTAGACTGCCGGATCGATCAGCCAGGCGTAATCGTCATCAAACAGGACATTACCTGACCACAGATCACCGTGAAGCAGGCTCGGGCGCCTGCAATGATCATCCAGCCAGCCCGCCAGGTCCTCACCACAGTGAGCCAGGGTCTGCTCAAACCGTTCACGGATACGTGGATGGCCGATACGGCTCACCTGATATTTCAGGCGGTATTCTACGAAGAACGAACCCCAGCTGTCTGATTCTGTATTCAGCTGCGGCGACAGCCCGATGTAGTTGTCCCTGGAAAAGCCATAGCAGGTTTGCGGCAACTGGTGAATCAGTCCAATCGTCTCACCCAGTTTGTACAACAGTGTGTCGGTTTGACGTTTCTGGACGATGGCAGCCATTTCCATCTGCTCATCGCCCACCGAAAACACCTCTGGAACCCTCACTGCGGTAACGCCGGTAACAGTCAGGGCATCGCGCAGTAACGCCAGCCCCTCGGCCTCCCGGAAGAGAGCATCCCGGAACGGAGATGCATTTTGCTTCACATGCATTGCGGGCTTTCCCAAACTGATAACTTCCGTCATACAACCTCCCTATCGACAACGCAACCAGGCTTACCACCGATGCAGCACCCGATGTCGGAAAATGCTACGGGAAAATCCCGAAGGTCTCCGTGACCCTGGTCCGGCTTTCCAGCCATATGCCAAGATACCCTAATCAGGATTGTGATAAATTACCGTTAAATTGCACATAACGCTCAGTAACGTGAAAGATGGTTTACCTTTCAGCGGAGACACGGAGACAGTGCCATGGCCTTTAAACGTTACCACATGGTCGTTTCGGGAGAGGTTCAGGGCGTCTGGTATCGGGCCTCAACAGAAACCGAAGCCACCAGACTGGGCCTGACCGGATACGTTCGTAACCTGCCCGATGGCCGGGTTGAAGTGGTTGCAGAGGGCGCCCAGGAACAACTTGATCAACTGAAGCTATGGTGTCACCAGGGGCCCCCCAGAGCCCGGGTTCAATCCGTAGAACTGCACGTGCAGGAGGCAACCGGGGAATTTGTTGTCTTCAGTGTACGCCGGCACCACTGAGCTCCACGACCGTTGTCCCGGCGAGGCTTTACGCTCGCCCCTTACCCGCTCCGAGCCAGGCGGCGCCCCGGACACCACTGGAATCACCGTGCCGGGCGGCAACGATGGGGGTATGGCATTCGCCCCCGAATACGTACTGCGGCAGTGTCTCCGGTAACCGTTCATAAATGGCATCGAGATTGGACATACCGCCACCCAGCACAACCACGTCCGGGTCAACCACGTTGATCACGGCAGCCAGGCCACGGCTCAGGTGCTCAAGATAGGCTTCCAGGGTTCCGATGGCCTGCGGGTCCCCCGCCAGAGCGGCGGTTTCAATGGCTCTTGCCGTCATTGACTGTTCCCAGAGCAGCCGGTGGGTCCAGGCCAGTCCGGTGCCGGATACAAAGGTCTCGTTGCAACCCCTTCTGCCACAGAAGCAGGGGCGTTGATCCAGCTCGGACTGTGGTGTCCAGGGCAACGGATTATGGCCCCACTCGCCGGCAACGCCGTTGGGGCCGGTGAGCACTTTGCCGCCCACACTGATCCCAGAGCCGCAACCAGTGCCAAGAATGATGGCCAGAACCACATCGTAGCCCTTGCCGGCGCCATCGGTTGCCTCGGAAAGCGCAAGGCAGTTGGCGTCGTTGGTCAGTACCACGTCGCGCTGAAGTAATTCCGACAGGTCTCTGGCCATGGGCTGACCATTGAGCCAGGTGGAGTTGCCGTTTTTGACCTTGCCGGTCAGTCCGGAGACCGAGCCCGGTATGCCCACACCCACAGGTAGTCGGTCAGATGCTGCCACCTGTTCAGCCTCAGCCACCAGCCCGGCAATCACTTCGAGGGTGGCGCGGTAGTCGCCGGCGGGGGTTGGCCGGCGCGCGCGAAAATGCTCCACGCTGTGGTGGTCCAGCAGGATGACCTCGGTTTTGGTGCCACCAAGGTCAACCCCAATCATCCATGGCTGTGTCATTCCGGTTACCCCGCCCGTCTCTGCAGCAATGCGGTCAATCATCCACGGCAACCTTCCCAACCGCAAGTCACGGAACCGTGACCGGCCGTGCCTGCCATACTGTCGTGACAGGATGTGACTAGTGTCCCGTCTGGTTATCGCTGGTATCATCAGGCACAGTTTACGCCCTCGCCCCCTACCGATCCGACAGGTTGATGTCTGACCATGACCCTGGTTGAAACCTTTCTGCGTACCCTTGAGACCACCCTGCCGGTGTTCGCCATGGTCTTTATCGGCCTGGGGCTGAGGAAAATGCGCTGGATCGATTCGGCCTTCGTCAGCACGGCTTCGGCCCTGGTGTTCCGGGCGACGCTGCCAACGCTGGTGTTCCTGAGCATCATCCGCGCAGATCTTGATTCTGCGCTGAACCCCTCATTACTGGTGTTCTACCTGGCAGCGACGCTGGCCAGTTTTGCACTGGCCTGGATCTGGTCACTGTGGCGGATACCACGGGCTGACCGGGGCGTTTACGTTCAGGGAGCGTTCCGGGGCAATTGCGGCATCGTAGGTCTGGCCCTGGCTGCCAGCCTGTATGGCGATTACGGTCTCTCGGCCGGGGGCATTCTTCTCGGCCTGGTGATAGTGTCCTACAACGTACTGTCGGTGGTCGTGTTGCTGGCCTATCAGCCCGGCAAGCGACTCAGCTGGCTGGACATTCTGCGGGACATTGCCAGGAACCCACTGATCATTTCGGTGTTCGCGGCCATTCCGTTTGCCCTCTGGGAAGTCCGCCTGCCCGGCTGGGTAATGACCAGCGGCGACTACTTTGCCTCCCTGACCCTGCCCCTGGCACTGTTGTGTATCGGAGCGACGGTGTCACTGCGGGCCATTCGCAAGGAAAGCAAGCCCGCCATCAGTGCCAGCTGGCTGAAAATGGTGGTTCTGCCGGCCGCCTGCACGCTGGCTGCCTGGCTGGTGGGTTTCGAGGGGCGGGAGCTGGGGCTGATGTTCCTGTTCTTTGCCAGCCCCACCGCCGCCGCCAGCTTTGTGATGGTCAAGGCCCTGGGTGGCAATGATCGCCTGGCTGCCAACATTATCGCCCTGACCACGCTACTGGCGAGCGTTACCGTTACCCTCGGAGTGTTCTTGCTGCAGTCCATGGCGGTTATATGAAAGACCATTGCCTCTCCGGATACCGGTATGCTGTCCGGGTTCAGCTTGAGAGCTGATCACTTTCTCCTGTCTGGGAACGAGCGGTAACTTTGGGCATGGGTGCAACATACCCCACCAGCAGTAACAAGCCGCCAACCGTGAGGAACGAGACCACCCTCGCCAGGGTGCCGGTGCCGGCCAGATCCACCAGAAACAGCTTGACCACCACCAGACCGATCAGCCCCGCGCCCACCAGCCATACTTCCCGGTGCCCGCCCTTGGCGGCATACACCGCCGCTACCAGGCCGAAGACCGTCCAGGCAATGGACAGTGATGTCTGAGCCACCACGGAACCCGCGATTCCAGCCAGGGTCCAGTTCATCCCGGTGTACACCAGTACAATGCGCAGCAGCACGATGCTCAGCCAGAACAGCCCGAACAACAGCATCAGCAGCGCCAGTTGACGATGGGAGTCCAGCCGGCTGTAAGGGGCGTCCAGGATCATCCGTGCAGACACCAGGGTCGCAACCGCCAGCAGCAGTGAACCCATAACATCCGGATTGATCAGAAACAGGCCTGCAGCCGGCACGCCGGTATCCAGTGCGTAGAGCATGTGGAACCCGGCACCGGCCAGCAACAGGAGTGCGGCGGTCAGCATTTCCCGGTGATAGCTGCGTTTACCCGCCCACACCAATGCTGCCGCCAGTAACGACCAGAGCGATGCCGTCCAGTAACTGCCCAGGGCATAGGGTATGGTCAGCACGCCGGCGACAGCGGCAATCAGGGTAAACGCTGATACCAGCGTCGACAGTGCCGCCGGCCCTTTGCGGTGTAACAGCAACGCCAGAAACCCGTAGAACAGGGTGAAACCGGCGGTTGCCCAACCCGGATTCCAGCCCTTGTCTTCCATCAGCGCCGACTGGATGAGCAGGGCAACAACCGGCACCCCGAACACCAGCAGGCCATCGACCATCCCCCGCAAGCGAGGTGGCTGGCGCAAGGCGAACAACAGGCTGATGGCAACGTAAAGCAGAAAGAACGCAACCAGGAACAACTGGGTGCTCAGGTAATACCCGGAATGGTACCCGGAGGCGCCCCAGAGTGCGCTGACCACAAAGGTAAACCCGAACCCCAGCAGATTCAGCGGCCGCCAGGTCTTGTACCAGGCCAGCACCGCAATACCGGCATTGAGCAGTAGATAGTAGGAGAACAACACGATGTGACTGCCCTCCCCGGTTGAGGTCAGTATCGGAGCCAGAAAACCACCGGCCAGCGACAGTCCCGCCAGCACCAGGGCATTCTGGGACACACTGATGAGGCACCCGGCAGCCACCAGCAAGACCAGTAATCCCAGTCCGGTCACCGGAGACAGCACCTGGTAAAGGTGAACCCCGCTGTAAACCGCCAGATAGACCACCCCCAGGCCACCGCCCTGCAAGGCCAGGCCGTAGGTTTCCTTGCCATGCCTCAGCAACCAGCCCACTGCCATCAACGTTCCACCGGCGGCGGCAATGGCCAGAAGTTTCAGGCCGTCGGGAATGTGGGTCCGCTCGGCTGCGTACTTGATCAGAAAGGCGACGCCAAACAACAGTATCAGGATGCCAACCCGGACAATGAGATTACCCTCGGTGAAATAG
>NZ_CAXBDN010000242.1:0-6713 GCF_963974375.1 uncultured Marinobacter sp.
GGCAACGACTGGGTCAAGGTCATACCCAATGAGCGGGAGGCCTCCATCAACGAGCTGACGCCAACCAGGGTAACCGGCACCCTGAGCATTCCCGTCGGGCGGATCCGTAAACTGACCATGGGGCCGGAGTATATTTCCGCGTTCACCGTGGGTGATCAGCTGTTGTGGGGTGCGGCGGAACCGCTGCGCCGTATGCTGCGGATTCTGCAGGAACGTTAGAAAACCGTCGCAGCTGGCACGGCATAATGCCAACTGCGTCCGGTTTCAGGTACATGAGCAGGGGCGGTGGCTGAAATAAGCCTCCGCCCCTGTTATTTTCGGATAACCATTTCCACCCCGTCCTTCGGTCTGAACTAGACTTCTGGCTGAGCAAGGGTGTTGTTTGAACAGTAACCAATCGGGAGTCTGCGTGTCCCCGAAGATTCGGCCTTACACAGTCAGTTCCGTGACATACATCAGGAACTGGTGCAACGATGTGGGCTGATTGATTGATAAAGCTGGCATTATCAACAATACTTGCGCAGATCCAACATTAAAAAACGGAAGTCATCCAACCTCGTCCGATTCTGTATTCATTATGCGGTAACGAATTACGGAGACTGGTAAGGAAAAAGCATGAAGGTACGCAAGCTTGCGGTTGCTCTGGCTCTGGCAGGAGGGCTTGGTTCCGGTGTCGCTCAGGCATTGGGGCTGGGGGAGATTGAATTACAGTCCTATCTCAATCAACCACTCGATGCAGAGATCGATTTGCGCCGTACCGACGGCATAAATCCCAACGAGATATTTGTTAATCTCGCTTCTGAAAGAGATTATCAGCGCGTTGGTCTGACTCGTGATTATTTCCTTACACGTCTGCAGTTTGATGTCACCACATCACCTCGCGGTGAGCTGGTCATCACGGTCAGTTCCCGTGAACCGGTCCGCGAACCCTATCTGAATTTTCTGGTGGAAGTGACCTGGCCCAGTGGGCGGGTCATGCGCGAGTACGCGGCTCTGGTTGACCCTCCGGTATTCGCCGATGAGTCAGCGCCTCGTCAGCAAGCCCAGGCGCCTGCCAGCCGCGCGCCGGCACCGGCTCAGCGCACCCCGCAGCCGACCCAGCAGCCGGCCCGCAGCACTGCACCCCGTGCAGCCACGGGGCAGCAGGGCGGCACCTACTCTACCGGTGCCTCCGATACCTTGTGGGGTATTGCCCAGTCGGTACGGCCAGAGTCGGGCCTGTCAGTCCAGCAAGTCATGTTGGCGTTGCAGGACCTGAACCCCGATGCCTTTGTCGACGGCAATATCAACCGTCTGCGTCGCGGACAGGTGCTGCGGATACCGGATGCGGATCAGGTGCGGCAACGGACCCAGGCGGAAGCCGTTCGTGAAGTGGCGGCGCAGAACCAGGCCTTTGCGGATCGCCCCGCCGCCGTTGACGCAACCGACCGCACCGCTGCGGACAGCGGCCAGGCTGCAGCTCCACAGACGACCGACAGTGCCGAGCTGAGACTGGTAGCGGCTCCGGACCAGCAGGATAGTCGTGAAGATGGTTCCGCTGGTGGTGATGGCCGTCAGGATGGCCGGGCCGATGCGGGCCAGGCGGTAACTGCGGAAGAAATCGACCGGGTTCGTCGTGAAAACGATGAACTGAGCAGCCGAATGGAGGATCTGCAGGACCAGGTAGAAACGCTGCAGCGTCTTATCGAACTCAAGGATAACCAGCTTTCTGAGATGCAGCGTACTGCAGGTCAGGAGTCTGATGCCGGCATGCCAGCCGATGGCACGGCGACCGATGAAACGGATGATGAATCGGCTTACCGGCCGGGCGCAATGACGGATCAGCTCTCCGATGACATGGACGAAGGGGATGAGGGGCTTGCACCGCTGCCTGGCGCCGGCGACCCGGATTCAGGTTCCGGAGACAGGGGGCCGGAAGGGGCCCCTGACGACACCTTTATGCCCTCGGAAGGTCGCGATGCAGCAGCCATGGATGACGGCGCTGCGCCAGCAGGTGAGGCTACTGCAGACCCCGTGGCTGCATCGGGTCAGCCCCAGGAAAGGCAGCCGCAGCCAGTGACACCGGCCCAGCCGGAGCAAGGCTTTGCGGCGAAAATGATCGATCTGATTGCCGGAAACCCCATTTATCAGGTGGCTCTGGGTGGATTCCTGGTGCTGTTGCTGCTTCTCGGTCTGCTGATTTCCCGGCGCCGTGCAGCGGCCAGGGAGAACGAGTTCTATCGTCAGCTTGAAGAGGAAGACGAAAGTGGCGCCGGTGGCTTTGACCTGAATCTGGGCGAGGAAGAGGGCCTGGGCGGCGAACCATTGGAAGAGGCGGACCGCTACGTGTCTTATGGACAGCACGATGCCGCGGCCGAGGTTCTTGAAACCGCTATTTCCCGCGAGCCGAGCCGCTCTGATCTGCGTCTGAAATTGCTTGCGGTCTATGCCGCCTCCGGCAACCGGCCGTCGTTCGACAAACAGTATGCCGAGCTTGAGGCTATGGAAATGGATGAGGTGATGCCGGAGGCGCAAAACCTGCGTGATCGTCTGGAAGACGTTGAGTCCACGCCCAGCATTGATGAGCTGGAATCGCAGCTTCGCTCAGACAGCTACGGCAGCCGGCAGCAGCCGGAACGGTCAACCGAGCAGCTCTCTGACGAATTTGAGGGTACGTTCGGTGCGGATACCGGCGCCAGTGTCAGTGCGGATGACAGCGACGACCTGATGTCCTCGTTTGATGAGCTGGAACTGCCGGAAGATGATCATCTGGCGTCAGGCCAGGATGAAGTCAGAGACGACGCTGACCGACCCATTGATTTTGATCTGTCGGAAATGGAATCGGACGTTGATGAGCCCGTTGCCGACGCCGGCAAGCCATCGGTGTCCGACGAGACCGATGATTTCTCGATCGAGTTCGATATGCCGGAAGAAACCGCCGATGACGCTAGCGGTGGTGAGCTGGGCGGTGAGTTTGATGAACTCGATAATCTGGCACCTCAGGCGGATTCACCGGCTGACGACAATGACTTCGGTTCTCTTGAGCTGGATGATCTGGAAGAGCCGGCCACCGAAACCGGAGAAGGTGAGCTGCCGGACCTCGACGCCGAAATGGCAGGTCTGGAGCAAAGTCTTGAAGGGGATGATACGGATCTCGATGAATCGTTCCTGGATGAGCTGGATGCCGAACTGGACAAGGCGGCTTCCGACGATGAAGGGGATCTGAGCGAGCTGGAACTGGATGTTTCCGACGAGGATCTTGCCCTGATGGATGACGTGGCAGAGCCGGAAGACGCGGACAAGGACGATCTGTCTCTGGATGATCTGGAGCTGGATGAGCCCTTTGCGGAAGGTGAGCTTGACCTCGACGATGACTCGCCCGTGGCAGGCGCTGACGATGCTCTGGCGGATCTGGACGTGCCAGAGCTGGATGAAAATCTGGATGATCTCGAGCCCGCGTCTGACCAGGCGGAGTCGGACACCCTGACCTCCGGGGCAGCGGCTTCGGGAATCGACGACATCGACGAAGCTGAACTGGGTGACGATGACGACTTTGACTTCCTCGCCGGAACCGACGAGGTTGCCACCAAGCTTGACCTGGCCCGTGCCTATGTCGAGATGGGAGATGCTGAAGGCGCCCGTGAAATTCTCGAGGAAGTCATTCTGGAAGGAACCGACGAGCAGAAAACCGATGCGCAATCGCTTCTTAAAAAACTGCCCTGATCCGGTATAATCATCCGTCAGGAACCGAACGCCGGCCCTCAGGGAGCCGGCGTTCTTCATTCCAGTCCTATCAACTGAACTGTCTGACCCGGAATCGCCCTTGTTTGCTGAACCTGTGCCCCTGACTACTGAAAATGCCATTGGCAATGGCCGTGTGGCGCTGGCGTTCGAATATAACGGTGCCGATTATCACGGTTGGCAGCAGCAGAAGTCCGGTATTGCCTCCATCGAGCAGGCCTTGACGGCCGCCGTGGCCAGGGTAGCGGATCACCCGGTTGAGCTGGTTTGTGCCGGCAGGACGGATGCCGGTGTTCACGCCAGTTATCAGCTGGTGCATTTCGACACCTCTTCAATACGGTCCTTGCGTTCCTGGGTCATGGGAGTGAATACCGCATCACCCCATTCACTTTCCGTGCATTGGGCGGGCAATGCCCCGGAGCCCTTCCACGCCCGCTTTTCCGCTGTGTACCGGCGTTATCGCTATGTTATCTTTAACGGTCCGGTGAAGCCGGCGGTGCTGGGTGCCCAGGTGTCCTGGAATTACCATCCGCTGAACGCCGAGGCGATGGCGCAGGCCGCCAGGCACCTGGTCGGTGAACACGATTTCAGCGCGTTCCGGGCGGCAGGCTGTCAGTCCCGCTCACCCTGGCGGTTTGTGGAGTTTGTTCGGGTCAGCCGTCACGGTGACTACGTGGTGATCGATGTTCAGGCCAACGCTTTTCTTCATCATATGGTGCGTAATTTTGCCGGCGCCCTGATGGCGGTCGGGGAGGGCCGGATGCCTCCGGAGTGGGTGGCTGAGGTGCTGCAGACCCGCGACCGCAATGCCGCAGGCGTTACCGCGCCTCCGGGAGGCCTGTATTTGGTGGACGTGGGGTATCCGCCCCAGTTCGACATCCCCGCCGCCAGCTGTGGTCCGGCTTTTGTGCGCCCCTGGTTCACGCCTGCCGAAAATCGCCAGGTGCCAGCCAGCTGGGTACACGACAAGAACAGGACGGCAACATGAGAATCCGAACCAAAATCTGCGGAATAACCCGTCCGGTGGATGCATTGGCGGCTGCAGAGGCAGGCGCCGATTCCATAGGGCTGGTGTTCTATGGCCCCAGCCCGAGAGCGGTAACCCCGGAGCAGGCGCAGGCCATCATCCGGGTGCTGCCGGCGTTTGTGACTGTAACCGGCCTGTTCGTGAATCCCCGCAAGGCGGAAGTTGAAAGCCTGCTCGGCGCCTTGTCGCTGGATCTGTTACAGTTTCATGGCGATGAAGACCCGGAATTTTGCGCAGGCTTCGGTCGACGCTGGATCAAGGCCGTCCGGGTGCAGCAGCAGGTGGATGTGGAAGAGGCCTTTATTCGTTATGCCGGGTCATCGGGTCTGCTGGTTGACGCGTATGACCCTGAACGTTATGGAGGAACCGGTCTCGCCTTCGACTGGTCCCTTATTCCTGCTGAACGTCCGCTGCCTCTGATATTGGCCGGTGGCCTCAACTCTGCTAACGTAGCCGGCGCCATTGATCAGGTCAGGCCTTGGGGCGTCGACGTCAGCGGAGGGGTAGAGTCCCGCAAAGGCATCAAGGATGCGTCCAAAATTACCGAGTTTCTGAGCGAGGTTAATCGTGTCAATCAAACTGACTGAAGAAATGCTGAGCCATCTTCCGGATACCCGGGGGCACTTCGGGGCCTATGGCGGCCGTTTTGTTTCCGAAACGCTTATGGACTCTCTGATGACGCTGGAGCGGGAATACCTGCGTCTTAAAAAGGACCCTGAGTTCCAGGCCTCCTTTGACAAGGACCTGGCCCACTATGTGGGTCGCCCGAGCCCGCTGTATCTTGCCGAGCGGCTGACCCGGGAAACCGGTGGCGCCCAGATCTGGCTAAAACGCGAAGATCTGAACCATACCGGCGCCCACAAGGTGAACAACACCATCGGCCAGGCCCTGCTGGCCAGCTTCCTCGGCAAGAAACGGATCATAGCGGAAACCGGCGCCGGCCAGCACGGGGTCGCTACTGCTACCGTTTGTGCGCGTCTGGGGCTTGAGTGTCACGTTTTCATGGGGGCCGAGGACGTCAAGCGCCAGTCCCTGAACGTATACCGGATGAAATTGCTGGGCGCCGAGGTCCACCCGGTGCAAAGTGGTACCCGCACCCTCAAGGACGCCATGAACGAGGCCATGCGCGACTGGGTAAGTAATGTTGATGATACTTTCTACATCATTGGCACCGTCGCAGGCCCACATCCTTACCCGCTTCTGGTTCGTGACTTCCAGTCAGTGATCGGCCGCGAAACCAGGCAGCAGTCCCTGGCCCAGGCCGGTAAGCTGCCCGATGCGCTGGTGGCCTGTGTTGGCGGTGGCTCCAACGCCATCGGTATGTTCTATCCGTTCCTGACTGACGAATCAGTGGCTCTGTACGGCGTTGAGGCCGGTGGTCTCGGTGTTGATACCGGGCAGCATGCGGCACCGCTGACGGCTGGTCGACCCGGAGTGCTGCATGGCAACCGCACCTACCTGATGGAAGACGAGAATGGCCAGATTGCCGCCACTCACTCGGTCAGTGCCGGTCTTGATTACCCCGGTGTGGGCCCTGAGCACAGCTGGCTCAAGGATATTGGCCGCGCCAACTACGTTGCCGTTACCGATGATGAGGCGCTGGCCGGGTTCCGGACACTGACCCAGGTTGAAGGCATCATGCCGGCACTCGAGACGGCCCACGCGGTCGCCTATGGGGTCAAGCTGGCGGCAACCATGAGCCCGGACAAGATGATCGTGATCAATATTTCCGGTCGTGGCGACAAGGATATTCATACCGTCGCGCAGCTGGATGGCATCAGCGTCTGAGTCGTCGGCAGGTCTGATGAGTTAGAATCACTATTTCAGGACAGGAGCGGCTCTGGCCGCTCCTCCGATGTGTTACACAGGAGCAGGCATGAGTCGCATTTCAGGTGTTATGAAAGCGCTGAAGGGGCAGGGCAGAAAGGCGCTGATACCTTATATTACGGCGGGTGACCCGCATCCG
>NZ_CAXBDN010000243.1:0-6712 GCF_963974375.1 uncultured Marinobacter sp.
GGCACCGGTACGGACATCCGCATCCGGATGTGGTTGCCCGTTACCGGACGGCGGGCAGTGGCCTGCTCAATACGGCAGTATCCGGTGCCATAAGGTTACGTCTTGAAGAACGGGGTGCACAGGTGACGCTGTGGCGTGACCAGGTCCCGTACTGGTTCCGGCCCGCGGAACCCGTAGTCGATAATGAGTAATTCTTCCCATCCCGGTGGTTGCGGGTGTGGCCGAATCCTGAGGCTATGCTAAAGTAGCGCCGCTTGTAACAGATCAGGGAGACCCAAGCGTGTTTGAGCTTCTGAAAGCCGGCGGCATTCTGATGGTGCCAATTGTATTATGCTCCATCCTGGCACTGGCCATTATTCTGGAGCGGTTCTGGACCCTGCGGCCGACCCGGGTTGCCCCGCCGGATGTGATGGCGGAACTGTGGCGCTGGATCAAGAGCAAGGACCTGAACAGCCGCAAGCTCAAGGCGCTGCAGGTGTCTTCGCCTACCGGACGGGTTCTCGCCAGCGGCCTCATGAATGCCAAACATGGCCGTGAGGTGATGAAAGAAAGCATCGAGCAGGAAGCCAGCCAGGTCATTCATGACCTGGAGCGGTTTCTCAACCCCCTGGGAACTATTGCCACCATCACGCCGCTGCTGGGCCTGCTGGGTACCGTGGTCGGTATGATCAAGGTCTTTACCGAAATCCAGTCGACTGGTCTTGGCAATGCCCAGGCATTGTCGGGGGGCATCTCGGAAGCGCTGTTTACCACGGCGGCCGGCCTCAGCGTAGCCATTCCTGCGCTGATCGCTCATCGTTATTTTATCCGCAGGGTAGATGCTCTGGTGGTTGGCATGGAACAGGAAGCCATTCGCCTGGTGGAAGTGGTCCACGGTGATCGTGAAATCGACGTCGAAGGAGCCTGACGGCCGTGAAGTTCAAGCGCCAGCGTAGCCAGGAGATCGGCGTAGATCTGACACCGCTGATTGATGTGGTGTTCCTGCTGCTGATTTTTTTCATGGTCTCGGCTACTTTTACCCGTGAGAGCCATCTCGATATCCAGCTTCCGGAAGCCCGGGGTGAGGCGGTCGAAACCGAAGTGCAACTGATTGACGTGGTCATCAGTGCAGAAGGCCTGTATGTGGTCAATGACCGCACCTTGGTGAATAACCGCCGAAACACCCTGGAACAGGCAATACAAGAAGTGTCACAAGGCGATACGGGCTTGCCGTTTATCATTACGGCAGACGCCCGCACTCCCCATGAATTTGTCGTCAGGGCCATGGATGTTGCCGGCCAGCTCGGGTTTTCCCGGCTGAGTATAACCACCGAACGGACGTCGGATGACCGCTGACCGTCAAGGCAGGTGAATGACTCCATCTGAAGAAGTGTCCAACTGGCAGACGTATCGTCGCCTGCTGGCCTACGTCAAACCATTCTGGCTGGCGTTCAGCCTGGCTATCGTAGGCAATGTCATCTATGCCGCCGCCTCTACGGGAATGGCGGCGGCCATGGAATACGTCATTGAGGCCATTCAGAATCCCACCCAGGAAAACCGCATAATGATCACCCTGCTGATTGTCGGGGTGTTTTCGTTGCGGGGGGTTGGTACGTTTCTCAGTCAGTACTTCATCAGTTACGTTGGCCGGCAGGTGGTTAACGCGTTGCGCAACCAGGTGTTCGACCGGCTGATGACACTGCCTTCCCGTTATTTTGACAACAACGCGTCCGGGCGCCTGGTGTCCAAGCTGACCTTCAATGTGGAACAGGTGGCGGAAGCCACCACCAACGCAGTCACCATCACCCTGCGGGAAGGCCTCACTATTGTTGGTTTGCTGAGTTTCATGTTCTACACCAACTGGAAACTCACGCTGGTCTTTCTGGCCATAGGCCCACTGATCGCGGGCGTCGTCAGTTATGCCAGCAAGCGCTTCCGCAAGATCAGTCAACGTATCCAGGGTTCCATGGGGGATATCACCCATGTGGCCTCGGAGTCGATTACCGGCTATCGGGTGGTGCGGACCTTCGGTGGTGAGGATTATGAGCGTGAAAGATTTCAAGAAGTCAGTCATAAAAACCTGAAGCAGAGTCTGAAGATGGCCTCGACCCAGGCCATCAGTGTGCCGGTAATACAGGTGCTGGTGGCGATCGCCATTGCCTCTCTGGTATGGGTCATGTTGTCCCCGGAAATCCGTGGCTCCATGTCAACCGGCCAGTTGGTCGCGTTTATTACAGCGGCAACGACCATGGCGAAACCGATACGTCAGGTAACCTCCGTTCATGCCACGATTCAGAAAGGTGTCGCTGCGGCCGAAGACGTCTTCTCCACTATCGATGAGGAGCCGGAACAGGATACCGGTACACTCGAACTTGAACGGGTGGAGGGGAACATCCGCTTTGACAATGTGACATTCCGCTATCAGGAGCAGCTGGACAACGTGCTGCACCAGATAACTCTTGATATACCCGCCGGACAAAGTGTGGCGCTGGTAGGGCGGTCAGGTAGTGGAAAATCCACCATGGTCAGTCTGTTACCACGATTCTACGAGATTGTTGAGGGTGACATCCTGATTGACGGACATTCCCTGAAGAATTTCCGGTTGGCCTCACTGAGGGCCCAGATAGCTCTGGTAACCCAGAACGTGGTGCTTTTCAACGACACCATTGCCTCCAACATTGCCTATGGTTCGCTGGGAGGTCATTCCGAAGAGGAAATTCGCGAGGCGGCTGCCAAGGCACATGCCATGGAATTTATCGAGCGTATGCCCCAGGGCCTCAATACCATGATCGGCGATAATGGCGTGATGCTGTCCGGTGGTCAGCGCCAGCGCCTCGCCATTGCCCGGGCGTTGCTCAAGGATGCGCCCATCCTGATCCTCGATGAAGCCACTTCCGCGCTGGATACGGAATCCGAACGTCACATTCAGGAAGCACTGGAGGCGGTGATGAAAGGTCGTACCACGCTGGTGATTGCCCATCGTCTGTCCACGATCGAAAAAGCCGACCGCATTCTGGTAATGGAGAATGGCCGGATCATCGAATCCGGTGCCCATCAGGAATTGCTGGCGTTGGGCGGTGCCTACGCCCAGTTGCATCAAATGCAGTTCCGCGAGGAGCCATGACAGGCGCGGTAGACCGGCTCTGGTACGGTCGCGGGCGTCCCCTCTGGCCGCTCTGGCCGGCGGCCTGCCTGTACCGGTCCATTACCCGCCGCCGCCGTGACCAGCTGCAGCAGAGCCAGGATTCCCTGCCAGTACCGGTCATAGTTGTCGGCAATATCACCGCCGGTGGCACCGGCAAGTCGCCGCTTACGGCCTGGCTGGTCCACTTGCTGCAGCAGCACGGCTGGCGCCCGGTCATTCTGACCCGGGGCTATGGCGCCAAAGGTATTCATGCTCCCGTGCTGGTAACCTCTGCGGCTTCTGCTGATCAGGTGGGCGATGAGCCGCTGATGCTTGCCGCCCAGACCGGCTGCCCGGTGGTCGTCGACCCGGACCGGTTGCGGGGCGCACGGTGGGCATTGCAGCAGGAACTTGGCAATATTCTGGTGTGTGACGATGGTCTGCAGCATTACCGCTTGCCCCGGACTCTGGAAATCGCTGTGTTCGACGGCGCCCGGGGCGTGGGCAACGGTGCACCGATACCGGTTGGCCCGCTACGGGAGCCGGTCAGTCGGCTGCAAAACGTGGATTTTGTGGTTGTTAACGGTGCTCCCGGTGCCGCAGTTCCGGGCCATGACTCCCGCTTTACCATGAACCTGGAGCCCGTGGCGCTGACCAATCTGATGACCGCCGAGCAACAGCCTCTGTCCTGGTTATCGGGGCGGGACGTCAGCGCGGTTGCCGGTATCGGCAATCCCGAGCGTTTCTTTGCCACCCTGCGCTCCCTGGGAGCTCGGGTGACCGGTGTCGGTATGCCGGATCATCACCGGTTCCGGCCGGCGGATTTGTTGCCCGGCCAGGGGCCTGTCATTATTACCGCAAAAGACGCGGTCAAAGCCCGCCAGTATGGCCACCCGGCGTGCTGGATTCTGGAGGTGGAGGCACAACTTCCGGACAGTTTCGGCGCCGCCTTGCTGGCACGCCTGAATGGTCAGAACCTGAACGGCGCGGGGCCCCGTGCTTCCCGCCAGAACTGAGAGATAGCCATGGACAAACAACTGATTTCACTGTTGGCCTGCCCGGTGTGCAAAGGGGAACTGACACTGGACAAAGCCCGGCACGAGCTGCTTTGCTACGCCGACGGTATGGCCTTTCCGATTCGTGAGGGAATACCGGTAATGCTGGCGTCAGAGGCCCGTACCCTGACCGCCGATGAACGTCTTGACCGGAAACCGGGCCAGCCGGTCTGATGGTGGCCGTTGTCTGGCCTTTGCGGGACTTCTGGATGGGAGTGTGGCTGTGAGTTATACCGTGGTAATTCCGGCCCGGTACGGGTCCACCCGTTTGCCGGGCAAGCCGTTGGCGGATCTGGCCGGCAAGCCCATGATCCGTCACGTCTACGAGCGTGCCTGTGCCAGCAAGGCGAGCCGGGTGGTGGTGGCGACAGATGACCAGCGTATCGTCCGGGCCTGTCAGGGGTTTGGTGCGGAAGTGGTGATGACATCACCGGACCATACCAGTGGTACTGACCGCCTGCAGGAAGTGGCAAGCTTTCTGGGCCTGGCAGACGATGCCCGGGTGGTGAACGTGCAGGGCGACGAACCCCTGATGCCCCCACAGCTGATTGATCAGGTGGCCGATGCGCTGGAAACCTTTCCCGAGGCGGCCATAGCGACCCTGTGTGAGCGTATTCACAGTCCTCAGGAATTATTCAACCCGAACGTGGTCAAGGTGGTGTTTGATCATCAGGGATTCGCTCACTATTTCAGTCGCGCACCCATGCCCTGGGCCCGTGATCACTGGCACCAGGGAGAAGTCCCGGTGGCCTTGCCGGCGTCCTACCGGGCCTGGCGACACATCGGAATCTATGGGTACCGGGCCAGTCTTTTGCATCAGTTCGTGCGCTGGCCAGCAGCACCGACAGAGCTGACCGAGTCTCTCGAGCAGCTGCGGGCGCTGTATAATGGTGCCCGCATACATGTCAGTGAGGCCGAGGTCGCTCCGCCCGCCGGCGTGGACACCCCGGAAGACCTGGCACGATTATCAATGCTGATGTCACAGGAGAATCCGTCATGAGTCGTCCCGTGGGCGTATTGTTTGTCTGTCTTGGTAATATCTGCCGTTCACCCACAGCGGAAGGTGTTTTCCGGGCGGTGGTGGCACGTGAGGGGCTGGCGGACCGGGTCCGGATTGATTCCTGCGGCACCGGCGACTGGCATGTGGGGAATCCTCCCGATGAGCGCGCCCGTCAGGCTGCGGCCGGGCGTGGTATCGACATAGGTCACCAGCGGGCCCGCCAGTTCCGGGCTTCAGACCTCGAAGCCTTCGATTACATCCTGACCATGGATCGCCAGAACCTGGCGGATATCCGTGATATCTGGCATCAACAGGGTGGCACCGAGCCTCAGCTGTTCCTGGACGTGCTCCCCGAGCACCCCACAGACGAGGTGCCCGACCCCTATTACGGCGGTGATGCCGGCTTTGACACGGTGCTGGATCTGATTGAGGAGGCCAGCGAGGCCCTGTTGGTGGACATCCGGAAAAACCTTTCGTGATCAGCCCTGAAACCCTGAAGAAACAGGTCGACCTGGCCAGCTTGAGTACCATGGCAACGCCGGCCCGTGCCCGCTATTTTTTGGCCGCCACCACTGTGGAGCAGGCCCTGGCCGGACTTGAGCTCGCCGCTACCGAACAATGGCCGCTGCTGATTCTGGGGGGTGGCAGCAATCTGGTGTTTTGTGACGACTTCCAGGGCCTGGTGCTGCATATGGCAATACGGGGCCGGCGCTGGACTGCGGTGGATGAGCAGGGTGCAACCCTGGTGCTGGCGGCCGGTGAGAACTGGCACGACGCCGTGCTCTATGCGGCCCGCGCCGGCTATCGGGGCATCGAGAACCTGGCGCTGATTCCGGGCACGGCGGGAGCCGCACCGGTTCAGAATATCGGTGCTTACGGCATGGAGCTGGCCGACACACTGGTCAGTGTCAAAGTCTGGGACAGGGAGCTTCAGCAGGAACGCCTGCTGAAGCCAGAGGACTGCCAGTTCGGATACCGGGACAGCCTGTTCAAGCAGCAGCCGGGGCGTTATCTGATTCTTGAAATACGGCTCCGACTGAGCCGGCGTGGTGAATATCGAACCGGTTATGGAGAGCTGGCCCAGTGGTTTGGCGGTGTTCAGCCCCGGTCGCCACTGGAGGTAACGGAAGCGGTTATGGCTCTGCGCCGGCGCAAATTGCCTGACCCCCAGCAATTGCCCAACGCCGGCAGCTTCTTCAAGAACCCCGTGGTGTCTGAGGCCGTCTGGCAAGGCCTGCGGCAGGAATGGCCCGATATGGTGGCCTTTCCTGCCGAGGATGAGCAGGTAAAGCTGGCAGCGGGATGGCTGATCGAACGCTGTGGCTGGAAGGGCTACAAGAATCAGACGGTGGGGGTTCACCACAAACAGGCGCTGGTGCTGGTCAACCATTCCGGAGGCACGGGCAAAGAGGTGATGGCGCTGGCATCCCGGATCCGGGAGGAGGTTCACGGCACCTTCGGGGTGACGCTGGAGGTGGAGCCGGGTATTGTTCCTGAACATTGCGGCCTGCCACCACTGTGACGGCAGGCCCCGGGCCTGTTGCCCAATAATGA
>NZ_CAXBDN010000244.1:0-6696 GCF_963974375.1 uncultured Marinobacter sp.
ACATGAACCGTGCAGCCTCGTCAGCGCTCAAGCATGTGGATGTGGTGGTCTTCGTGGTGGACCGCCACTACTGGACCACCGAGGACGATCTGGTACTGAAGAAGCTTGAACACCTGACCTGCCCGGTGATCCTGGCAGTGAACAAGGTGGACAAGATCGAGCGCCGGGACACCCTGCTGCCGGCGCTGCAGGAGCTGGCCAGCCGCCGGGACTTTGCCGAGGTGATTCCTTTATCTGCGCTGAAGGGCCAGAACCTGGAACCACTGGAAGCCGCGGTGGCGGGTTACCTGCCCCAGAGTGTGCACATGTATCCGGATGACCAGATCACCGATCGCACCGAACGCTTTATGGCGGCTGAAATGGTGCGGGAGAAAATCACCCGGCAACTGGGAGCCGAGTTGCCTTATTCGGTGGCGGTGGAAATCGAGGAGTTCCGGCAGGAGCCCAATACCCTGCATATATCGGCACTGATTCTGGTTGAGCGGGAAGGACAGAAAAAAATCGTGATCGGCGACAAGGGTGACCGGTTACGGACGATTGGTCAGGAAGCCCGTCAGGACATGGAGCGGATGTTTGATAGCAAGGTCATGCTGCGACTCTGGGTCAAGGTCCGACGCGGCTGGGCCGACAGCGACCGGGCCCTGAAAAGCCTGGGCATGAACGACTTCTGAGGCGCTTATGCCGGGTTCGGTGCAACAGGAACCTGCCTACGTACTGCATCGACGTCCCTACCGGGAAACCAGCCTGCTGGTAGACCTGTTTACACTCAATAATGGCCGCATGACGGTGGTTGCCCGGGGTGCCAATGGCCCCCGCAGCCCTCTCAAGGCGCAGCTGCAGCCTTTTCAGCCCCTGCTGGTGGACTGGCAGGGCCGCAGTGATCTGAAAACCCTTACCCAGACCGACAATCGCCCCGGCGTCAGCCTTGGCCATGGCCGGGCCCTGTACAGCGGTTTCTATCTGAACGAACTTTTGCAAAAACTGCTGCCTGCCGGCGAAGCCAGCCACGGGCTGTTTGTCGCCTATCTGGCGGCGCTTGCTGAGCTGGCCACTGGCGCTGATGTGGAGCCGGTTTTGCGGCGTTTTGAGGGAGCCCTTGCGGAGTCCCTGGGTTATGGCTTTGCCTGGGATGCGGTGGCGGGAACCGGGGAGTCTGTGCGTGATGACCGGATTTATTGCTATGATCCGCAGCAGGGTATTCTGGCCAGCCCGGCGCCGCAGGCCCGATTGCAGCGGTTGCCCGGAAGCGTATTACTGAGTATCGCGGCCGGCAATCTGGCCGGCGACTCGGAGCGGCGCGTTGGTAAACAGGTCATGCGCGCACTGGTGGATTTCCTGTTGCAGGGCAAGCCACTGAACAGCCGGGGTCTTTTTGGCAACAAACCTTCAACCTGATGGAGAGTTCGGCATGAACGAGCGAGTTTTACTGGGTGTTAACGTCGATCACGTGGCCACTCTGCGACAGGCCCGGGGCACCCGGTATCCGGATCCGGTACAGGCAGCCATGGTGGCGGAAGAAGCCGGGGCAGACAGCATTACCATTCATCCCAGGGAGGATCGCCGCCACATTCAGGACCGCGATGTATTGCTGATGCGTCAGACCCTCAATACCCGCATGAATCTGGAAATGGCAGTCACCGATGCGATGATGGATTTCGCCGAGCAGGTGAAGCCCCAATGCATATGCCTGGTGCCGGAAAAACGGGAGGAACTGACCACCGAGGGCGGGCTCGATGTAGAGGGCCAGGAGGATCGTATCGCCCGGGCCTGTGAGCGGCTGGCGAGAACAGGGGCAGAGGTGTCACTGTTTATTGATCCGGCTCCGGCCCAGATCGATGCGGCGGACCGGTGATTGAGCTTCATACCGGTGAATATGCCGAAGCCGAACATCCGGCAGACGTCGAGCGGACCTTCAAGGCCATCGCCGATGCCGTCGCCTATGCCCGCCGCAAAGGTCTGATCGTGAACGCCGGCCATGGCCTCAATTACCACAACACGCTGCGGGTGGCTGCCATTCCCGGCATCCATGAGCTGAATATCGGCCACGCCATCGTGGCACGGGCGTTGTTCACCGGCATGAAAGAGGCAGTGCGGGATATGCGGTTGCTTCTGGATCAGGCTCGTTGGTAGAGCGTGCGTTGCTAATGTCGGGTCTGGAACTGGCTGTTCCTGAACAGCGGCTGCCAGTCCGTTTGCTGGCCCCAGATTTCGAGGCGCTCCATGGCCGCAAGCAGCTGTGCCTTGAGTAGCTCGCAGTTCGCAGCCTTGCGCTTGAGGGCTGTCTCAAAGGCCTCAGCGGCATCTCTGAGCTCAGGAACGCCGCAGTAACGGGTGGCGCCGTGCAGCTTATGGACGCATTCCAATACCGCTTCGCGGTCATCCAGCGCCCATTTTTCCCTGATGGTTACCATGTCCGGTCCGAGCTGTTCCAGCAGCATGCTGAACAGCTCCTCCGCCAGATCCCTTTTGCCGGCTGCCAGCCTGACGCCTTCACTGATATCCACGCTGGATTTCTGGCGCTGCCGGGTCGAGGGCCTCAGCGGGCGCCGGGTGTCACGGAAGTCGGCGATGGCACCGCTGTGCTTCCAGAGGTCCTCCGGCGCCTGGAAACCGGTGAACTCTGCCAGTGTGTCCAGCAGTTGCCGGCTGTTTACCGGCTTTGCCAGATAGCCATCGAAGCCCTTTTGCATCAGGCGCTTCTGTTCATCGGCAAGGGCATGCGCTGTCAGCGCGATGATGGCGGTGCGATGGTCGCCCTCGTCCAGCGCCCTGACACGGGCGGTGGTTTCGACACCGTCCATGCCCGGCATCTGCAGATCCATGAAAATCAGCTCGAAACGGGTGTGGCGGGCCTTGCTGATGGCTTCGAATCCGCTGGAGGCACCCTCTGCCGGTATCCGGCAGTCGGCCAGCAGGGTCAGTACCAGTTTCAGGTTGGCATCGTTGTCGTCAACCACCAGCACTCTGGGCGCCGGTCCCGGGGTGTAGGCCAGTCGCGGGACGATGGCGGAGCTGGGAGAAAGCTCGTCCGACTGGGTGTCAATGCCATGCACCAGCATCAGCAGCTCATCGTAAAGGCTGTGACGGCATACCGGTTTCACCAGATGTCCGCTGGCAAAACCGGTCAGTACATTGTGGTGGGTTTCCAGGGTGGGTGTCAGCAGCAGTGTCCGGCAGTCACGGTCGATTTCCAGGGTGTTCAGCAGATCCCGGTACTGACTGGAGTTCAGCAGGTGCCTGGTGATACCCACGATGGCGGCGGCGTATCCGGTCTGGCGCTGCTGGGCTTCTTCCACCTGTTCCAGCAACTCACCGGGAGAGGCAACCCGGGTCACACTCATGCCCCAGTCGTTGAGGATGTGCTCAACGGCGAGACCGGTGGTGGTCTGTTGTTCCAGATAAATCACCCGTTCGCCCCGCAGTGCATCACTGGGGCGGGGCGCTTCGGTGCTGGATGCCAGTTCGGCGCTGAGGGTAAACCAGAACGTCGAGCCCTTGCCCAGCTCACTTTCAAGGCCGATGGTGCCGCCCATCTCTTCCACCAGGCGCTTGGAAATCACCAGACCCAGACCGGTGCCGCCATACTGGCGGGCGGTGGAGGCATCGGCCTGACTGAAGGCGTTGAACAGGGATTGCTGCTGGGCCCGGGACAGGCCGACACCGGAATCAGTAATGCTGATACGCAGTGTCACCCGGTGGTTCTCGGTGTCTTCCTCCTCAAGGCTGGCCCGCAGCACCACTTCACCGGTCTGGGTGAACTTGATGGCATTGTTGACCAGGTTGGTAATGACCTGTTTGACCCTCAGCGGGTCGCCCATCATGTTGTCCGGGACATCGTCGTAAACCAGAGGCACCAGATCCAGGTTCTTGCCGTGGGCAGCAGGCGCCAGCATGACCATCACATCTTCCACAATATCCCTGAGCTGGAAGGGCACCCGGTCGAGGATCAGCTTGCCGGCCTCGATCTTCGAGAAATCGAGAATATCGTTGATGATGGTCAACAGAATTTCCGAGGACTTGCGTATGGTATTCAGGTGCTCGCTTTGCTGTTTCTGCAGCGGACTTTTCAGCAGCAGCTCGGTAAAGCCGATAATGCCGTTCAACGGGGTGCGGATTTCATGGGACATGTTGGCCAGGAATTCCGATTTGATCCGGCTGGCCTCCAGTGCCTCCTTGCGGGCGAAATCCAGCTCGATGTTCTGGATTTCGATGGTTTCGAGGGTTTCCCGGAGGTCTTCGGTGGCCTGATCAATGTTCTGCTGCATTTCCGCCTGGGCCTTGCTGAGCTCCTCGGCCATGGCATTGAGACCGGATTCCAGCTGTTCGAACTCGGGTCCTGCAGCGGTGTGTACCCGGGTGTCCAGTTTGCCTTCTTTGAGTCTGGCAACGGCGCGGTTCAGTTCAAACACCGGGTCGGTGAACGAGCGGCTCAGGCGCATGGCAATGACCAGGCTGAGCAGAACGCCGGCGACAATCATAAGCAACGAGATGAACAGCGCTTTCCAGGTTTCCTTCTCGGTGCGGATATGGGACATCTCGATTGCGGCCCAGCCAATGGGCTCGACGCCTGCCGGGGCGCCGGAGCGCGCTTCAAGCTCAAGCAGGTTGTCCAGCATCAGGTCCTGCAGGTAAACAGGGGATACGTAGATGGTGCTGTCGCTCTGGGGCCAGCGGCGGGTCGAGGTGTCCAGTTCCCGGCCATCTGATCCCGGATTGGCCAGCGAAGGGCCGGTGTGCAAAAGCCGGTCGCGGCGAGCATTGTAAAAGGTGATGGAGCGAACATCCTGCTCTTCCAGCAGGGCGTTGGAGAGCGTGCCCAGCAGGCTGCGGTTGGCGGTGAACATGCCGTATTCCGCCGCTGCTGCCAGTTGCCGTGACAGTGAGTCACCGCGGTCATCCAGCAACTGATTGATGTTCTGCACCCAGCTCCAGGTGAAAAACAGGCCAAGCAGCAGAGTGGTCAGCAGGGTCGGGACCAGAGTGACAACCAGAACTTTTTTGCGAATACCCCAGCGGCGCATAGGTTTGTCTGCTCTCCGTTCCCGATCCCTGGTGATTGGAAAAAGTCATGCTCTATTATACTGGCAAGCCGTTAGCCCGTCGGCACCAGCGGTATGCCTGTATTCTTTACGCTGGCTTATAGCCACCGGTCATGGTCATAGCCACAAGGCGTATTGGGCGATGCCCCCGGTTACGCGTATGATGCCCAGCGGAGTGTATCATAAGGGTACCGGGAAACAGTGAAACAGTCGCCGGGGCGGTGCTTCCGGTGCTCCGCGGACACCGGTCAGACAGACGTTTACAGAGGAGCGGACATACCATGCATTTCCCTACCATTGAGGATTATGTCGGCAATACTCCGCTGGTCAGATTGCAGCGGCTTCCGGGACAAACCAGCAACCTGGTACTGGCCAAGCTTGAGGGTAACAACCCGGCCGGTTCGGTCAAGGATCGCCCGGCTGTCAGCATGATTCAGGAGGCGGAAAAGCGGGGTGACATCCGCCCGGGCGATACCCTGATTGAAGCAACCAGCGGAAATACCGGCATCGCCCTGGCCATGGCTGCGGCCATCAAGGGTTACCGCATGGTACTGATCATGCCCGCCAATATGAGTGAGGAGCGTCGTGCTTCCATGCGCGCCTACGGGGCCGAGATCATTACCGTGTCGCAACAGGAAGGCATGGAGGTGGCCCGGGATCTGGCCACCCGCATGCAGGCCGAGGGTAAGGGCGTGGTGCTGGACCAGTTTGCCAATCCGGACAATCCGCTGGCCCACTACCGCACCACCGGGCCTGAAATCTGGGAGCAGACCCAGGGCAGGGTAACCCACTTTGTCAGCTCAATGGGCACCACTGGCACCATTATGGGCGTATCCCGCTACCTGAAGGAGCGCAATCCGGATATTCGTATCATCGGTCTGCAGCCAAAGGAAGGTTCCTCCATTCCCGGTATTCGTCGCTGGCCGGAAGCCTATCTGCCCAAAATCTACGATGCCACCCGGGTAGATCAGGTGCTGGACGTGGGTCAGGATGAGGCCGAAACCACCATGCGGGAACTGGCCCGGGTAGAAGGTATCTTTTGTGGGGTATCGTCCGGTGGCTCCATCGCCGCTGCCCTCAAGTTGTCCAGTCAGGTTGAAAATGCGGTGATAGTGGCCATTATCTGTGATCGCGGCGACCGCTATTTGTCCACCGGGGTATTCCCCGGCGCCTGAGCGCCGGATTCCATGCCCCACATCTGTCCAGAATTCATGTTCCAGGAACACTTATGACCCGAAGACGCAGGAAGGCGCTGCCTACCGAGCCCCAGTTATGTGCCATTGAAAGACTGGGCCACGACGGCCGGGGCATTGCCCTCGAAGATGGCAAGACCCGGTTTGTGGACGGGGCACTGCCTGGTGAGAAGGTGATGGCCAAAATGGTTGGCAGCCATCGGCGCTACGATGAACTGCGGACGCTGGAGGTGTTGGAGGCGGCAGCTGAACGCCAGGTGCCGCCCTGTGAGTTTGCGGACCTTTGTGGTGGCTGCAGCCTGCAACACATGTCACCGGATTTCCAGATAGCCTTCAAGGAAAAAACCCTGCAGGAGCAGTTTGTTCATTTTGGCGGCATTGAGCCGGAGCAGTGGATCGAGCCCATGCGTTCGCCGTCACTGGGGTATCGCCGCAAGGCCCGCCTTGGCGTGCGCTATGTTGCC
>NZ_CAXBDN010000245.1:0-6688 GCF_963974375.1 uncultured Marinobacter sp.
ACGGTGTGGGCGAGCCGGTGAGTGGTGTAGAACATGAAATCGAAAATCAGCAGGCCACAGATCACCTGTTCCCACATGGGCAGGTTCGACAGGCCAAACGAGGGATCAAGCCGGCCGAAATGAATCAGCAGGCTTGCCGATGCCAGGCCAAAAAACAGGGTTACCATCAGGTTCTGCACGCCATTGAGGAGAAACATGAAGGCGTTGGACACCACATCGTTGGTCAGCTCGCCCTCTTCCAGCGGGGCCTGGTGTTTGGGCATCAGCAACTGCAGCAGCAGGCCCAGGGCATAGTAGGGCAGCAGGAACCACAGGAATAATCGGCTGCTGTCATAGTCAAATACTGCGATGGCGAGCACCGCCAGTACCACAAAAAAATAGAGAAAGCCTCTTGAAATCAGTGTCCTGAAAAAACCTGTCATCGTCCGTCTCCTTTCGGTTAGCTAGTGCCCCGCCTGGTTAATTCGCGCAGTAGGTCAACGAATGAACCAGACGGGGCACTGTGTCCATCTGGTTGCGGCCGATTTTGTACCACGGAGCTGGCGTCTGAAATTGTGGCGCTCATCTCAGCGTTCGCTAATGACGCCCGGTCGTGAACGCAGTTTCATGAAACGCTCCGAAACTTCTCACGTCTGCAGCGACATGCCGTGTCTGAAAACGGCTGTAACACCTTGTGAAGTGACCCTTTTTAACGCCAGGTTGCCGGTGGGCTTGAACGATCTGATAGTCATGAGGAACCGGTCTGCACTTCCGGTTGCCGGGGCGTGCGGATGCTGTAGAACTGCTGATATGTTAGTGCCGCCCGTCATGGAGGAGGCACCGCAATAATGAATTCCCTGAGATCTGTACCCGGCCGCTGGGTGAGTGATCCGCGGTACGCATCCGCGTGGGTGTTGGCACTGTTGCTGCTGGTGCTAGTGGTCATTTACCGGGAAGCGCAGGATACCGTGGTCCGCACCGCCCGCCTTGCTGCGCCGGAACTGCCCGTCCACCCGGTTGAAATTGCACCGGTTACCCTGACCCTGCGGAGTCAGGGCACCGCCCAGGCCCGGGATCGTCTTGCTCTGGCCTTTCGTTCCGGTGGTGAGGTGGTAGCGGTGTCGGAGCGCCTGGCGAACGGCGCCTGGGTCGAGGCGGGTGAAATGCTGATACGCCTGGATCCGGAGCCGTTCGAGCTGGAAGTGGCCCAGCGCCGGCATGATCTGGAGGCGGCAAAACTTCATCTGGAGCAGGCCGAAGCCAACGCCACCATTGCCCGTCGCAGTCCCAGTCGCAATGCCACCGAATTTGCCCTGAACGTTCCCCAGTTGCGGGAGGCAAAAGCCCGGGTTGACGTGGCTCAGGTGTCCTTGCGCAGGGCCCGCAGCGAGCTGGAACGGGCGACCATAAGGGCACCGTTCAGTGGCAGGCTCGAGCAGGTGAGTGTCTCGGTGGGGCAGACCGTGAGCGCCGGCGAGGCCCTTGGCCAGATTTTCAGCTCCGATCGAATGGAGGTGCGCTTGCCGGTGCCCAACGACTGGCTGGACCTGATGGCGGCGTTCACCGAGACCCCGGATCAGGAACTGAGCATACCGGTCCGCCTGAAGGGCAACTTCGGCGGCAGCGCGGGTCAGTGGGACGGGGTGATTACCCGCCGCGAGAGCGGGGTCAGCAGTAATCAGATGAGCTGGCTGATTGCCGAAGTGGACCCGGACTCCGGATCGGTGCCGCTGGAGCCCCGGGTCTATCTGGAGGCTGAAATACAGGGCCGGCGGCTGGCGGAAGTCGCCACCATTCCCCGCTCTGCCATGATCACCAACAGCCATGTCTGGGTGCTGGATGCCAGTAACCGGATTCATCGCCGTGAAATTCAGTGGGTTCATCGCGATGACTCGGTGATCTACGTGACGGCGGGCCTTGAACCGGGTTACCGGATTCTGGCACAGGGAACCGATCACCTGCTGGAAGGCTCGGAGGTCCGCGTTGTGGGCGAACCCGACAACAGTGAGCGCCAGCCCGTGGCCAGAATTATCAGGACCCACTGATGTTTCGCAGCATCGAGTGGTTTACCCGTAACCCCGCAGTGGCCAACCTGCTGGCACTGCTGTTGCTGGTGGGCGGTTTTGTGGCGATCCCCCAGACCCGCCAGGAAACCTTGCCGAATCTGCCCCTGGATCGCATTGGCGTAGTGGCAAAACTGCAGGGCGCGTCGCCGGAAGTGGTCGAGCAGACGCTCTGTGCGCCGCTGGAGACGGCGCTTTACACCATTGAAGGAACCACCCATATCCGCAGTGAATCCCGGGAGGGCATCTGTTCGATCACAGTGGATGTGGTGGAAGGCTATGCGTCCGGAAAGGTCCGTGATCAGATGGCGGCACGGGTGGAAACCCTGGCAAGCCTGCCACCGGGCGCCGACGATCCGGTAGTGGAAGAAGCCATATTCCGCAACCGGGTTGCCCGCCTGCTGATTGTGGCAGATGCCACGCCACGGGCCCTGCATGAAGTGGCCTGGCAGTTGCGGGGCCAGCTGCTGGATCAACCGGCCATTGCTGATGTTGAGCTGGAAGGCCTGCCGGAGCGCGAGGTGGCGCTGGAAGTGGCCCGGGAAACCCTTTATCGCTACGACCTTACGTTTGCCGGCATTGCCGAAGCCATTGATGACAATCTGGGCCGGGCCTCTGGTGGTGTTCTGCGTGGCACCAACGCTAACTCCCTGATCCTGTCCGGGGAAACAGTGTCCAGTCCGGAAGCCTATCGTGAGGTTACTGTAAGGCGTACCGACGAGGGCGAACGCCTGACCCTGGGGGACATCGCCTTTGTCCGGGATGGCTTTAGCCGGGATGCGATGGCGTCCTGGTTCAACGGTCGTCCGGCGGTGGCTCTGGATGTTTACCGGATCGGTAACCAGGACGTGGTGGATACCGCTGAGGCGGTTCACCGGTTTGTGGAAGCCGCTGACCTGCCATCCGGTATGGCGCTGATTCTGTGGCAGGACGATTCGCTGGAGTATCGCGACCGGTCCGATCTGCTGTGGAAGAATGCGGGACAGGGCCTGATCATGCTGATTGTGCTGCTGGCGGTGTTCTTTGGATTGCGGCTGTCGGCCTGGGTGGGGCTGGGCATTCCTGTTGCCATGATCGGTGCCTGCATGGTGCTGCCGCTGACCGGTTTTTCCTTCAATACCATTTCGCTGTTTGCCTTCATTCTGGTGCTGGGCATTGTGGTGGATGATGCGGTGATCGTCGGTGAAAGTGTGGATGATCAGGCCCGGCGGATGGGCGCAGGAACCGACGCCGTGGTGGAGGGCGTGCGCCGGGTGGCATTGCCGATCACGGTGGCCGTGATCACCACCGCCATTGGCTTTTTACCGATGATGTTTCTGCCCGGACCGGAAGGGGATCTGATGCGGGTGGTGCCGGTGGTGGCCATAACGGTGCTGGCACTGTCGCTGGTGGAATCGTTGTGGATTCTGCCTTCCCATCTGGCCCACTCCATGCGTCATGCGCAGGAGGCATCCGGCAGTCTCAGCCACCGGGTGAATGCCTGGTTCGACCGGTGCATCCGCAAAACCGTCCTGCCTGCCATGAACTCGGCCCTGAACGGTCGCGGGCTGGTGCTGATGGGGTTTGTCTCGATGTTCGTGATCTGTCTGGCCCTGCTTCACAGCGGCTGGCTGAGTGTCACTTTTCAGTCCCAGGTGATCGGTGACAAGGTCATGGTGGACGTGGAATTTCCACCCGGAACCAGCAGCCAGCGGGTGTTACGGGCCACCGGGACGCTGCAGCGTTCTGCCCAGGAACTGCGTCGCTTGTTGCAGGAGGAACATCAGCAACCGGTTATTGATGATATCTACGTCGAGCTGCTTATCTGCGCTCGAGGGTGACCGTGGCCATGGCCCGGGGCACAAAGCTGCCGCTTACCCCGGATCAGGTCAGGGAGCAGTGGCGGCAGCTGCAGCCGGACATGCCCGGTGCCGTGTCGATGCGGTTCGAGACCATGATCAATCGGGTGCTGCCGGATATTCACATCAATATGTACCATCCTGATCTGGAGGTGCTGGAAGGCCTCGCGGCAGCACTGGAAGACGAGCTCAGGGGTATTTCCGGGGTGTCTGAAGTGTCCAACGGCATGAGCTCCCGGTTCTCCGAGATCGACCTTCAGGTGCGCCCCGGAGCCCGTCTCGGGGGGCTGACCGAAACCCGGCTGGGTGATCAGGTACAGGAGGCGTTCCAGGGCATTGTGGTGGATCAGTTGCCCCAGGGCGACCACGAAGTGCCGGTGGTACTGCGGTTGCCGGAAGTGCAGAGTGACAGCCTGGGTCATCTGGAGCAGCTGCCGGTCCGTCTGGCCGATCAGTCGGTGGCACCCCTGATCGCGCTGGCTGCCCCGGAGCGGCGGGAGCGGCCGGCGGTCATTCAGCACTTTGACCGCAATCGCAGTGTGTCAGTGACGGCCTATGTGGACCCCCGGCTGACCTCGCCGGGTCGGGTGATGACTTACCTGGAGAACGGGTTCCTCGCCAGCCTGGCCGGTGAATGGCAGGGTGCCCGCTGGGCGGTGGCCGGCAAGCCGGTCAGTATTGAAAAGTTCGTCAACTACCTCACCGTTGGCTATGCCGCAGCACTGCTGGCCATGTTTTTTGTTCTGACCATGATGTTTGGCCGTTACTGGCAACCGGTGCTGATTCTGCTGGCAATCCCCTTTGGCATGGTGGGCGCATTCCTCGGTCATATGCTACTGGGCCATGACCTGACCCTGTGGTCCATTATCGGGGTGGTGGCGGTCAGTGGCGTGGTGATCAATGACAACCTGGTACTGATTGACCGGGTCAATCAGCTGCGGCCGGCCTGTGAGAGTCTGCGGGAGGCGTTGCTGGAGTCATTGGCGGGACGTATCCGACCGATCGTGCTGACCACCCTGACCACCTCCCTGGCGGTGGCGCCCCTGGCTTTTGAAACCAGTCCCCAGGCGGCGTTTCTGGTGCCCATGGCGGTGTCTCTGGGTTTTGGCGTGCTGTTCGCGAGCCTGACCACCATTTTCATGGTGCCGGCCATGATGATGGCGGCGGAGGATGTGGTCCGGTTTTTACGGCGGCTGCGTTCGATCAACCACAGGGTATCTGAGCAGGATTCGGTGGAAGAGGCTTACCGCGTGGGCCTGCAGGCGGCTGAAAGCGGCCAGAGAGTGAACCCTTATCGTAACGACGTGCTCGGTGCCAGCTGGGAAGCCGGGGTCAGCGATGGAAGGTGTTGATACAGGAAACGATTTGAATCGAAATTCCGTCAAGCCGCGGGTGATGTGTCCGGAAAGTTAACAGGATTTTGGGTTATCGGCTAATCTTAGAACATTAGCCAGACGGGACACTGGTCGAATCTTGATACTGGAGTTCCCATGACGCGTTCTCGCTCAGATGATCTGGATGACCTGGAGTTTCCGGATTTCTTTCGCAAACTCGCTTCTGGTGTGCCTGGCATCATTTTTACCTATTGGAGCTGCGCGGATGGTCGTGCCCACCGCTACCCCTATATCAGCAGCCGGGTCCGGGACCTGTTTGGAATTGATCCAGATGAGCTTCGGCAAGATGCCAGTAAAGTGTTTGAGCGCATCCATCCGGAGGATACCGGAGGTCTGACTGAAAGCGTCCTCGACTCTGCACAAAACCTGACCCCCTGGAAATTTCAGGCTCGCATGCGGCTTGCGTCCGGGAAATATCACTGGTTCGAGGCAAATTCGATGCCCGAACGTCAGGTGGATGGCTCTACTCTCTGGTATGGGCAATTTACGGATATTCAGGCCCATAAGGATCTGGAGCAAAGTTTGCGGGCCAGCGAATCCGAGTTTGCTTACCAGGCCCGTTTTCAACACCTGCTCGCCGACCTGTCCGCAGACTTCATGACCGGAAGATTCGGTGATACTGATCGCCGTATCCAGAAACTACTGGCTGACGTGGGGGCGTTTTTCGAGGTGGACCGCGCCTACCTCTATGCGTTCAGTGACAATAACTCACTCATGACGAATACCCATGAGTGGTGCCGCGAGGGCGTGAAGTCCCTGATTGATACACAACAGCGGATACCAATTTGCCACTTTGCCTGGTGGCATCGACAAATGGATTCGATGATCCATGATCAGCGGATACTGTTCATTGAGGATGTGTCTGAACTGCCTGAGGACGCAGCGCTCGAGAGGGGACTGCTGGAAGAACAGGGGGTTGTCTCACTGTTTAATGTGCCTGTTCGCTCCAAAGGCCTGGTGTCGGGCTTTTTCGGTATGGATATGGAGACGGTTCGTCGCTGGCGAGAAGATCAGACGGACTTGCTGATTGTCGTGGCCGCGCTGATTTCAGGAGCACTGGATCGGGACCGCCTGGAGCAGGAGCTGGTTAATCAGTCGATCCGGGATCCTCTCACCGGGCTTCATAACCGACGCTATCTGTTCCCCCGTATCGACGAGATGATTGGCGCCTGGGCGCGGGAACGCGTGGGATTTGCGCTGGCCATGTTCGATATTGACCACTTTAAACACCTTAACGACACCTGGGGACATCTGGCGGGCGATTACGTACTGAGGGAGTTTACGGCGCTGATGGTGGAAATGAGTCGTTCCTCTGATGTTATCGTCCGTTACGGTGGTGAGGAGTTCGTGGTGCTGTTTGCCGCCGCATCCAGGGGCTCTGCCTTGGGGGCGGTTGAGCGCCTGCTGAGCCGGG
>NZ_CAXBDN010000246.1:0-6610 GCF_963974375.1 uncultured Marinobacter sp.
CACATAAAGCACCATAGGCACCAGCCAGAGGGCCGCGACAAGGATCATAACCAGCGGACCGATCGCACAGCGCCAGGTCAGTGTGTCGGAAAAAAGCTGTCGATCCCGCAGTCCACGTAGAAAGATTGGAATAAACAGGAATACCGGGAGAAACCCCACCCCCTTGGTGATAATTCCTAGTCCCATAAAACCCCACGCAACGATGTACCAGCCCCATGCCGGGCCAGTGAAAAAATGCCGGATCAGGCCATAGCAGGCAACAGTGACCCAGCAGGCGACCATGGCATCTATCTGGGCCGTTTTTGCCTGAAGCAGGAATTGTGGCGCGATCATCAGTAACAACACAGCGATGGTGCCGATGCGTTGGTTCCATAATCTCGTGCCCAGATCAAATATCAGCCCCAGGGTAAGCAGACTGCAAATTGCACTGGGCAACAAGAAGGCAACTTTCAGATTTCCGGTGAGCCAGTAAAAAAGGGCAATGCTCCACATGAGGACGGGAGGCTTGTCCGGATAGAATTCACCCCCTCTCATGGGGATCAGCCACTGCCCGGATGCCACCATTTCTCGGGCAATTTCTGCAAAGCGGGGTTCATCCGCTGGCCAGGGGGATCGCAGTCCGATACCGATGAAAATCATCACGGCGGCAAACGCCAGCAGCACCAATAGCAGTTGATTGCGGCGGAGGCTGAACAGATTTTCCGGTAGATGGTGAACGAGAGATGATGATGAAGGCATGGTTCTTTCTCAGGGAAGCTCTGAAACGATCGAGGCCAGATTTCTGGTTCTTTGCGTGTGATAGAGCAGAGCCCCGATCACTGATGCGATGATGAACAGCGCAACGCTCAGGACCAGCTGGGATCTGTCAGCATTGCCAATGCCGGCGCCAGCAAGCGCGAACACCAACATTTGAGGGAGGTATCCGAGCGTGCTGCCTGCCAGGAACGGCAGAAATCGGATGCCCGAACAGCCGGCAACCAGGTTGGTTGCCAGGTTACTGCCTACCGGCAGCAACCGGACAATAAAGACCTTCAGAAATGTCTGTTTCCTGAACAACTCGTCGAACTGGCGCATCGGTTGCCCGAAGCGTCGGGTCAGGGGTGCTCGCAGCAACCATCGTGCGCTAAAGAAACACCCTGCAGCGCCAAGCGCGGTTGCCAGGGTTGATACCAGGGTGCCATTGACTCCCCCCAGAGAAAAACCGAGGACAAAGGCCAATATCTGACGGGGTGCGCCAATGCCGGTAAATAGAGCGCCCGCCAGGAAAATAGCCATAATGCCTTCATTTCCGTGGTTGTGCAGGTAGTTGGCTATCAGGGCGCTGTCCGCCATAAAATTTAGCCAGCCGTTTCGAGTGGCCAGGTAGCCGACTATAGCCAGCAGAGTAAACGCCAGCCAGCGGAACCCATTAAACATGTCAGGTCTGCTCCATAGCGGATGATCGGGTCTCGGAATCGACGGAATTGACCGGGACAGGGTTGGTAATGACAGGGATGCGTATACGGTGCAGTAGCCACAGCACACCGAACAGGTCGAGTATGCCTGCCCAGGTTCTGTTCCATGCGTTGTATTTGGAGGTGCCGGCCATACGTGGCCGGTGATTCACCTCAACGATTGCGATCTCGCCACCAATGCCCCTTACCAGCGCCGGTATAAAACGGTGTCCATGATCAAACCAGGGCAACTTCAGAAACGTGGAGCGGGGAAACAGCTTGAGACCACAACCGGTGTCCGGCACCCCATCGTGAAGCAGCGCATCGCGAACGCGATTGGCCAGCCGCGACTGAAATCGTTTCCAGGCGGTGTCCTTGCGTTTCTTTCTGTAGCCCGCAATGCAAAAATCCGGTGTCCGGATCGTGCTCGCTTTTTGCAGTAATATCGGAATGTCGGTGGGGTCATTCTGGCCATCGCCGTCCATCGTCACTATGAGTTGACCTCTGGCGTGCCTGATGCCTGTGGCCAAAGCACCACTCTGGCCAATGCTTTGGGCATGTTGAACTGTAATAAGACGGCCCCCAAGGGCCCGGACCGTCCGTACGGCGACATCCAGTGTCTTGTCGTCGCTACCGTCATCTACCAGAACAATCTCGAAGTCTCGAAAATGCCGCATGACGTTAAAGGCTTCAGTCAGTAGGTTACCAATACTGCCCTGTTCATTTTTGGCGGGAATTACCAGCGATAATGATCTTTCCTTGTCCATCTTCAGACATCCTCGTGAAGAATATCAGCGGGGACTGATCCCAGGCCCTCAGTCATTCGGACCCGCAGTATCGACTGCTAACCTTAAATTTAGCTTAAGAGTGGTGGTTTTAAGTGAGCATGATTTTCGCTCGTGCCTGCGGCATCTGGATCATCGCTTGATTGCGTTAGTCCAGCGTTGGCATCCGTGTCGGATTGCCAGTGCTCATGGAATGGATAATTTTGATTATGGTCTACCAGAGTAGTGGCGGAGATTTAGCGGGGAAACACAGCAATCACTTCTGTTGATATCGCATCTCGTTCCAAATATTGAACTCCCTCTTGCTAACACGCTGGTCGCGGTCCGCATCCATTAGATCAAGGATGAGAGCTGTTCTGGTCGATGACTCCAGACCTCTTTCTTCAGCGTTTTGGACGCACTGATCGCGGTTTTCGAGTTCATTTTCCGACAGGTAGCCATTTTCATCACGATCCATGCAGTCAAAGCCCTGTAATGATCTTTCATGCAAAGGGTGCACATCCGTGCTGAAGTCAGTCTGTTGGGATTTGTGGGGATGAAAGAGGTATTGATCGTCGGAGTTCTGACTGGAAGGCTCAGAGTCAGCGAAAGTTACTTGAGCAACCGCGACTGCATAGCATACTACGAGGTATTTCAGGGTCTGAAACTTTATGTTCATGGTTAAATCCTGACGATAGTGCGTCCGGGGTCCCTTGATTCTGATCTTCAGGAAACAAGGTTGACGGAGTCGTGGATAACAACGTGTCTTGTTTGCGTTTGTCCACTATGGCTTGTGCCCCCTCAGAGGCGCGCAGTAGATCAACGAACAGATCTTACGCCGTAACTGTACACTGTTCTCACGCGCCCGACATTTGCAAACATTGATAGCTCCATGAGTTTTCGATCAAAAACTCGACCTGCCATGCCGCTCGATTATGTTGCCGGCCGTATCCCTCAGGATGCAAGGAGTCATATAAAGTATTGATTTAAAATAATATTAAATTAGTGCAATGGGTAACGTTAGATCCTCCTGTTGAATTAACCCGGTTATTGATCAGGCTACCGCAGGCCTGGTTCGTAATTGCTGAATAATATTCATGGTATTGATCTGATCACATCACTCCTGGTCCACATCCTGGGATTGGTCTTTGGGGTGTCGTAGTGAGGAGATCTGAATATTTAGTGCCGTATTGATTGGTTTAGCCCGGCAAAGTTGCGCTATAACATCCAGTGCATCGTATGTGACAACGATGGGTCAGCGTAGTTTATGGCTCACCGGTCATCCTTATTCTCCAGTAGGGACATGCCTTGGACTATGTACAGCACGAATGTGATAATCGAAGCAGTAACGCAAAGGATGATGTGGTCATTCTGTAGAACTTCAAAGTGTGTCGGGAGTATTAATTGAGCGAACATACTTTGCAGGCCCTGCCACCAGTGTTGGCAGGGCCTATGCTCAGGCACACTACCTTCAACAGGATTACTCTCTGGTTGGTGGGGTGCTTTTCGCTTACTCTGCGAATGCGCCTTTATCTGAACGATTCCGACGAGCCGTGGCTAGATCGGGCACTGAATGAAAAGGAAATAGTCCGGATACGGTTCGGAGTTTCTGCCTGCCTGCATTTAATAGACTTTGAGCCCGATGATTCACTGCCGGTGAACACCCGCATCGGATACGACCTGGGTGTTTCTGGTTCTGTACTGGGTTCGAACGGCAGTGATGACGAAGTCTGGATAAAGGATTGGGCGCCACACCTGTGTATGCCGGGAGCCAACTGGCCGGATTTTGTTATAAAGGAACGGCTCGATCGATTGGTCTATGGCTCATGCCGGCGGCCTCATTCCCCGGCAGCCGACGGGCTGGTGAGGGTCGACGAAATGCTGCTGGAAGCCCGGTCTGACATCGCAAAGCGACCGGCCCTGATGATGATGACCGGCGACCAGATCTATGCCGACGATGTCGCCGGCCCCATGCTTCGGGCCATACACAGCCTGATCGATTGCCTGGGCCTGTACGACGAGGTGCTCAGCGGGAGTTCGGTCAGCAATAGCAGGGCGTTGCGGGAGAGCCCGGACACCTATTTTCACCGTGAAAAGTTGCTACCGGATATCCACAGCAACGAGGCGCTGGTAGAGCGTTTCTTTGGCGGCGTCAAAAAACCGGTTTTCACCACCGCCAGTGCCCACAATCACCTGATCTCTTTCAACGAAGTTATGGCCATGTACCTGTTGGTCTGGTCGCCGGTATGCTGGCGCCTGGTCAGCATGGATCGACCGGCTCTGTCCTCAGAAGATGCCGGGACTTATCAGCAGCAACAAGTTGCAATTGATGACTTCGTGGCCGGCTTACCCCGCGCGTCAAGGGCATTGGCACACCTTCCAGCCTATATGATCTTCGACGATCATGATGTAACGGACGACTGGAACCTGTCTGCTCTTTGGGAAACCACAACCTACGAACATCCGTTCTCCCGTCGTATTGTGGGCAACGCGCTGGCTGCCTACCTGCTTTGCCAGGGGTGGGGTAACAACCCGGATGCCTTTGACGGCATTATGCCTGTTCTACGGGAGCTGGCTGCATCAGCAGAGCCGGGCGCGGTGTTCGACCCGACGCAGCAGGACAGGCTGATCGATAAGCTCCTGCAGTTTGAGCAATGGCACTACAGCCTGCAGACTTCGCCGCGGATTGTGGTGCTGGACACTCGTACACGTCGTTGGCGCAGCGAGCTCAATCGCGCAAGACCATCGGGTCTCCTTGACTGGGAAGCATTGACCGAATTCCAGCAGGAAATTATCGGCGAAAAAGCCGTAATCGTGGTATCTCCTGCGCCCATGTTTGGCGTCAAACTGATTGAAGCGATCCAGACCGTGTTCACCTTAATCGGTAAACCGCTGGTGGTGGATGCGGAAAACTGGATGGCCCACAGGGGTGCTGCCAATGTGCTGCTTAACATCTTTCGCCATTCCCGAACCCCGGAAACCTTCGTGATACTCTCGGGTGACGTTCATTATTCCTTTGCTTACGACGTGCGCCTTCGGCACCGACCGGACCGGCCGAGAATCTGGCAGATCACCAGCAGTGGCATCAAGAATGAGTTTCCCCACACACTCCTGGAGTGGCTGGACCGGATCAACCGCTGGCTTTACGCGCCCTGGTCGCCATTGAATTGGTTTACCAAGCGAAGGCGCATGCGGGTAACACCCTGGGAGCCCGAAGGCCGTGAAGCCGGAGAACGACTATGGAACGCCGCAGGAGTCGGTGTGGTGGAGTTGGATGAGAATGGCGAGCCTACAGAGATTCGTCAGCTGAATTCACGCGCCGGTGGAACCCGTTTCCTGAAGGCCAGTCGCCAGACCTTGCAGTAGGTCAGCGAATTAACCCGACGGAACCCACAGCTCTCGCCAGCACGGCACCTACGGTCACGATTGCCAGATTCAATCCAATGGTCTTTACTGAGTAAGTTGCACAGTTGGTTGCACATTCCAAGGAGGAACTTATGAACAAATTTAGCCGTTTAATCGCGTGTTCAGTTCTGGTAGCCGTACCCGCTTTGACTTTTGCACAAGGCAATTCCGGGCAAATGCCCCGAGGCGGCATGATGCAGCAGGAACAGATGCAGCAAATGCAGGAAAATATGACGCGAATGCAGGGCATGATGCAGGAAATGCGTAACGCCAAAACGGATGCTGAACGTCAGGAGATTCGCGAGAGACACATGGAATCCATGCAGAATCATATGGGTATGATGCGCCACGGAATGATGGGGCAGGACGCGATGGGCAGTGGCCAGGGCATGATGAATAATCGGGGTCAGGGCACGAAGCGTTCTGGTGACGGTCAGGGCGGCCGCGCTGGTGGCGGTGAGGATATGACCAACGAACAGCGTCTGGAAATGATGGAGAGTCGCATGAACCAGATGCAGCTGATGATGGAACAGATGCTGGAGCACCAGCGCCAACAGTACCGGAACTGATCTCTGTCACAACGGGTCAGTTCGATTTTTGGAGTTAGTCGGGCAGCAGATTGGTGCCCCCGGCAGGACTCATAAAGTAACACAAGCACTTGTTTTTAATATATTAGGTATATTTTTTTATTGATGTGTACCCCCATTTATACCCCCAAGACGATTTGTGTACGCGGGCGCAATCCCTCAAAAAATCAGTAGCAAGCATCAATATGCAAAAAGCAATTAGATCGCGAGTTGATTCATACCTGGCGATCTGTGCCAGTTATGGAATGGTAAAAGACTTGCTTGCTGCCAGCCTTTTACGCCAGAACTCAATTACAGCATTTTTTCAGCTGCCCGTAATCCCATCCGGCGCGGAGGAGCAGAGTGATGTCGTAGTTGTTCCGCTTTTAAACAAAAGCGAACATTCGATTTTATCTTAATAATTCGATAGAAACGCGTAAAC
>NZ_CAXBDN010000247.1:0-6544 GCF_963974375.1 uncultured Marinobacter sp.
GTATCTGGTGACGCACCCCTCCCTGTACCGGGTGTTGCAGGAAGCGCAGTTTGTGGACCCGGAGATCTACCACGAATATTACGAAACCTTCGCCCGCGGTTACGCCGAGATGCTGGACGCCGCTACCCGCAAAGGCGAAATCCGTACCGGCGACAACCAGCACCGGGCCTGGGCCCTGATGGGACTGTCCCATTTTCTGGGGGTGAAGTATTCCTTGTGGGATCAGCGCCAGGGTGAAGACGCCTTCGACGACATCGTGGAAACCATGAGCGACCTGTTCCGCAACGGCCTGTCACTGGGTGGGAGAGAGCGCGGATGAAGCAGGTGAACTATCGTCTTGAGAACGGCATTGGCCGACTCACACTGAACCGGCCAGAGCGCCACAACGCGCTGGTGCCGGAACTGCTCGCGGACCTGCGGGAGGCTCTCGCCTGCTGCCGTGAGGATATGCCGCCGGTACTGATCATTGACGCGGCGGGCAAATCCTTCTCCACCGGCGGCGATGTCGCCGGGTTCTTCGACACCCCCCGGGAACATCGCCACGACTACGCTGCAGCCGTGGTGGGTGAACTGAACCGCACCATTATTGATCTGCTGGCGCTGCCGGTTCCCACAATTGTGGCCGTCCATGGCCTGGTGACCGGCGGCTCACTGGGCCTGGTGCTGGCCTGTGACATTGCGGTGCTTGGCCCCAAAGCCAGCTTTGCGCCCTGGTACACGGTGGTGGGCTACAGTCCCGACGGCGGCTGGACCGCCCTCCTGCCGGAGCGTATTGGTCGTGCCCGCGCCCTGGATATTCAGCTCACCAACCGCACGCTGAAAGCCGAAGAAGCCCATCAGTCCGGACTCGGCCAGTACCTTGCGGCGGCAGGCGAGGAACTGGCTACCGCCTGGTCCCTGGCCAACCAGATCCGTACCCGCCAGCCCGGCAGCGTTGCTCGCACTCTGCAACTGGGACGCCCGGACATGAGTCGGGTAAAACCTGCCCTTGACCTGGAATACCGGCAGTTTCTCGAACAGATCGTGACCACCGAGGCGGACAAAGGCATGGCAGCCTTTCTGGGGAGACAGGCATGAACCATTTCGATCTGCTGGCCCACCGTGCCAGGATCACTCCGCACCGCCCCGCGCTGGAAGATATCGACAGCAATATCCGCTACAACTATCGGGAGCTCAACGAACAGGCGGCCCGCTTTGCCGCAGCTGCTACTGCAATCTGGGGACTGAAACCCGGTGACCGCATTGCCTGGCTCGGGCACAGCCGCGCTGATTTCTTTGCCATGCTGTTCGGCTGCGCCAAGGCCGGCCTCATCATGGTGCCACTGAACTGGCGTCTGGCACAGCCGGAACTGGAAGTGCTGATGGGTGACTGCACCCCCTCGGCACTGATCTACGGGGAAGAGTTCCTCGAGTCAGCCCGACAATTACACAGCTCAGGCCACGCACCTCTGACCATTGCCTTTGACGAAGCACAAACCGGTGACCGCAGCTATCGCGACGATCTTGCCAGTGTGGAACCACAACTGACGCCGCACCCGGAGCGGGACCCGGACACGCCCTGGTATCTGCTGTACACCTCCGGCACCACGGGACGGCCGAAGGGCGTGATCCAGACCTTCCGGATGATGATGGCCAACTATCTGAACATTGGCCTGGCGGTGGAGCTTAACGGCCGCGATGTGCTGCTCAATGTACTGCCGCTGTTCCATACCGCTGGCATCAACCTATACTCCTCGGCGGTGCTGATGACCGGTGGCTGCGTGCTGGTGGTTCGTGGCTTCGAGCCGGATCAGACCCTGGCCTTGCTGGAACAACGGGCAACGGTGTTTTTCGGAGTACCTGCGGTTTACCAGGCCCTGCTGGAGCACCCCGGTTTCGATGGCCGGCGCCTGAGCAAGGTCCGCTCCTGGGGCTGTGGCGGGGCTGCCCTCTCGCTGCCGGTAGCGCGAAGCTTCGCCGACGCCGGCATTCTGGTTCGTACCGGTATGGGCATGACCGAGACCGGACCCACGGTGTTTCTGATGGACGAAGCGGACGTGCTGAGCAAGATTGGTTCGGTAGGTCGCCCACAACTGCTTGCGGAGGTACGCATTGTGGACGCCAATGGCATCGACCTGGCCACGGGTGAAGCCGGCGAACTGCTGATCCGCGGCCCCGGCGTAACCCCCGGTTACTGGAACCGGCCCGATGCCACCCGCGATGCCTTCAACCAGGACGGCTGGCTGCACAGCGGCGATGTTGCCCGCTGCGATGAAGACGGTTGCTACTTCATCGTCGACCGCTGGAAAGACATGTTCATTTCCGGGGGCGAAAACGTCTATCCGGCCGAGGTTGAGCGGGTATTGCTGGAGCACCCGGACATTGCCGAGGTGGCGGTGATTGGCATACCCGATGAACGCTGGGGCGAGGTGGGGCAGGCTTACCTTGTACCCCGGTCGGAACAGGCAGAAACCCTGAATGACGTTGCCCTCAGCCAGTTCTGCCGTGAGCGGCTGGCCGGTTATAAGGTACCCAAAGCCTTTGTACTTACCGATGGCCTGCCCCGCAATGCCCTGGGCAAGGTCACCAAACAGGCCTTGCGCCAGCCCACAAACGCGGAAGGAAACCGATGAACAGACCTGCCGATGCCCTGTCAGACAGCCCCTGCGAGCAGGTTTTCATGCTCAGCCAGGAGGACTTCAATCGCTTCGCCCGGCTCAGCGGTGACCATAACCCGATTCATACCGACCCCGAATTCTCGGCCCGCACCAGTTTTGGTCGTACCGTGTCCCACGGCATGTTGCTGTTCAGTGCCTTGCGGGGACTGCTGGCCCAATGCTATCCCGGCGCCCGGCTCAGCGGTCAGTCACTGATGTTTCCGGCCCCCGCTTTCGCCAATGAAGCTCTGGAACTGACCGTGACACAACGCGCCCGCACCGGCCAGCACCTGACTCTGGAAGCAAGCATTCTGAGACCTGATGGTGAATGCTGCCTGCAGGGCCAGTGCGAACTGACCTTACCGGAGGAAACCCTGTGACCCGCCTTCCCCGCTTCTCACAACTGACTGAAGGCCAGAGTGCCGAACTGAAGGCACAGTTCAGCGCCGCAGACGTTGCCGACTGGTGTGACCTGGTGGCACTGAACGAGTCCTGGTCAGGGGTACCGGAACCTCTGATAGCCGGTCTGTTTTCCTGCCTGCTGGGGGAACAGCTGCCAGGGCACGGCACCAACTACCTGAAACAGACCATGAGCTTTCCCGAGCTGGCGGAGGTGGATGAACCTCTGCTCGCCAAAGTAACCGTGAGCCGCCTCAGACCCGACAAGGCTCTGGTCAATCTGACCACAATATGTACCGGTCGCAATAACCGGATGATCTGCGAGGGCGAGGCCCTGGTGAAGTTTCAGCACTGACAAATTGCCCGCAGACGCGGGCCTGACACCGATACCGTTTTATCGAGATAAACAGGGGTCGCCAGCCGCGCCCCGGAGCCACGCCTATGAGCGATCTGAATGCGAACCTGAGGGCCTGGCTGGACCAGCTCAACCCGATGGTCGCCGAGCAAAAACAGAAAGGCATTGAAGCCACCCCCCAAATGGTCAGGGACAGCCTGGCCGGGCTGACCGCTGCCTTTGTTACGCAATACCCGGAAATTCCGGGCGTTCGCGATATAGAGGTAGTCCTGACCGGTCGCACCATACCGCTGCGGCTCTATGATCCCGAACCCGGCAACGCCAAGCCCGTACTGTTGTTTTTCCATGGCGGTGGCCACATGGCGGGCAGTGTTGAGGTTTATGACCCTATCGCCCGCAAACTGGCTCACAGCACCGGCTGGCTTGTTGTATCGGTGGACTACCGCTTGTCGCCAGAAACCCCCTACCCGGGCGGACTGGATGACTGCATGGACATCACCCGACGCATCTGGCAAATACTCGCTGATGAAGGCCAGTCCATTGTCCCTCGCCTGGCCCTGGCCGGAGATTCCGGCGGCGGCACCTATGCCGCCGCAGTCAGCCGCGCCCTGGCAGACCAGCCCGATCTGCACATCGAAAAGCAGGTACTGATCTACCCGAGCCTGGACTACACCCTGGAATCCCCCTCGATCCACAGCTTTGGTGAAGGCCACTTGCTGGAAGAGCATCGCATCCGATGGTATTTCGATCACTACTTCCGGAATGACGAGAACCGCCGGCAGGCCTCTCCCCTGCACCAGAGCCTGGCCCGCAGAATGCCGGACACCCTGATAATCACCGCAGGATATTGTCCCCTGCATGACGAGGGCGTTGCCTACGGGCAGAAACTGCAGGCCGCCGGCCAGCCTTGCACCTTGCAGGACTACCCGGACATGATTCACGCCTATCTGAACCTTGAAAACCTGGCGCCTGAGGCCTGTGCGGATACCTATCAGCGGATTGCGGATTTTTTGAAGACTGAAGACTGATGCTGTCTCGTTCGCCCTGACCCTGAGCTTGCCGAAGGGTCAGGGCGAACGAAAAATGACAATATCATCAAAACCAGATCGGCCGTGGGGTGGGGTGTTTTTTCTGTCGGGAAAAGGTGTCTGAGCGAAGCGAGTTCTTTTCCCAGAAGAAAAAATACACCGCCTCGCGGCCAGCCACCGGTCAGTGAATTCCAGGAAAACAAAAAAGGCCGGCCACTTTCGTGGCCGGCCTTTTTCATTCCTGAACTGCGCTAACCGAAGTTTTCCGGCAGGAACAGCACGATAGCCGGGAAGGCAATCAGCAGGAACAAAACGAAGAAGTCCATGATCAGGAACCAGAAGATGCCCCGGAACACCGCCCCGGTTGAGGCCAGATTGCCCACCACGCTCTTGATCACAAACACGTTCATGCCGATGGGCGGGGTAATCATCCCGATCTCCAGCAGCTTGGTCAGTACAATGCCGAACCACAGCAGGCTCAGGCCAACGCTGTCGATGATCGGCAGCACAATAGGCAGCGTCAGCAGCATGGCGCCGATGGGCTCCAGGAACATGCCCAGCAGCACATAGATCAGCACGATGGCAATCAGGATCATCACCACGCCGGCGTCCATACCGATAATGGCAGACGACAGGTAGTCGCCGGCACCGGACAGGGCCAGGAAACGGGTCAGCAGGCTGGCACCCACGGCGATGATGATCAGCGCACCGGTGGTCAGCAGGGTTTCCACGATGGCGTTCTTGAACCGCTCCCAGGTCAGACTGCCTTTGATACCGGCAACCACCAGGGACAGGAAAGCGCCGACCGCACCGGCCTCGGTCGGAGTGAACACACCACCAAACAGGCCACCGAAGATACCGAACATGATCAGAATTACCGGCCAGGTATCTTTCAAGGCGAGGAACTTATCTCGCAGCGGAATTTTTTCGTTGGTATCCGGAGCCAGCGACGGGTTGAGCTTGACCCGGATCAGGATCACCACGATGTAACCGATGGCGGTCAGGATACCGGCGGCAATACCCCCGAGAAACAGTCCGGTGATGGACTGCTGGGCGATGATGCCATACAGGATCATGATAATGGACGGCGGAATCAACGCACCAATGGTACCGGCAACGGCAACGGTGCCGGTGGCCAGTTCAGGGTGATACTTGTGCTTGATCATTTCCGGTACCGCAATCCGGCCCATGGCCGCAGAGCAGGCCACGGACGAACCGGAGACTGCCGCAAAGCCGGCGGAACCAAAGACAGCGGCGATGGCAAGACCACCCGGCACCCCGGACAGCCACATTCGTGCGGCCCGGAACATGCCCTGGGTCAGCTGGGTGTGATAACAGACGAAACCCAGCAACAGGAACATGGGCACCGAGCTCAGTACCCAGTTGGCGGCGAACTGGTAGGGGATAATCCCCAGAGAACCCCAGGCCACGTTCCAGCCCATCAGGTACCAGAGTCCGCAGAAGGATACCCCGATCAGCGAAACGCCGATGGGAATCCGGAAACCAATCAGAAAAATCAGTATGCCGAGGCCCGACAGGCCAATTTGGACGTCACTCATTCTTGTTGTCTCTCAATGGTCGGTTGGCGGGCGATATCAGACTTCCGGAGGAAGCTCATCGGCTTTGGCGCGCTCGGTATCCAGACCGGACTCGAGTCCGAACAGGCTGACAATGAGCTTGTAGGCAACCACCAGCACCATCAGTGCGCAACCCAGGGGCAGCACATAGTAGGTGATCCAGATGGGAATATCGGAGTTACCCTGCACCACGGACGCACCCATGGCGTACTTGCGGCTGGCCTCTTCGAGGGAGCGCCAGGACAGCATGGTAAAGATGACTCCGGAGCACAGCAGCGCCAGTCGCTGGAGATTATCCTGAATCCACTGGGGCATCAGTTCAGTGATCACTTCCACCGAGATATGAGCGTCCTTCTGTTCCGCAAAGGCCAGCGGAATGAACGCCGCGATCCCCATGTAGTAGTAGGAAACAATCGTGATGGTGCCCGGGATGGGTGAGTTGAAAATATAACGCCCGGCCACGTCGGCGGTGATATGAAACATCATCAGGGCGATGGCAAGACCGCCGATGATGGTCATCACGTTCGTGATATGGGCGAGTATGCGGCC
>NZ_CAXBDN010000248.1:0-6490 GCF_963974375.1 uncultured Marinobacter sp.
CTTCATCATGCTCTCCAGCAAATCCCCCACCACCGACACCGCCGCCACCAGAAGGGTCACCAGAATCAGCAGCAGGGTTTCGATCAGCGCCGCCGAGGCCAGCAGGCTGGCCGCAACCGCCAGCAGCCCGACCGCTACCAGTCCACCCCAGACCCCGGCCCAGGACTTACCCGGGCTGACCCGGGGGGCAAGCTTGGCCTTGCCAAACGCCCGACCAGAAAAATAGGCGCCAATATCCGCCACCCAGACCACCAGAAAAACATAAAGAATGGCCACCAGGCCGTCCGTCACATGCCCGAACAGCAGCCCGCCATTACGCAGATGATTCAGCCCCACCCAGGCCGGCACCAGCACCAGCAACCCCATGACCGCCCGTACCCGGGAATCACCCCACCAGGCGGAGCCACGGGGGTAACTGCGCACCATCATCAGGGCCACCAGCCACCACACCACACCCAGCCAGAGCAGATTCAGGGTGGGCATGGCATAGACCAGCGCCAGTATCACGGCGATCAGCGCAGCGTAGCCCACACGTGGACCCTGACCGGTAAACCCGGACATATTGGCCCATTCCCAGGCGCCCAGGGTGATGGCCACGCCGGTAAAGACCGCAAAACCCAGGGGTGGCAGGAAAAAAATGCCAATAATGGCAATGGGGGCGAGAATCAGTGCGGTCAGAATACGGGTCTTGAGCACGGTGCTGTTCGCTCTGTTGTCGTACTGGGTTATCGCACAGAAGGTGCAATACGGGTGGCAATCTGGTCATCGGTCTGACCGAACCGCCGCTGACGACCCGCGTAGGCCTCAAGCGCTTTGAGCATCTCCTGCTGGCGAAAATCGGGCCAGTAAACCTCGGAGAAGTAAAACTCGGTGTAGGCCAGATGCCACAGCAGGAAATTGCTGATGCGCTGTTCACCGGCGGTGCGGATCATCAGGTCCGGCATCGGCAGATCGCCCACCGACAGGTGCTGTTGGATCAACTCGTCGGTGATATCCGACGCCATCATCTCACCCGCCTGCACTTTTGCTGCAATCTGCCGTGTGGCCTGGGTAATGTCCCAATGGCCACCGTAGTTGGCGGCAATCACCAGCGTCATCAGCGTGTTATCGCGGGTCAGTGCTTCCGCCCGCACCATCTGTTCCTGCAACACCGGACTGAAAGCCGAGCGGTCACCAATGATCCGCAACCGGATGTTATTACGATGCAGTTTTTTTACTTCCCGCTCCAACGCAAACAGGAACAGACGCATCAGCGCCGACACCTCGTCTGCCGGCCGGCGCCAGTTTTCACTGGAAAACGCGAACAGGGTGAGTACTTCAACACCTTCCCTGGCGCAGGTTTCCACCACCGCCCTGACGGAATTGACCCCGGCCTTATGGCCAGCCACTCCCGCCAGTCGCCGGGTTTTCGCCCAGCGATTGTTACCATCCATTATGATAGCCACATGGCGGGGCCGGTTGCCTGAAGCCACCGGAATACCCGCTGATACTGTATCCGTCATGCTTTCCCCTGATACCTGAAAGCGATTACTCCACGGCTCTTTACCAGGCTGGCTCACCAGCCCTGAAACATCCCTGGATCCTTTAACGTCCTGTTGCTGGTTGCGGCAATACCGGCCGCAATCAGACTTCCATCAAGTCGTCTTCTTTCGCTTTCAGTACTTTGTCAATTTCAGCAATGTAACGGTCGGTCAGCTTCTGGATCTCTTCCTCGCCACGACGCTGCTCGTCTTCGGAGATTTCCTTTTCCTTTTCAAGATCTTTCAGATCGCTGTTGGCGTCACGGCGGGCGTTCCGGATCGATACCCGGGCGTGCTCGGCATCCGCCTTGGCCTGCTTGACCATTTCCTTACGGGTATTCTCGGTCAGCATCGGCATCGGCACCCGGATCAGGTCACCGCTGGTGGCCGGATTAAGGCCCAGATCGGACGACATGATGGCCTTTTCAATGTTCGGAATCAGGTTCTTCTCCCAGGGGGAGATCGACAGGGTACGGCTGTCTTCCACGTTCACGCTGGCCACCTGCTTGAGGGGCGTTTCCTGACCGTAGTAGTTAACCATCACGCTGTCGAGGATCGCAGGGTGTGCGCGACCGGTGCGAATCTTGTTGAAGGCGGTAGCAAGGGCCTCCAGGCTGTTCTTCATGCGTTTTTCAGCATCCGCTTTGATTTCTTTAATCACTTGATCGTCCTCTCTGACAAAATCATTCAATCAACGTGCCTTCGGGCTCGCCGGTCACAATTCGGGTAAGCACGCCGGGCGCACTCATGTTAAACACCCGCAGCGGCATGCCGTGGTCCTGCGCCAGGCAGATGGCGGTCAGATCCATCACGGCCAGCTTCTTTTCCAACACTTCATCATAGGTCAGGCGATCGTATTTCACCGCATCAGGGTCCTTGACCGGATCAGCAGAGTATACACCGTCTACCTTGGTTGCTTTCAGGACCGCGTCGGCCTCAATTTCGATGCCCCGCAGGCAGGCGGCCGAATCCGTGGTGAAGAAGGGGTTGCCGGTGCCGGCGCAGAAAATCACCACATCGCCGTCTTTCAGGTCCCGCACCGCGCGGCGGCGGTCGTAGTGCTCGACAATGCCGCTCATGGGGATGGCAGACATCACCCGGGTGCGGATATTGGAACGTTCCAGGGCGTCGCGCATGGCCAGACCATTCATTACCGTGGCCAGCATACCCATGTGATCACCGGTAACCCGATCCATACCTGCAGCACTCAGGGCCGCGCCGCGGAACAGATTACCACCGCCGATGACCAGGCCAACCTGCACACCAATACCAATCAGGGCACCGATTTCCAGCGCCATCCGATCAAGAACCTTGGGGTCAATACCGAAATCGTGGTCACCCATCAGGGCTTCCCCACTGAGCTTGAGCAGAACCCGTTTGTATCTGGGCTGGGTATTGGATGATTTCGGCATGATCTTCCCCTTGTCGGTGTTTCTGGCATGTATATGACATACCCCTCGGCGAAGATCACGACGGGCCCGCAAGGCCAAAGCCGCAACCCCGAAAAGGGGCATCTCAGATACAAGCCCGCCACGGCAGCCCGGGGCTAAGCCCCACACTGGCGTGGCAGACAGGACAGGTGGCTAAAAGCTGCCACCCGGTTTCAGCGAAATCAGGCCTTGCCGGCGCCGGCTGCCGCAGCAACCTCAGCAGCGAAGTCCACGGTTTCTTTCTCGATGCCTTCGCCCACTTCCAGACGAACGAAGCCAACCAGATCACCACCACCGGCCTTGATCAGCTCACCAACGGTCTGGTCCGGGTTCTTCACGAAAGGCTGCTCGACCAGGCTGTTTTCTGCCAGGTACTTCTTGATGCGGCCGCCCATCATCTTCTCGACGATTTCGGCAGGCTTGCCTTCCATATCCGGCTGGGCCTTGATGATGGCCTTTTCTTTTTCCAGCTCTTCAGCAGGCATATCTTCCGGCTTGCCGATGCGCGGGTTAACAGCAGCAACGTGCATCGCGATTTCGCGAGCCACTTCCGGATCACCGGCGGTCAGCGCAACCACAGAGGCGATCTTGCTGTTGCTGTGAACGTAACCGCCCACAACCGGGCCTTCAACCTTGACGATGCGACGCACAGTGACGTTCTCACCGATCTTCTGAACCAGCGCTTCGCGCTTGGCTTCCAGATCACCGGCCATCAGGGCAGCAACGTCGGTTTCACCCTTTTCGAAGGCGACATTCAGCACTTCGTTGGCAAAGTTCATGAAGTTGTCGTCACGGGCAACAAAGTCCGTTTCGGAGTTCACTTCCAGAATGAATGCTGAAGTGTTGTCGTCAGCCACCTTGATCAGAGACACGCCTTCAGCCGCGGTACGACCGGCTTTCTTGGCGGCCTTCAGACCGGATGACTTGCGCAGCTCTTCGATTGCAGCTTCAACACTGCCTTCGGCTTCAACCAGTGCTTTCTTGCACTCCATCATGCCAAGGCCAGTACGATCCCGCAGTTCCTTGACCATTGCAGCGGTAATTGCAGCCATGTTCAATCCTCTTAACTTGTTGACCTTCCGGCAAATCAGCGCCAGAAGGCGAATCCAAAGAAAGGGGGACCGGGTTCATCACCCCAAGCCCCCACATTCAAACGCGGTTACATGATCAGCTGATGACCGCCGGAATTACTCGGCAGCCTTCGCTTCACCAGCCGGCTCTTCGCTGATTTCAACAAACTCGTCAGCGTTGGTGGCACCGGCGTGAGCGGCCTCAAGGCAGGTATCAGCCACTGCGCCCACGTAGATCTGGATGGCACGGATGGCGTCATCGTTGCCGGGAATCACGTAATCAACGCCGTCCGGATCACTGTTGGTATCAACAATACCGATAACCGGGATACCCAGCTTGTTGGCTTCCTTGATGGCGATGCGCTCGTGGTCAACGTCGACAACGAACAGCGCGTCAGGCAGGCCGCCCATGTCCTTGATACCGCCGATGGAGCGTTCGAGCTTGTCCATCTCACGGGTGCGTTCAAGGGCTTCTTTCTTGGTCAGCTTGTCGAAGGTACCGTCCTGGCTTTGACCTTCCAGCTCACGGTAACGACGGATAGACTGACGAATGGTCTTGTAGTTGGTCAGCATGCCACCCAGCCAGCGGTGGTTCACGAAAGGCTGGCCGGAACGCTCAGCTTCTTCCTTGATAATTTTGGCCGCAGCGCGCTTGGTACCAACAAACAGAACCTTGTTCTTGCTCTCTGCCAGCTTCTGAACGAAGTTCAGCGCTTCGTTCATGGCAGGAACGGTCTGTTCCAGGTTGATGATATGAATCTTGTTGCGGGCGCCGAAGATGTACTTCGACATTTTCGGGTTCCAGTAACGAGTCTGGTGACCGAAGTGAGCACCTGCCTTGAGCAGGTCACGCATATTTACCTGAGCCATGATAATTTACCTTTTTAGCTTCGGGTTAGTCCTCCACACGTCCGATTGCACCAACCCGCGAGGCCATTCAGGCAGTAGGGCGGGCACCCTGGCACAACGTGCTGACGTGTGTGTGTTTTTGCCAGCGGGCAAGACAACCGGATAATCCGGGTTGCAGCTTCGCATTTCGGCGGCGCGTTTATACCATAAATGACAGCCCTGAAGCCAGAAAAAATGCCACTCCTTGTACCCTGCCGCCCTGCCCCTTAAAATGTTGGATCAGCCTGACTGCCGGCACACACTCAAGTAACAGGATATCGATACCCCATGACCGTAACTATCAAGTCCCCGGAAGAAATCGAGAAGATGCGCGTTGCCGGCAGACTGGCGGCAGAAGTGCTTGAAATGATCGGTGAACACGTCAGGCCCGGGGTTTCCACGGAAGAGCTGGACCGTATCTGCCATGACCACATCGTCAATGTGCAGAAAGCCATACCGGCGCCCCTGAACTACAAGGGCTTCCCCAAGTCCATCTGCACCTCGGTCAACCACGTGGTGTGCCACGGCATTCCCTCGGACCGGAAAATCCTGAAAGACGGCGACATCCTCAATATCGACGTTACCGTCATAAAGGATGAATACCACGGCGACACCAGCAAGATGTTTGTGGTGGGCAAACCCAAGCCCGGCACCGAACGGCTGATTCGTATCACCCAGGAATGCATGTATAAGGGCATTGAACTGGTCAAGCCCGGCGCCCGTCTGGGTGATATCGGTCATGTGATCCAGCAGCACGCGGAAAAACACCGCTACTCCGTGGTCCGTGACTTTTGTGGCCACGGTATCGGCAAGGTGTTCCATGAAGAGCCCCAGGTGATGCATTACGGCCGCCCCGGCACCGGCATGGAACTGCAGGAAGGCATGACCTTTACCATCGAGCCGATGATCAACCAGGGCAAGTACCACACCAAGGTGCTGTCCGATGGCTGGACCGCCGTGACCAAGGACCACAAGCTGTCCGCCCAGTGGGAACACACCATCGCAGTCACCAAAGACGGATTTGAGGTACTGACGAGACGCGGCGAAGAGTCCATCTGAGTGGACACCCATGAGCTGGCCAACCGTATAAGTGCCGAGCCGTCGCCGGTCCAGGCCGCGCGGGAACTCCTGAAAACCGCCTATCAGGACGATGCACAGGCGTTTCGGGACGGCGGCGATGTCCGGGTCCTGGTTAGGTCCCGGGCAGATACGGTTGATCTGGTCTTGCGTCAGATCTGGAATCGCTACCCGTTTTCCCAATCACCGGACATCGCCCTGATCGCGGTGGGCGGTTACGGCCGGGGTGAGCTCCACCCCCATTCCGACATCGACCTGCTGGTGCTGACCCGCGACGGCATCGAGGAAGACTGGCAGGAAGACCTCAGCGCCTTCGTGACGCTGCTGTGGGACCTGAAGCTGGACATCGGCCACAGCGTCCGTAGCCTGGAGGAAAGCCGCCAGTCCGCCCGTGAAGACGTCACCATACTGACCAACCTGCTGGAAACCCGCACCATCGCCGGTGCCGGAGATCTGTGCACGCAACTGAGCCGGGCGGTGTATTCCGACGACGTCAGCACCGACA
>NZ_CAXBDN010000249.1:0-6441 GCF_963974375.1 uncultured Marinobacter sp.
GCCAGCAGCCGGGCGTGGCTGATACCGATCCGCGCCTGGCGTGAGCCGGTTCTTCAGACTTGCGAGCGTTGAATAGACGTCGTAACCGGCTCAGGCGGCTTCGACCGCCAGCCGGTCGCGGACTCTGGCCAGAATATCCAGGCCATGACGTCGTTTGGCCGGATCATACAGGTCCACGGTAAACATCAGCTCGTCCACTTCCACGGTTGCCAGCAGTTCAGTGAGCTGCTGGTGAATCCGGTCTTCGTCTCCCAGTACCTGTAACCCCAGGAAATCCCGGATGCCCGCTTCTTCCTGTGGCGTCCAGAGGCCGTTCATGGATTCTACCGGTGGTTTCATCCACAACGGCTGGCCCCGGAACAGCGCCAGGATGCGCTGGTAACTGGTGGTGGTCAGGAAGCGGGCTTCCTCGGTGGTATCGGCAGGGACTGCCGGCAGCGCCAGCATGGCGTAGGGCTGGTCCATGGTGGCGCCAGGCTGGAACTGATCCCGGTAGATACGCAGGGCTTCCCGGTAGAGCCCGGGCGCAAAATGACCGGCAAAGGCATAGGGCAGGCCGTTCATGGCGGCCAGCTGGGCGCTGTAGAGGCTGGAACCCAGCAGCCAGATTGGTACGTTGGTGCCGGCACCGGGAATGGCCTTGACCCGCTGTCCGGGTTGCAGCGGACCCAGTAACGCCTGCAACTGGGCGACGTCCCGGGGAAACTGCTCGGCGCCGATGCCGTCCCGGCGCAGCGCCCGGCTGGTGATCGGGTCAGTGCCGGGGGCACGGCCAAGTCCGAGATCAATGCGTCCCGGGTACAGGCACTCGAGGGTGCCGAACTGCTCGGCAATCACCAGTGGCGGGTGATTGGGCAGCATCACACCGCCAGAGCCCACACGAATGGTTTCGGTCTTGCCGGCAATGTGACCGATCAGTACCGAGGTGGCAGAGCTGGTGATACCTTCCATATTGTGATGCTCGGCCAGCCAGAATCGTCTGAAGCCGAGGCTTTCACCATGACGTGCGTAAGCTACACTGTTAGCAAGCGTACGGGATACGGTGTCCCCCTCCCGCACGGAAGCCAGCTCCAGTAATGAAAATGGAATCAGGGATGACATAGAGGCTCCGGGCCGTTAATCCTGTCGGACGATATACTTGAAAGTCACAGCATGACAGTTGGCGCCAGGCCTGTCATGGCATTTGGAAAAATCAGTCCTGGGCCTGAGGAAGTCGACGTTGCCCTTACCCGAAGTCAACACATCGCCATTGCGGATCGCGCTGATTTATCTGGTACTTGGCGGCCTGTGGATACTGTTCTCCGATCAGCTGGTGAACTGGCTGTTTGCCGAAACCAATGGCGAACTGAGAGCCAGAGCCCAGACACTCAAGGGCTGGTTCTTTGTGCTGATCAGCGCAACCATGGTCTATTGGCTGGTGCGCCAGACTGTTACCCGGCTTGAGCAGGCCGCAGGACTGATGGAGTTGCAGACCTCCATGGTTGAGAATGCCCAGAATGGCATCCTGGCGGCAGCTCCCGACAAGCGCATTATCTATGTGAATCCTGCCTATCTCGGAATATCCGGTTTCAGTAAGGAGGAGCTGCTTGGCAAAGGTCTGGAGAGTCTCCGCTCCGGCGCTCATGATGAAGCCTATTATGCGGAACTCTGGCAGACCATGGCCGACACGGGCAGCTGGCAGGGCGAGATGATCAGCCCGCGTCGTGACGGGTCCCTGTATACCGAGTGGGTAACGCTGACCCGGGTCAATGACGTCTGGGGTCGGGTGGCTTACTACCTTGCCTTTCTGACAGATATCAGCGAAGAAAAGGCCGATAAGGAAAAGCTTCGTTATCTGGCTTTCTATGATCCGCTGACCGACTTGCCAAACCGTGCGTTGATTGCCGAGCATCTGCGCAATGCCCTGCGCCAGACCCCGGAAACCGGCAGGCGCCGGGTTGCCTTGTTGTTTATTGATCTGGACGATTTCAAGACGATTAACGAATCCCATGGTCACAAACTGGGTGATCAGCTACTGACGGTCGCCGGCCAGCGTATCCTGCAATGTCTGCAGGACGGTCAGCAACTGGGCCGGTTCGGAGGTGATGAATTTGTGGTGCTGGCCCCGGACATTGACGATCAGAAGGCGGTTGAAGCATTGGCAGGGCAGCTGCTGGATGCATTGGGTGCCGGTTTCCGGCTGGATGACGATACCCGGGTAATGGTGCGGGCGAACATCGGAATTTGCCTGGCCCCGGGTAACCGGGATGCGGTGATGAATGATGCCGATACGCTGTTCAGTCAGGCGGATTCCGCGTTGCGGGAAGCGAAACTGGCGGGCAAGAATACCTTTGCTTTCTACAACAGCGATATGACCCGGCTTGCCCGCAAGCGCCTGCGCCTGGAAGAGGCACTGACCGGAGCGCTGGCGCGAAATGAGCTGATGCTGTTCTATCAGCCGGTTTACGATGTGGCCAGTGGTGAACTGACCGGGAGCGAGGCGCTGGTACGCTGGCAGCACCCGGACTGGGGGCTGATCTCACCAGCTGACTTTATACCGCTGGCGGAAGACACTGGCATGATCGTTGAGCTTGGCGCCTGGGTGCTTCGGGAAGCCGCCCGCCAGACCCGCGAGTGGCTTGATGCCGGTTTGAACCCGGGACTGACAGCGATCAACGTGTCGTCACGTCAGCTGGCCCGGGGCAATTTCGTGGGGCTGGTCCGACAGGTGCTTGCCGACACCGGCCTGAGCCCGGATCATCTGGAAGTCGAGCTGACCGAGAGTGGCCTGCTGGCCCTGGGCGAGCGCACCACCAGCCTGCTTCATGATCTCAGGGATACCGGTGTGAGAGTCGCTATTGATGATTTTGGCACCGGTTATTCCTCTCTCAGTTACCTGCGGCGGTTCCGGGTTGACAAGCTCAAGATCGATCGCAGTTTTATCAATGAACTGAGCACCTCCCGCAACGGTCTCGGAATTGTTCAGGCTATCGTCGCCATGGGCCGTGCCATGAATCTTGAAGTCCAGGCCGAGGGGGTCGAGCTGGAGAGTCAGCTGACGGTGCTGCAGGAGCTGGGGTGCGACAGCTTCCAGGGTTTTCTGCGAGCCGCTCCCATGCCTGCCATTGATATGACTGAGCGTTTGCGGACCCCGGGGGGGGCGTCCGGAGGTTGATCTGGAACAAGATGCCGGTTCAGAGGAACCGGTTGAATGGACACATGCCTGTTTCAAAAAATGGAGCTTTGCCCGATGCCCGCTGTGAATGAAAAAACTGACCAGGATACCCGTGCCTGGCACGCGTTGAGTTCGACCGATGTCCGGGAATGCCTGCAGGCATCAAAGCCGCTGGACGCCAGTGAAGTGGCCCGACGGGCGGCTGACTACGGCCCGAACCGGCTGCCGGAAACGGCCGCCCGTGGACCTCTGGCCAGGCTGGGTCGTCAGCTCCGCAATTTTCTGATTTATGTGTTGATTACGGCGGCGGTGATTACCGGGGTGTTGGGCCACTGGATAGATACCGTGGTTATTCTGGCGGTGGTGGTGGTGCAGACCCTGGTGGGGTTTTTGCAGGAAGGCAAGGCAGAACAGGCCCTGGCCGCCATTCGGCACATGCTGGCGCCCCACGCCATTGTCCTGCGGGCCGATGGCCGTCACACCGTCCTCACGGAAGAGCTGGTGCCGGGTGATACGGTATTGCTGGAGCCCGGTGACCGGGTGCCGGCGGATTTGCGACTGGAGAAGGTACACGGTCTGCAGATTGACGAAGCCATTCTGACCGGCGAGTCCATGGCGGCAGAAAAGACCACAGAGCCCGAGCCTGAATCGGCGGTGATCGGTGATCAGCGCTGCCTGGCGTTCTCCGGCACCATGGTGACCACAGGCACCGCCCAGGGTGTGGTCGTTCGCACCGGAACCCACACTGAAATCGGACGGATATCAGGCCTGCTTGGTCAGACCGAAACCCTCAAAACCCCCCTGCTGGAGCAGATGGATCGCTTCGCCCGCTATCTGTCGATGATCATTATTGTTGCCGGAGCCATCATTTTTGTGGCGGGAACCTGGTTCAGCAGTCTGGCGGTGGATGAACTCTTCATGGCAGTGGTGGGCTTGACCGTTGCTTCCATTCCGGAAGGTCTGCCCGCCATTCTTACCATTACCCTGGCCATCGGCGTGCGTACCATGGCCAACCGCCATGCGGTGGTGCGCCGGATGCCGGTGATTGAAACCCTCGGTGCCGTATCCATCATCTGTTCCGATAAAACCGGCACCCTGACCCGTAACGAAATGACGGTCACTGCAGTTGCCAGTGGCGGGCGCCGCTTCACTGTCAGCGGCAGTGGTTATGCTACCGACGGCGAGGTGGCTGCGGATGACGGTCATGCAGAATTGCCGCCGGTGATCATGGAGATGGCCCGGGCGGCAGCCCTGTGTAATGACGCCCACCTCAAGCTGGCAGAAACGCCGGTCCGGGTGATTGGCGATCCCATGGAGGGCGCCTTACGGGTGTTTGCCATCAAATCCGATAACGACATGGCCGATATCGGAAGTGCCTGGCCACGAGCCGATGAAATTCCCTTCGATGCTGCCTACCGCTTTATGGCCACCCTCAATCATGACCATCATGGTCACGCCGTGGTCTACCTCAAGGGTGCGCCTGAGCGGGTACTGGACATGTGTGCAACCCAGCTGAATGAGCAGGCTGAGCCAGTTGCTCTGGACCAGGAATACTGGTTGAAAGTGATTGAAGACATGGCTTCTGAAGGCCTGCGGGTGCTGGCTTTGGCCCGGCTTCCGGTGGCACGGGATAAAAGCACGGTCGCGGTTGAAGACGTCAGCAGCGGACTCGAACTGATCGGAATCACCGGGCTGATGGACCCGCCTCGCCCGGAAGCGATAGAGGCCATTGCCGAGTGCCACCGGGCCGGGATACGGGTGAAGATGATCACTGGTGACCATGGTAAAACGGCAGGGGCCATTGCGGCAAAGCTGGGGCTGCAGGAGACATCCCGGGTGATGACCGGCAAGGAGCTGGATGAGCTGGACGACGACGAGTTGGCGGCGGTGGTGGTCGATGTGGATGTATTCGCCAGGACCAGCCCCGAGCACAAGCTGCGGCTGGTGACCGCGCTGCAGAAACAGCATGGTGTGGTGGCTATGACCGGCGACGGCGTCAACGATGCCCCGGCCCTGAAGCGGGCGGATGTTGGTATTGCCATGGGTGTGAAGGGGTCGGAAGCTGCCCGGGAGGCCGCGTCAGTTGTGCTGCTGGATGACAACTTCGCGAGCATTGCGGCGGCGGTGCGGGAAGGGCGTGTGGTATACACCAACCTGAAAAAGGCCATTGCCTTTCTGTTGCCGATCAATGGAGGTGAGTCCGTAAGTCTGGTGGTAGCCCTGTTGCTGGGCCTGACCTTGCCCATAACCGCGCTGCAAATTTTGTGGGTCAACATGGTCAGTTCGGTGATTCTGGCCATGACGCTGGCCTTCGAGCCGGCAGAGGACGACGTCATGTCACAGCCACCCAGAGCCAGGGATGAGTCGTTGCTGGCAGGGTTCGTGATCTGGCGGGTTATTTTTGTCTCGGGGCTGTTTCTGGCCGGTATCTTTGCGGCCTGGAACTGGGGCATGACTGCCACCGGTGATGTGGATTACGCACGGACTCTGGCGGTCAATACCCTGGTGGCCATGGAGGTTTTCTACCTGTTTGCGGTGCGCTATCTGGACAGTCCGTCGGTCACCCTCAAGGGCGTGCTGGGCACCCCGGTGGTGCTGCTGGCGGTAGCCGCGATTATCGTACTGCAGTCTCTGTTCACCTACCTGCCGCTGTTCCAGAACGCCTTCGGAACCGCTGCGCTTGGTGTTGCCGGTTTGTCCTTTGCTGCTGGCGCCGGCATTGTCCTGCTGGTGATTCTTGAGATTGAGACTCTGATACGCCAGCGTTTGATGAGCGCCAGAACCGTGCCGGCTGCCTGAATTGTCCGGCACCAGCGGGGCTTTTGCAGCCCCGCTGGTGGTTATGGCTGAACTCAGGAGGCTGCAGGAATCAGGGTGGCGGGAGTGCCGTTCCCCTCTACCGCTGCCAGTTCCTGGTCTGTCAGGAAATCACTGGCCGGACGGCCCAGCAGGGCGGCACCGGCGTGAAGGGCATGGGCCCAGGTGCAGCGGTTGGCGAACAGCATGCCGGCTTCGTTGAGGGTCCCGCCACGATTGATGTAGCCAAGTACCCGGCTGTGGGCCTGATCCGGACAGATCCATGGGGTATGGCCGCGGAACACTTCCGGGCGCATGTGGGTGAGGATCACCCTGTGTTTCATCCGGTGGGGAATGAGGCGCTCCTTGTCCAGCTCACTGAGGCAGTATTCCGCCTCAAACCGGTCCCGGGGCTGACGAAATCGCCCCGGCTCCTGCACATATACCAGACGGAACGGCGTGTTGGTGTCCCGCAGCCGTTCGCAGGCGTG
>NZ_CAXBDN010000250.1:0-6428 GCF_963974375.1 uncultured Marinobacter sp.
CTGGTGCCATCAAGGCCCTGCTGGATCTGGCACCGGCGACGGCCAGAAAACTGGACGACGATGGCAGCGAATCCGATGTGTCGCTTGATCAGGTCAAGGTCGGTGACCGCTTGCGGGTACGTCCGGGAGACAAGGTGCCGTTGGACGGCGAGGTGCTTGAAGGCAGCTCCAACGTGGATGAATCCATGGTGACCGGTGAGCCTTTGGCAGTCAGCAAAAAATCCGGCGACCAGGTGATCGGTGGTAGCATCAACCAGCAGGGCAGTTTCATCATGCGGGCGGACAAGGTCGGCCGGGACACCATGCTGTCTCAGATCGTGCAGATGGTGGCCAGCGCCCAACGTAGCCGTGCACCGATTCAGGGGCTGGCCGACAAGGTCGCGGGCTATTTCGTGCCAGCGGTGATAGTGATCGCCATTATCGCCTTTATAGCCTGGTCATTGTTCGGGCCGACTCCGCCCATGGCCTTCGGGCTGATTGCTGCTGTGAGCGTGCTGATTATTGCCTGCCCCTGCGCTTTGGGCTTGGCAACGCCGATGTCGATTATGGTCGGCGTTGGGCGGGGTGCTCAAAGCGGTGTGCTGATTCGTGATGCCGAAGCACTGGAGCGCATGGAGAAAGTGGACACCGTAGTGGTGGACAAGACGGGAACGCTGACTGAAGGCAAACCTCAGGTGATCAAACTGGTGACAGCTGAGGGGGGCAGCGAGGACGAGCTCATGCGGTTTGCCGGCGGTCTGGAAAAGGGCAGTGAGCATCCGCTGGCCCACGCCATTCTCGATAAAGCAAAGACCATGGGCTTGAAACTACCGGACGCGGAAGATTTTGATTCACCCAATGGGAAGGGCGTCACCGGCAGGATTGATGGACGACGGGTATTGCTCGGAAACCGGCTGTTGATGGAAGCGGAAAATGTGGACACCGCGGACTTTGAAAGCGAAGCCGACCAGCTCCGCCAGGATGGGGCGACTGTTATTTTCGCGGCCGTAGACGGCAAAGTGGCCGGTTTGCTTGCCATCGCCGATCCGGTGAAAGAAACCACTGAAGCGGCTATTTCTGCACTGCAGAAAGACGGCATCCGAGTCGTCATGCTCACCGGCGACAACCGGACGTCGGCCGAGGCGGTTGCCCGTAAATTGCACATCGATGAAGTGGAAGCGGAAGTGCTTCCGGAGGATAAGGGCAAGATCGTTCAGCGCCTGAAAGATGAGGGCCGTGTTGTGGTGATGGCTGGTGACGGGGTGAACGACGCTCCGGCTCTGGCAACCGCCGATGTAGGCATAGCCATGGGCACGGGCACTGATGTGGCCATCGAAAGCGCCGGCATCACCCTGTTGCGCGGCGATCTCATGGGCATTGTGGAAGCACGTCGATTGTCGCTGGCAACTATGCGCAATATCCGGCAGAACTTGTTTTTTGCCTTTGTCTATAACTCTGCGGGTGTGCCGATAGCGGCCGGCGTTCTATACCCGTTTTTCGGCATCCTGCTGTCACCGATTTTTGCGGCGGCGGCTATGTCGCTGTCTTCGGTCAGCGTGATCGTGAATGCGCTGCGCCTGCGAGTGATTAAGCTTGGCGCTAAGTAATAAACGTTGGATTTGTTGGAGACGATTATGCGGTACACGATTGATCGAATCATAGAAGACGCTGATTTTGACGAGGTTGACAAAAGAACGCGTCAGTCCCTCACAGATCACGGTTTTGGGGTGCTGACAGAAATTGATGTCAAAGCCACGATGAAGGAGAAGCTTGACAAGGAAATGCCCGCGTACCGGATCCTTGGAGCGTGTAATCCTGCTATGGCGTGGGAAGCCATTGGTGTAGAGCCCCGGGTAGGGGCCATGTTGCCGTGCAATGTCATTCTGCGGGAAACGTCTGAAGGTATCGAAGTCAGCGCGATAGATCCCGTAGCTTCAATGACGGCGATTGAAAACAGCGAACTGAAACAGGTTGCCGGTAAGGTCAGGGAGGCACTGTCCGAGGTTATAGCAGGTATCTGAGGCGGCGCCATCGGTTGTTTGAGATCGTGATCAGTTGACCTCGATCAAGTTACACAGGGTGTATCCAGACCGTTCAGCTTGAATTCAGCTCACCGTGATTAACTCCAAGAAGAAGTGTTTTGGCAGGTCGCCAGACCCCAAAGCCAAGACTTTCAATTATTGGAGCGATGGGTATGGAATTTAATCGTCGGTACTGGATCACTTTATCTGTCTTCGGTGTGATCGCCCTGGTGCTCCTTTGGGGCGAGCATAAAGTTCATATACTCGGGGCCTTACCCTGGTTGATTCTCCTGATTTGCCCGTTGATGCATATTTTTATGCATGGCGGTCATGGCACGCATCAACACGCCCAACAAAAGGACGACGACCGTGAGTAGCGAGGCGACGGATTATGGGCTTTGGAGCCTCGTTATTCTGAACTCTGCTGTCTTTATCTTTTTTGCATTCAGCTTTTTTAAACCCCAAACGAAGCGGGACTGGCGCTCGTTCGGGGCGTTCAGTGCTTTTCTCGTCGCGCTGTTCACGGAAATGTACGGGTTCCCGTTGACACTCTATTTCCTGGCGGGCTGGTTGCAGACTCGCTATCCGGATGTGGACTGGTTTTCCCACAACAGCGGGCATTTGCTGGAAATGCTGTTCGGGTGGCAGGGCTCTCCACATTTCGGGCCGTTTCATTTGCTGAGCACGGCTTTCATTGTCGGGGGATTCTATCTGATTGCGGCTGGCTGGCGAACTCTCTATGCCGCCCAGAAAGAGGGCAAACTGGCAACGACAGGGCTATACGCCTGGGTTCGTCATCCCCAGTACGTTGGCTTTGTGTCGATCATGTTTGGGTTTCTTCTCCAATGGCTGACACTGCTCACGTTGGCGATGTTCCCGGTGCTTCTCTGGATGTATTCCCGGTTGTCCGTTCATGAGGAGCAGGAGGTCGAAAAGGTCTTCGGAGACACGTGGCGACAGTATGCCGCTAACACACCGCGCTTTATCCCGAACCTTCGGGATCTGAAACAGCGACTTTAATAGATCACTGAGCCAGAAGAGGGTATCAATATGGACATCAGAACGTTCGGTGAATTGATTGACTGGACCCGGGACCTGCACCAGAACCTGGCAAGTTGTCTGGGGCATTGTGCGACGGCTAATGAAGAGGAGAGAACAAAGGCGCTATTGGAGTATCTCTCGGCTCACGAAGCGGAGCTGGCCCGGATTGTTGATGAGTTTGAACGCCAAAGTGCCCGCAATACGCTTGAGACCCGGGTCTACGATTACCTTAAACACAATCCGATAGAAACCCACCGCACCTGTGACCAGCCCTATGCCAAACTGGATTTTCAGGGGATCTACCGTGAGGTTATGGATTTTCATGGGCAAGTGATGGATCTGTACAAAACGCTGTGGGAGAAAGCGGAAATCCCGGAGGCCAGGGAGTTGCTGGCAGCACTCCTGGAGATGGAGAAGAACGAATCTATGCGTCTGGCCCGTCAGATAGGTCGAATGGACGACCTTTAATGCCTGAAACGCAAGTCGATTGTCGTCATTTCGAAAACGAAAGGTTATTGAAAGCTGGTTCAATTAAAAACCACAGCAATCTATCAACTCTTTGTTTAGTTTTTTGAGAATTTCAGGTCAGTTTCAGCTCTGCGTGATCTAATATAGTTAAATAGGATGACACCTTCTTGAGGATTATAAAAAATAATTTATTAGCAAAATTTATTTTATCGAGTGCGAATTAAAAAAGCCACAGAGGTGTCTGTGGCAAAGTTAACTCAAGAAGACAATGGCCGGGCTTGATGAACATCAATAAAGCCACTGACAGATGCATTAAATCATTCGAAACTGAATTCAGCCTGAATTACCCATCCGAATTTATGGAGACGCGACATGAATAAATTATTTGTAATCATAATCCTTGCTTTCACAGTCTCAATGACCGCTAATGCGGGGGGGCTGGCCGACAGGTTCAATGAAGCTCGCAGTTTCCCTGCTCAAGCACAAAGCCCTGAAGGTCGAACAACGGAGCTGAAAATGGAACATATAAAAATGCATGAAATGCACGATGAGATCCATGTCAGACATGAGAATTTTCATGCCAAAATGCATGTACCTACTAAAAACGCGATAAATCGTTCCCATCACGAAAGATAACCAATATAAATATTTTTAAGTAAATTATGTTTGGCGTCAGTCGAGCTATGATGATTGACGCCAACTTCTCGGGAAAAAGGCATCCACGCGAAGCTAATGTAATAATTGAAAACCTTTCGCAGGTATAGAGTCGATATATTTTGGGATGATAAACCTAAAATCCCACATCGATACTTAGCGTAGCGGACTAGTAACCACGCCAGGAAGAGGTTGAATGCTTTCATACCCAAACATTAATCCCGTGGCAATTTCTCTGGGGCCATTGCAAGTTCATTGGTACGGCCTGATGTATCTTGTTGGTTTTCTGGCAGCTTGGTGGCTTGGGCGCCGAAGGGCTCACCGCTTGGCGTCGAAACGCTGGTTTTCTACTGTGCAGTTGGCGTAATACTTGGCGGGCGGTTCGGTTACGTGCTGTTCTATGATTTCGACAAGTTGTTGGCCAACCCACTCTGGCTGTTCAGAATCTGGGAGGGCGGCATGAGTTTTCATGGTGGTTTTGCCGGGGTGCTGGTTGCCGTTGTTGTCTTTGCGCGCAAGTACAGCCTGGGTTTTCTTCGGCTTACCGACTTCATCGCGCCGCTGGTTCCGATCGGTCTGGGTGCCGGGCGCCTGGGTAATTTCATAAACCACGAACTGCCGGGCAGAGTCAGCGAGGTGCCGTGGGCCATGGCCTTTCCTCATATGGGGCCAGAACCCCGGCACCCGTCTTCTTTGTATCAGTTGGCGCTGGAAGGTGTCGTTTTGTTTGTGGTGCTGTGGTGGTTTACCAGTAACCCCCGGCGAAATGGCGCTGCGTCCGGTTTATTTCTGTTGCTCTACGGCGCGTTCCGTTTCTCCGTTGAGTTTGTCCGCCTTCCGGACCCGCAGCTGGGATTTGTGGCCTTTGGTTGGATGACCATGGGGCAGCTGCTGACATTACCAATGATCATAGTGGGCATCGGCTTGATTGGCTGGTCCAGGCGTCAGCCTGTTGTTTGTACAGCGATGGCGGAAAGCTGAAGGAAACCTGTAGGCAGGTTATTGTTCCTTTTTGAGCCATCCTCTGTACATCCAGCGCGTGGAATAAAACGAAACCAGGGGAATCAATATCCACTGTAATATCGGAGTAACCCCGGTGCCAAGCAGTGGCAATACAGGCATTGATTCGCTGTATTGCCAGCGTTCGCCGGCACCGGTAGCCCAGGCTTCAAACAGCACGGTGACCAACAACCCCACAGCCAGAAAACTCCCCAGGGCGAGGCTCCGCCAGGGCCCTTGTATCCAGAACAGATTTCGTACCGCCAATGCTGCAACCCCATAGGCAAAAAGCGCGATATTGGCATCGCCGACGGCGGCCCGAGTGCATAACCAGATGACAGCACCGTGAGGCGCTTCCCTCATGCCGTCGAAAAAGGGCACCTGGATCATCTCCCAGAAGAAGTGCAAAAAGAAACTGACGGACCAGAACATCAGGACCAGAATCCAGCCAGGGCACCGAGCCTTCGCGCGAGTCATCATATCTTCATTCAGCCTAGCTCTCCGAGCATAGGAAATGCCGATAACATCCAGGACGCAAAGCGTGTCATCTGACCGGTAATCACCATCACGCCCATGATAACCAGCACCACACCCGCGAGCACCCGCAGGTGACGGCTCCAGCGGCTCAACCAGCGCACGCGCTTACGGAAATGCTCGATCGACAGGGCGGTGACCAGAAATGGCACAGCCAGCCCCAGTGAATAGACCGCCAGGTACAACATGCCGGCTTCGGCATTGGCGTGAGTAGAACTGAGCGCCAGTATGGCCCCCAGGATTGGTCCTATGCAGGGTGTCCAGCCGATGGCAAACGCCACACCCAGCACGAACGCTGCCGTGGGCCGTCCGCCTTCCAGCGTATGCCCCAGGCGCCAGTCCCGTTGCAGGGCCGGCATGCTCCACCAACCCAGCATAAACAGGCCCATGAGAACAATCAGCACCCCCGCCACCAGATTGGCTTCCTGCCGGTAGGCCATCAGCCACTGCCCCAGAAGACTGGCGCTGGCTCCTAAAGCAACAAACACTAGGCTGAAGCCGAGCACAAAACAGACACTCAGCCACAGGGCTTTGAGCCGGTTCGAGGCCTCGGTTACGGCACCACCGGTAACCACGGACAAGTAGCCCGGAACCAGTGGCAGGGTGCAGGGTGAGAAGAAGGACACCAGGCCGCCGAGAAAAGCGGCCAGGGTGCCCCAGGTTGCAAGGTCTGGCATTCAGAATCTCCAGAATTCATGGTATTCCTTGCCGTTGGCAGGGACTGGTCTCAGT
>NZ_CAXBDN010000251.1:0-6427 GCF_963974375.1 uncultured Marinobacter sp.
AAAAGGACGATCAGCGGTGTGGATGGTCTGACGCCGGAATACCGGTTTGCCGACGACGAATGGCTGGCAAAAGACCCCAGGGTAGCCTGGCTGGAAAAAACCCTGACCGGCCTCAGGCCGGAAAAGGTAGTGGTCATCTGCGCCCATGCCTCCACTGCCATGGTGCTTGAGGAATATCTGCAGCTGCGCGCCGGTATCCGCAGCGCAGCGTTTCACGAACATCTCACCCTGCTGGAACGGGATCGTGCAGCAGCCTATTTTGCCGAGACCGAGCAGGGTGCCCAGGCCCTGATCTGTTCCGAAATCGGCAGTGAGGGGCGCAACTTCCAGTTTGCCCGTCATCTGGTGTTGTTTGATCTGCCCCAGAACCCGGATTTGCTTGAACAGCGCATTGGCCGGCTGGATCGGATTGGTCAGGGTTCGGTAATTGATATCCATGTGCCGTATCTGGAGAACACCAGTCAGCAGGTTCAGCTGCGCTGGTTCCATGAAGGTCTCAACGCCTTCCGGCAAAGCTGCGCCGTTGGTGTGGCCGTAATGGAAAAGGTCAAGGAGCAGTGGCAGGCGGTCATCGATGGTCAGTCCGGGGATGTCTCGGGGCTGATGGCAGCGACTGCGAAGGAATCCGCTGAGCTAAGAGCCCGGCTGGAGCAGGGCCGTGATGCACTGATCGAGCTTAATTCCTGTCGTCGAGATCAGGCTGATGAGCTGATCCGGCAGATCGAAGCGGAAGAAGACGACTCCGGTATCCACGAATACCTCATGACCGCCTGCGACATACTGGGTATCGAAGTGGAGGATCACTCTGATGATGCCGACATCCTCAGACCCGGCGAGCACCGCAGCGCGGATCACATGGATCTGGTGCCGGACGAAGGCATGACGGTGACCTGGAGCCGGAAAAAAGCCCTCAGTCGTGAAGACATGGCTTTCATGAGCTGGGAGCATCCGCTGGTGACCGGTGTCATGGAGTCGGTGATCAGCAGCGGCCTGGGCAAAGCTGCACTGGCCAGCATGTCGGTCAAGGGTCTGGCCCCCGGCACCCTGCTTCTGGAAGCGGTGTTTACAGTGCATTGCCCGGCGCCCGAGGCGTTGCAGCTGGCCCGGTTCCTGCCGTCGTCACCGATCCGCGTGCTGGTGGATGTCAATGGTCGCAATCTGACTGCGGTGCTGGATCATTCGCGACTGAATGGCCTGTGTGCCAACATTCCCCGTCGCACCGCGCAAGTTGTGGTGCCACGTATCCGCGCGGAAGTTGAAACCCTGGTGGATCACGCCCGTGAATTGGCCGAGCCGCAATTTGAGCCTGCCCGGGAGGCGGCGTTAAAGCAGGTGCGGGCCATGCTGGCGCCGGAAATACATCGGCTGGAAGCCCTGGCGGCCAACAACCCGGTGATCCGGGAGGAAGAAATCCGCTTCTTCCGGGACCAGCTGGCGGCGGCGGAAACCGCCATTGGCCGGGCGGAACTGGCCCTGGAAGGAATTCGTGTGGTGATCACATCGTGAGCGGACGGGTGTGTAGTGGATGAAGCTGGTCAGTCACCATCTGATCGGGTACTTTGAACGTAACCCTTCAGAACGACCACTGTCATGAGTACTGATGTAACCGTAAGTCGAGAAAAGGCCGTATCCGGCCTGTCTGAATTCACGGAAAGCGCCTCGGGCGCGTGCATAAGGAACACGAGTCTATGATGACCCTGATTGTGTTTTTGCTGGCAGCGGCGGCTCTTCTTGCCGTTATGCGCCGGGAATCGGGCGCCAAGCCGGCCATCGTCGTATTGGCGGTGTTTGGCCTGATCGCCTGGATCTTCGCCTCCGGCTGGCTCACTGTTCTGTTGTTTCTGGGTGCCATTGCCACTGCGGCTGCCGGTCTGCCGCAGTTCCGCAACAGCTGGCTGACACCCCGGGTGTTCGACATGTTCAAGAAGGTGGCCCCCAAGGTTTCGGAAACGGAACAGGTTGCCCTGGATGCCGGCACTGTTGGCTGGGACGGCGAACTGTTTACCGGCCGCCCGGACTGGCACAACCTGCTGATCAACCGCAACTCCGGACTGACTGAGGAGGAGCAGGCGTTTCTGGATAACCAGTGCGTCAAGGCGGCCTCCATGTGCAACGCCTGGGATGTGGCCGTGGAGCGGGCGGACCTGCCTCCGGAGTTGTGGGAATACATCAAGAAAGAGAAATTCCTGGGGATGATCATCCCGAAGGAATACGGTGGCCTGGAATTCTCTGCCAAAGCACAGTCAGCGGTGCTGCAGAAGCTGGCGGCCAACGAAGTGCTGATGGTCTCCGTCGGTGTGCCCAACTCCCTCGGGCCCGGCGAATTGCTGGTCAAGTACGGTACAGAAGAGCAGAAAAATCATTATCTGCCGCGTCTTGCTGACGGCCGTGAAATACCCTGTTTCGGCCTGACCGGTCCCCGTGCGGGTTCGGATGCCACCTCCCTGCCGGACACCGGCATCGTCTGCAAAGGCCAGTACGACGGCAAGGAAGTGATTGGCCTGCGCATGAATTTCGACAAGCGCTGGATTACCCTGGCGCCCATCGCAACCGTGGTGGGGCTGGCGTTCCGGATGTTCGACCCGGACGGTCTGCTGGGTGACAAAAAGGATCTGGGCATAACCTGTGCCCTGTTGCCGCGAGACACCGAGGGCATGGAGATCGGCCGTCGCCACTTCCCCATTGGCAGTCCGTTTCTCAACGGGCCGATCCGTGGCAAGGACGTATTCGTTCCCCTGGACTTTATTATCGGTGGTCCTGAAATGGCCGGGCAGGGCTGGCGGATGCTGGTGGAATGCCTGTCCGTGGGCCGTTGTATCACGCTGCCTTCCGGTGCTGCCGGTTCGGCTGCCGCTGCCGTCGGCACCGCCGGTGGTTTCACCCGGGTTCGCCGGCAATTCAATAATGCGGTAGCGGATATGGAAGGGGTGCAGGAGCCACTGGCCCGTATAGCTGCCCAGGCTTATATTGCTCAGTCTGCGGTAATGCAGACCGCCAATATGGTCGACAAGGGTGAGAAGCCTGCAGTGCCCTCTGCCATCCTCAAGTACCACCTGACCGAGATGCAGCGCAGTGTGCTGACGGATGCCATGGATGTTCATGGTGGCAAGACCGTTACCCTGGGGCCACGCAACTATCTCGGCATTGGCTATTCCGGGGCGGCCGTGTCCATTACCGTTGAAGGCGCGAATATCATGACCCGCAGCCTGATGATCTTCGGTCAGGGCGCGATTCGCTGTCATCCTTACGTACTGCAGGAACTGGCTGCCAAGGATGCGGATGATATCCACGCCTTCGACGAAGCCTTCTTTGGTCATGCCGGTCTGATCTTTGGTAACGCCGCCCGTGCGTTCACCCAGGCCCTGGGTGTTGGTCGTGCGGAAGTGCCCTTTGACAGTGCCGCCCGTCGCTATGCCCAGGGCGTCGCCCGTTTCAGTGCGGCATTTGGCCTGTGCTCCGATGCGGCCATGACTACGTTGGGCTCCGAGCTGAAAATGAGAGAGCTGGTTTCGGCCCGTCTCGGTGACATGCTGTCGAACCTGTATCTGGCATCCATGGTGCTGAAACACTGGCACGAAGCCCAGCCCGTTGACGGTGAGGCCGAGCTGATGGCCTACAGTCTGCAGTTGCTGCTGCACCGTACCGAAACAGCATTGGACGAGTTCCTGCGTAATCTGCCAAATCGTGCGGTAGCGTTTGCGTTGCGGGCGATCACCTTGCCCCTGGGCCGTCACTGGGGCAAGCCCCGGGATGAGGTTGTCCGGTCTCTGGCCCGGGCCATTTCTACCGATACGCCTTTGCGTGAAAAGCTGATCGCACCGATCTGGACCACCTCTGTCGAGGGCGGCCAGGAAAATCCGGTGGCCCGTTACAACGAGTTGCTAAAGGGCTACAGCAAGGCGGAGCCGATCTACCGCAAGGTCGCCAAGGCCGCCGCCAAGGGCGAGCTGCCCATGGACGTTCTCCATCCGGAGCAGCAGTTTGAAGCAGCTCTGGAGGCCAAAATCCTGTCAGAGGAGGAGGTGGTCTTCATGCGGGAGTATGAAGCCAGTGTGCTGGAAATGCTGACCGTGGATGACTTCCCGTTTGATGCCTTTGCCATGAACAAGGACACGGTCATCGATCACAACCCGGCCTAAGTAAGAGCTGAAGAAAAAGCGGCATGGAAACGGCTTGTGCTGTTAAACAGGGGTGTCCTTGGTAAGGGCACCCCTTTTTTTATATGACATATGTCTATTTGGTATCGCGACTGTTCTTCAGGTAACGCTTACTTGGTCTGACATCAAGCCCGGGTCAAGGTTCTGGCATTCCGTCAGCATGGCTTTGATAACTCTCAGACAACGTCTCAGTCAATGTCGAGACAACAAAAAAGGCAGCCCGGAAGCTGCCTTTTAAGGGTGCGCTATTTACCCGAAGGCTCAAGCGCTATCAACACTTCTGATCATGGTGTAACCATGTACAAAGGTGTGACATAAAGAGAGACGACTTACAGAGGTACGACGTTCTCAGCCTGAGGACCTTTCTGACCCTGAGTTACAGTGAACTCAACCTGCTGGCCTTCAGCCAGGGTCTTGAAGCCGCTGCCCTGAATGGCACTGTAGTGAACGAATACGTCCGGGCCGGACTCACGAGTGATGAAACCAAAACCTTTAGCTTCGTTGAAGAACTTAACAGTACCGGTAGTAGTAGACATACTTAAACTTCCTGAAATCAAATCAAATATTTTACTGCCTTTGCCTGATCACCAGGATCAGCCGTGGGCGTTTACGGGAAAACAGACTTCGCGGATTCAAAAAAAGGACGGATACACTACTTACTGCGAGGGATACGTCATATTTATGAAATGCTTCACTGAACTTTCCTGCCATTCCGACTCTACTACTGCTTTTTCCTGAATGCCACCCTTTTTTTTGATGTCATTAAGCCGTTTTCACTTATGACTGTTTGGTGACTGGTTAACCCGCACCTTGCCGGTTCAGCCCGGCGTATCGGCAAGGTGCGGGATCCGCTATCAGTCCTGGAAAATCTCCTGATAGAACTGCATGGTGCCATTCCAGGAGCGTTCGGCTGCACCCTGATCGAAACCCACCGGCATATCGAAATCAGCGGCGAAGCGATCGGCACCGGGGTTGGTGAAGGAGTGTCTGACCCCGGGGAAACTGGTGACGGTGAAGTCGGCCTCCGCCTTCATCATGCTGTCGACAAAGCCGGCTACCTGGTCGGCTGGCACCATCGGATCGGCACCGCCGGTGTAGACCTGTATCCTGGCGGATATCTCACCGGGGGAAACCTCGATGGGACTGCCCAGTGAGCCGTGATAGCTGACGACGCCCGCCAGATCCATGCCGAGGCGCGCCATATTCAGAACCACTGCACCGCCAAAACAATAGCCCTGGGCGGCAATCCGGTTGCTGTCCACAGTCTCGTGTTGCTTCAGGATATTCATGGCGGCGGTGAAGCGATTCACCACGCTGTCGAGATCTGCCGTGGCGGCCTCCATGAAGGCCATGGCGTCACGGGGATGATCCGCCAGTTTTCCGCTGCCATACATGTCTAGCGCAAACGCGGTATAGCCGGCGGCCGCCAGTTTCTCGGCCTGGTCGCGGGCAAATTCGTTGTGGCCCCACCATTCGTGAACCACCAGAACCCCCGGGCGGGGTCCCTCGTAGCTGTCATTCCAGGCCAGATAACCGGTGTAGGACTCACCGTCTACCTGGTATTCAACGGTTTCAGTCTGCAACTGGGCGAAGACACTGCCGGCGCCCAGAGAAAGTGCGATGCCAGTGGCAATCAGGGTCAGTCGGGAGGGCATGATGGGATCCTTGTTTCGAAAATGGGTATCGGTGAAAGCGTGGTGGCGCTCACCCCGGAAGCCGGGCCGGAATTCCTGGCGGCCCGCTCCGATGATAGAGCATTTTCAGTGTTACGCCACGAACGGGCGGGCGGATGAGCGCCTGACTTTTGTCGTCGAAGCGTTGGTCAGAGGTGCCGGGCTGCGCTATGTTAGTGACTGGAATCCGGGGTTCCGGGTCGTTCCATGTCCTTACAAAAATTCATTCTTCATGTGGAGTTGTCATGAAACTGATTGGTTCCAGAACCTCCCCCTATGTACGTCGTATCCGGCTGCTCCTGAACGACACGCCCCACGAATTTCTGCATCTGAATATCTACGCTGAGGGTCGTGACGAGCTGCGTCGCAACTCACCGGTATTGAAGGTGCCGGTTTTGGTGGACGGCGACCGGGAACTCTACGATTCCCGTGTGATTGCCCGCTACCTGGCCGCCCAGCACGGCACCGGACCGCTGACCTGGGAGCAGGAAAACCAGCTGACCCTGATTGATGGCGCCAACGACTCCTGTGTCACCCTGTTGCTGTCAAAGAAGTCGGGGCTGGATGTGGACGCTGACCTGGAGTTCTGGAACCTGC
>NZ_CAXBDN010000252.1:0-6416 GCF_963974375.1 uncultured Marinobacter sp.
CTGGTGCCCAATCTGCTGGTGATTGGTGCCAGTTTCATGACCCGGGATCCGGGCAGCTTTCTGTCACTACCTTTGACCCTGGAAAACTATCAGCGCCTGCTTGATCCGTTGTATGTCGAGGTGTTTTTCCATTCCCTCTACATGGCGTCGGTGACTACGGTGCTGTGTCTGTTAATAGGCTATCCGTTTGCCTGGGCGCTCACCAAGGTGGATAAACGCTACCAGTTGTTGCTGATCTTCCTGTTGATCGTACCCTTCTGGACCAACTCTCTGGTCCGGACCTATGCGCTCAAACTGATGCTGGCCAGCAATGGCCTGATCAATAGCGGGCTGATGTCACTGGGGCTGATTGATCAGCCCCTGCAGATGCTCTACACCGAAGGCGCGGTGATCGTCGGTCTGGTTTATCTGCTGCTACCGTTCATGATTCTGCCGTTGTATTCGGTGTTCGATGACTTGCGGACGGATCTGTTGATGGCCTCCCATGACCTGGGTGCCGGGCGATTACCCACCTTTGTCCATGTGGTGGTGCCGCTGACGCTGCCGGGAGTACTTGCCGGTGTCATGCTGGTGTTGCTGCCGGCCATGGGGCTGTTCTTTGTAGCCGATATTCTGGGTGGTTCCCGCAATCTGCTGGTGGGCAATGTCATCAGGAATCAGTTTCTGGATGCCCGCAACTGGCCCTTTGGTGCCGCCGCCAGTATCTTGCTGACCCTTGCCATGGCGCTGCTGCTGTTTGCTCACCGGCTCAGCCAGCGGCGTATTGGTGAAGAGGGCGGATCATGAGCCGCTGGCTGCCCCGGATCTACCTCACCCTTGTCTACAGTCTTATCTACCTGCCGATTCTGGTGCTGGTGGTGTTTTCGTTCAACGATGCCAGGACCGGGTATCGGTGGGGCGGTTTCAGTCTCAAATGGTACGAGGCGCTGTTCAGTAACCACGCCATGGTGCAGGCCATGTGGAACTCCCTCTGGCTGGCGCTGGCCGCTGCCACCGTGTCTACCATTATTGGTGCACTGACGGCGCTGGCGCTGCACCGCTACCGGTTCCGTGGCAAGAAAGCCCTGAAGGGCATGCTGTTTATCGTTATGATGTCGCCGGAAATTGTCCTGGCCATCTCGTTACTGGGGCTGTTCATGATGGTGGGCCTGAGCCTGGGTTTTGTTTCATTGCTGCTGGCTCACGTGACCTTCTGCCTGCCGTTCGTGGTGATTACAGTGATGGCGCGACTCAGCGGTTTTGATGATCGTCTTCCGGAAGCAGCCCGGGATCTGGGTGCCAGCGATTTCACCATGACCCGCACGGTGTTGTTGCCGGTTATCATGCCGGCGCTGCTGGCGGGCTGGTTACTGGGGTTTACCCTGTCCCTGGACGATGTGGTGGTCAGTACCTTTATCAGCGGTCCCGGCTATGAAATTCTGCCATTACGCATCTACTCCATGGTGCGGGTGGGACTGAAACCCGAAGTGAATGCACTGGGTACCCTGCTGCTGGTGTTTTCACTGATGATGCTTATGCTTTCCCAATGGATTCTGATGAGGAGCAAACCATGAAGAAATTTGCCATTGCTGGTCTGGCTGTGGTTGCCCTGGCTGGCTGCAGTAGCCAGGACGAGCAGCAAGTGCTGAATCTGTACAACTGGTCAGAGTACATGCCCCAGCAAGTGCTGGACCAGTTCGAAGAGGAAACCGGTATTCAGGTGATCTATACCACCTACGACAGCAATGAAGCCATGTATGCCAGGCTGAAGCTGCTCAGTGAAGGAGCCCAGTATGATCTGGCGATGCCCTCAACCTATTACGTCAACAAGATGCGGGCCGAGGGCCTGCTGGCGGAGCTGGATCACAGCAAGATTGAGGGTTTCGACCGGCTGGATCCGGATCTGATCAACCTCGATATCGACCCGGATAATGCTTTCAGTGTGCCTTATCTGTGGGGCTCGACCGGACTGGCGTTCAATGGCGATGTGATTGACGCCGGCCAGGTCACCCGCTGGGAAGATCTGTGGGATGAGCAGTATCAGGGCCGGGTCATGCTGACCAATGATATGCGTGAGGTGTTTCATATCGGCCTGCGGGTGCTGGGCTATTCCGGCAACAGTACGGATCCGGACGAAATCCGCGAGGCCTATGAGAAGCTGACCGAGCTGATGCCCTCGGTTCGCACCTTCAACTCCGATGCACCGAGGATGCCTTACCTGGAAGGGGAGGCGGACGTCGGTATGATCTGGAACGGTGAGGCGGTCATGGGCAGGGAAGATATGCCAGCGCTGGAGTATGTTTATCCGGAGGAGGGGGTGATTGTCTGGCTCGACAGCTTCGTGATTCCCCGCAACGCCCCCAATCCGGATGCTGCTCATAAATTCATCAGTTTTGTGTTGCAGCCGGAGATTTCCGCCATGATCAGCGAGGAAATCGGCTATGCCACCCCCAATCTCGAGGCTCGTAAGATGCTGGATGAGGCGGTTGCCAGTGACCGCACCAGCTATCCGGCAGAGGCCGATATGGTGAACGCCGAATTCCAGGCCGACGTGGGTGATGATGCCATGCAGATCTACACCCGCTATTGGGAACAGCTTAAAACCGGTCGTTAATAGGGCTTCAAACCTCGCGGCTATTGGTAGGCCTTACCAATAGCCGTTCCATCCTGTTCCGGAGAAACTCCAGTGTCCGTTGTGGTTCAGGCTTTGGTGCCGGTGTTTGTGCTGATCGTTGCGGGCCATCTGTTCCGCCGCTGGAACTTCCCCGGGGAAGGTTTCTGGCTGCAGGCCGAGCGCTTTACCTACTATGCGCTATTCCCCGCCATGCTGATCTACAAGCTGGGACAGGCACGGCTGCCGGCATCCGCCTATGGCGACATTCTTGTGCTGATTGGCGTGATGCTGATTGCCATGACGCTGGTGCTGGTGATGATTCAGCTGATCTGGCGCTGGCCCGGCGAGATCTATTCGTCGGTGTTCCAGGGTGGCATCCGCTTTAACAGCTATGTGGGGCTGGCGGCTGCCGGGATGCTGCTGGGGGATGAGGGCATCTCGCTGATCGCAGTGGCGGTGGCCATCAAGGTGCCCCTGCTCAACCTGCTGTGCATAGTGATGTTCTCCCTGACCTGCCGCAAAGGGGCCTTGCGGCTCAAGCCCCTGGTCCGGGCCATTGTGACCAATCCGCTTATTATTGGTTCGGTGGTGGGGGTTATCTGGAGCTTTTTCCGGATCGGATTTCATCCTGTTGTGGCGGGCATCCTCGAGCCCCTGAGCGATCTTGCGCTACCCCTGGGCCTGATGTGTGTGGGCGCGGGTCTGCAACTGAAGGCCTTGCGCAGCGCATCGATGCCCTTTCTGGTGTCTTCCGTGGCCAAGCTGGTGATTTTCCCGGTACTGACTCTGGGGCTGGCCATGGCTCTGGGCATGGACGGGCGCCTGGTGCAGGTGGCCATCCTGCTGGCCGCATTGCCGACCGCCACCTCGTCATACATCCTGGCGCGCCAGCTGGGAGGCGATGCCCCCCTCATGGCGGCCATCATCAGTGGTCAGACCCTACTGGCAATGATCACGCTGCCGTTACTTCTGGGCGTGCTCTGGCAGGCAGCCTAGCACCGCCTCTGCCATGCTGTACTGAAACCGGATGTAGCCATCCGCATCGCTGGCGATTCCCGATGCCAGCGGGTCCCAGGTGCCTGTGGGGATGTGCATGCCCTCTGTCACGGTGAGCCACCACTGGCGGTTGAACTGAGGTTCGGTCAGCAGGCAGGGGTTGCTGGCCGCGCCCAGTCGGGTTCTGACCTCCGCCAGATGGCGAGCGCCGGGGGTTCGCTCCGGGCTCGGCGTCAGCACTCCGGCAAGCTTCAGACCAAAATGCTCGACAAAGCGTCCAAAAGCATCGTGGTAGGTGAACAGATCCACCGAGTGAGCCTGCGCCAGTTGCTGGCGAATGTCCGTCTCAGCCGCTCTCAGGGCCTGCCTGAACGTAGCCAGGTTGCGTTGAATCTGCGCCTGATCAACACCCTCAAGTCCACCCAGGGCATCCGCAATGGTCTGCGCCATGGCGAGTCCCAGTTCGGGGTCGACCCAGAGGTGAGGGTCTTTGCCATCATGGTCATGACCGTGGGAATCTTCAGGTTGCGGCTGGTGCCCGTGACCAGCGGCATGACCGTCATCATGCTTCTGATCATCATGGTGCCGGTCGTCATGTCCGTTGTCATGATCGTGGCCATGGCCACCGGATGGAGCATCACCGGATGGCGTCTCCGCCGAATCGTCCGGGGCCAGTCTGACCGTGCGCTTGGCGAGATCCTGTCCCCCCAGCAACCGGATCAGAAAGGTTTCCATGTCGGGCCCGATCCAGAACACCTGTGCAGCCTGCTCCAGTCTTGCTCTCTCGGAGGGGCGTAACTGATAGGTGTGAGGGCTGGCGCCATCCGGCACCAGCGTGGATACGGTGACCTGGTCTCCCGCCACGGCTTTCACCAGTAACTCCACCGGCTTGATAGATGCAACGACCGCAGGCGTGGCGGTGCCATAGGCAGGCTAAGCAGCAGGGCGGACAGTAGAAATTTGGTGGCAGGGTGCAGGTTGAACCGGGCAGGGCGCTGGACTCGCATGGTGTGTGGATTCCGTTATCAGCGGGTGATGGAGGAAAATCAGAAACGTTATAATATTACAATTATCGCCCTGTGCAAAGGTCTCATGGCCGATGTGGTGGATCCACCGGAGGTTATCCACTTCTGTCCATGGGATTTCAGGTGCGGGCCGGTATAATGGCGCCCCGGATTTGTTGTTACTCCACTCACTGCGCCAGGCAGGAATGATTCATGACCGTACGTACCCGAATCGCACCGTCACCCACCGGTGACCCTCACGTAGGCACCGCGTTTGTTGCTCTGTTCAACCTCTGCTTCGCTCGTCAGCATGGCGGCCAGTTTATTTTACGGATTGAAGACACTGATCAGGCTCGCAGTACTGGGGAGTCAGAGCAGGACATTTTGCGAGCTTTACGCTGGCTGGGACTTGACTGGGACGAGGGTCCGGATGTGGGCGGTCCATATGGCCCCTACCGTCAGTCTGAGCGCAGGGACTCCTATGGCCAGTACGCCATGGAGCTGGTTGAAAAAGGTCATGCCTTTTATTGCTTCCGTACACCGGAAGAGCTGGAGTCGATCCGTGAAGAGCGCAAGGCGCAGGGACTGAATCCGGGCATCAAGGGTGATCTGGAGCTGCCGGCGGATGAGGTCCAGCGGCGTCTGGCGGCCGGGGAACCTTATGTGATCCGCATGAAGGTGCCGGATGAGGGCGTGTGTCTGATTGACGACATGCTCCGTGGCACCATCGAAATTGACTGGTCCCAGGTGGATTGCCAGATTCTGCTGAAGTCAGACGGTATGCCCACCTATCATCTGGCCAATGTGGTGGACGATCACCTGATGGCCATTACCCACGTTCTGCGGGGCGAGGAATGGATCAACTCGGCGCCCAAGCACCAGTTGCTCTACAAGTATTTCGGCTGGGATATGCCGGTGCTGTGTCACCTGCCGCTGCTGCGCAACCCGGACAAGAGCAAGCTGTCGAAGCGCAAGAACCCCACCAGCATCACCTTCTATGAGCGTATGGGGTTTCTGCCGGAGGCGGTTACCAACTATCTGGGCCGCATGGGCTGGTCGATGCCGGATGAGCGCGAGAAGTTCACCCTGACAGAAATGATCGAACATTTTGATATTCAGCGGGTGTCTCTGGGCGGACCCGTGTTTGATGTGGAAAAGCTGCGCTGGCTGAACGGGCTCTGGTTGCGGGAAGAGGTGAGCGACGAGCAGTTCATGGCTCGCCTGCAGCAGTGGTGGTTCAACGAAGACGCGTTGCGGGCTCTGGTGCCGCACGTCAAAGGCCGCACAGAGGTGTTTTCCGATGTGGCCCCGATGGCGGCATTCATGTTCTCCGGCATGCTCAACCTGAGCCCCGAAAGCTTCGCCCATAACAAGCTGACCGACGATCAGATCAAACGGGTGTTGCAGTTCACCCTGTGGCGCCTCGAGGCACAGCGCCATTGGAGCAAGGACACGATCTTTGCCGACATCAAGGCGCTGGCCAAAGCCATGGATCTGAAGCTGGGGGATTTCATGTTTTCCATCTTTGTGGCGGTGGCCGGTACTCCCAACTCCTGGTCGGTGATGGACTCCATGGCGCTGCTGGGACCGGACATGACCCGCTCCCGTTTGCGCCATGCTCTTGAGGTGCTGGGTGGTTTCTCCAAGAAGGAGACCAAAAAAGTGGAGAAGGACTACGCCGGATTGTTTGCCGAGTAACCGATCTGGTCGGGAATTGAGCGCTTTTGACAGGGAAGTCGAATAATCTGAAAAAAAACCGGATAAGTGGTTGACGCCCCGGGGTCGGATCCTTAATATACGCAGCCGTTGGGGGCCATAGCTCA
>NZ_CAXBDN010000253.1:0-6414 GCF_963974375.1 uncultured Marinobacter sp.
CCTTGCCTCCGATGGCCTCACTGAACAACGCATAGTTGGGAAATCCGCGCTCGGCCAGAGCCAGCAGGAACGCACATTCCCGCCACCCCTGCAGCTGTTCAAGCGCTTTCAGGAACTGATTGGCGTTCACACTCTGCTCCTGCAATTCTTATGGGAAACACACAAGCGGTGCATTGAGGATCAATACACCGGGCATTTGACGATTGAGCTGGCGATCAGGCTCGCTGCAGGGTAACGCCGGTCTGACCCAGGTACTTGCCGCCGCGATCCTTGTAGCTGGTCTCGCAGATCTCGTCAGATTCAAAGAATAGCATCTGGGCGACGCCTTCATTGGCGTAAATCTTCGCCGGCAGGTTAGTGGTATTGGAAAACTCCAGGGTCACCTGGCCCTCCCATTCCGGCTCCAGCGGCGTCACATTGACAATAATACCGCAACGGGCGTAGGTGGATTTGCCGAGGCAGATGGTGAGTACGCTGCGGGGAATCCGGAAATACTCCACGGTACGGGCCAGCGCAAAGGAGTTGGGAGGTATGATGCAGACATCGCCGGTGTAATTGACGAAGCTGTTCTCGTCAAAATTCTTCGGATCCACCGTCGCGGAATGAACGTTGGTGAAAATCTTGAATTCGTTGCTGCACCGCACATCGTAGCCGTAGCTTGAGGTACCGTAGGAAATCACCCGGCCCCGGGAAGTCTCCCGGACCTGTCCCGGCTCGAACGGCTCGATCATGTCGTGCTGCTCGGACATTCTGCGGATCCACTTGTCTGACTTGATGCTCATCGCTGCGGTCTCATCTGGTTGGTTCGCCGGGTTATGGCAAATCACCCGTTCGGCAAATTAAGGCGCCACAGTTTAACCGTAGCAGCGCCCTACGGCAAAGCGCACAAACCGCTATGACCGCTTTAATCCTCGCTGATGGAAATGCTCGGGATCGGGCCGCTGGTGTTGCGGGCCCTGGTGGACAGCTGCGCCGACACCTTGCGGGCGATATCCCGGTAGCGGCGGGCCACCTCGGAGTCCGGTTCGGCGATTACTGAGGGGGTGCCGCCGTCGGTCTGTTCACGAATGGTCAGATGCAGCGGCAACTGCCCCAGCAATTCGGTCTGGTATTCCGTTGCCACCCGCTCACCACCACCGTGGCCGAACAGGGGTTCCTCATGGCCGCAGTTACTGCAGATATGAACGCTCATGTTCTCGACCACGCCGATCACCGGAATATCCACCTTGCGGAACATCTCGATGCCCTTCTTGCAGTCCAGCAGTGCGATGTCCTGGGGGGTGGTGACAATTACCGCTCCGGTAACGGGAACTTTCTGGGCCAGAGTCAGCTGGATATCACCGGTGCCCGGAGGCATGTCCACGATGAGATAATCAAGGTCGTTCCACAGGGACTGATTCAGCAGCTGCAGCACTGCCCCGCTGACCATGGGGCCGCGCCACACCATGGGGGTGTTGTCATTGACCAGAAAGGCCATGGACATGGCCTGGACGCCATGGGCCTCGATGGGCACGAAATACTTGTTGGCTTTCGTCTTCGGCTTTTGCCCCTCCGGGATGCCCAGCATCATACCGACACTGGGACCGTAGATATCCGCATCCAGAATACCGACCCGGGCACCTTCCGCTGCCAGCGCCAGCGCCAGATTGACCGCTGTGGTGGACTTGCCGACGCCACCCTTGCCGGACGCCACCGCGATGATGTTCTTCACCCCGCCGATGGCCTGCAGGTCTTTTTGCGCTTTGTGGGAATGGATGCGCTGACGGACACTGACCTCGGCGCCGGTCACCCCGTCCACCAGTTCCAGGGCATTGCCGACAATTTGTCGCAGGCCCCCGGCGATGCCGGCACTGGCATAGGGCAATTCCACTTCCAGGCTGACCGCACCCGAGTCGTCTGCCCTGAGGGATTTCACGGCTCCCAGCGCGTACAAATCCTGCCCGAGGTAAGGATCCTGATAGTGCCGGACCGCCGCCTCAAGCGCCTGCTGTGAAATCTGTGCCATTCCGATCTCCAAAATAGTTGCACAGTCAGGGCGAAACTGACGTAAAAACACGCCCTGACAGATGAAAACTTGACGCCTGAAAGGTATCATCTGTGCCCGTTTCTGACTATATGGCGCTCCGGTTACCGGTGCTCCGTACAACGTCCACAGCACAACGTTCACTCAAGGTCCGGACATTATCATGACGCAAGCGAGTTCACAGCAACAGCGCGATATTCTGGTCACCAGCGCCCTGCCCTACGCCAATGGCCCGATTCACCTTGGCCATCTGCTGGAATACATTCAGACTGATATCTGGGTCCGTTACCAGAAAATGCGCGGCCAGAACTGCTACTACGTCTGCGCCGATGATGCCCATGGTACCGCCATCATGCTGCGGGCCGAGCGCGAGGGTATTACCTCTGAACAGCTCATTGATCGCATTCGCCAGGAGCATCAGGAAGATTTCGCGGGCTTCAACATCCGCTTCGATAACTACTATTCGACCCACTCCGAAGAGAACCGCTACTTTTCCGAATACATTTACCGCAAGCTTCAGGAAAACGGCCACATAGCCACCCGCCAGATCACCCAGTTCTATGATCCGGAAAAGGAAATGTTTCTGGCGGACCGGTTCATCAAGGGCACCTGCCCCAAGTGCAAGGCCGAAGATCAGTACGGTGATAACTGCGAGGCCTGCGGCGCCACCTACACCCCTGCCGAGCTGATCAACCCCCGTTCAGCGGTCTCCGGTGCCACCCCTGTCGAGAAGCAGTCGGAGCACTATTTCTTCAAACTGCCGGATTTCACCGACTTCCTCGCCAACTGGACCCGCAGCGGCACGCTGCAACCCCAGGTGGCCAACAAACTGGCGGAATGGCTCGATGCCGGTCTGCAGGAGTGGGATATCAGCCGCGATGCGCCCTATTTCGGCTTCGAGATCCCCGACTCGCCGGGCAAGTTCTTCTATGTATGGCTGGACGCACCAATTGGCTACCTGGCCAGTTTCAGGAACCTGTGCGACCGCGAAGGCATCGACTTCGATCATTTCTGGAAAGCGGACTCCACCGCCGAGGTTTACCACTTCATCGGCAAGGACATTATCAACTTCCACGCCCTGTTCTGGCCCGCCATGCTCCATGACGCCGGATTCCGCACGCCGACCGCGGTCTGGGCCCACGGCTTCGTGACCGTCAATGGCAAGAAAATGTCCAAGTCCCGGGGCACCTTCATCATGGCCCGGACTTTTCTGGACCATCTCAATCCGGAGTACCTGCGCTACTATTTCGCCGCCAAACTCACCTCCGGCGTCGACGACATGGACCTGAATCTGGAAGATTTTGCCGCCCGGGTGAATTCCGATCTGGTAGGCAAGGTAGTGAACATCGCCAGCCGCTGCGCCGGCTTTGTCAGCAAACGCTTCGACGGCAAGCTCGGCACAGTGACCGAAACCGACAAACTGGCCGCTTTCATTGAGGCTGGCCAGGACATCGAAGCCCATTACGAGGCCCGGGACTTCGGTCGTGCCATGCGCCGCATCATGGAACTGGCAGACATCGCCAACCAGTACGTCAACGACGAGCAGCCCTGGGTCATTGCCAAACAGGAAGGCCAGGACGACGCACTGCAGGCCATCTGCACCAATGCCCTCAACATGTTCCGCCAGCTGATGACCTATCTGGCACCGGTGCTGCCGAAGACCGCCGAAGCGGCGGCCGACTTCCTGAATACACCGCTGGACTGGAACAACCGCAGCCAGCTGCTGGAAAACCACAGCATCAACAAGTTCAGCCCGCTGATGAACCGGGTCGATATGGCCCAGATCGAGAAAATGCTGGAGGCATCAAAGGAAGAACTGCCTGCCGCCACCGGGTCAGCCCCTGTCTCGACAGCGGCAGATGTAGAGCCGGTGGCTGACGAAATCGAGTTCCCGGATTTTGCCAAAGTGGACCTGCGGGTCGCAAAAATCGTGAAAGCAGAACAGGTGGAAGGCGCTGACAAGCTGCTGCGCCTGACCCTGGACATCGGTGCCGGCGAGCGCAACGTCTTCGCCGGCATCAAGTCAGCCTACAAGCCCGAAGAGCTGGAAGGCCGGTTAACGGTGATGGTGGCCAATCTGAAGCCCCGCAAGATGAAATTCGGCATGTCCGAAGGCATGGTGCTGGCAGCGGGTCCCGGCGGCAAGGATATTTTCATCCTGTCTCCGGATTCCGGCGCCAGCCCCGGCATGCGGGTGATGTGACCACGGCTCGCGATGACTGATCGGGGCACTGGAGCCTTTTGCAGATGACGGAATACCTGCTGATTCTGGTCAGCACCATTCTGGTGAACAACTTTGTGCTGGTGCAGTTTCTCGGACTCTGCCCCTTCATGGGGGTGTCCGGGAAGCTGGAGACGGCCATGGGCATGTCCCTGGCCACCACTTTTGTGCTCACTCTGGCCTCGGTATGCAGCTATCTGGCCTACACCTATCTGCTGGAGCCGCTGGATCTGGCGTTCCTGCGCACCATCACCTTTATTCTGGTGATCGCGGTGGTGGTTCAGTTCACCGAGATGGTGGTCCGCAAGACCAGCCCGCTGCTGTATCGGGTGCTGGGCATTTTCCTGCCGCTGATTACCACTAACTGCGCAGTGCTCGGTGTTGCCCTGCTCAACATCAACAAAAACAACAACTTTGTTGAATCCGTGCTGTACGGTTTTGGCGCCGCTGCCGGCTTTTCGCTGGTATTGGTGCTGTTCGCCGCCATGCGCGAGCGGATTGCCGTTGCTGATGTCCCGGTGGCTTTCCGCGGCGCTGCCATTGGCATGGTTACCGCCGGGCTGATGTCGCTGGCCTTTATGGGTTTCACCGGCCTGGTTGGCGTCTGACGGAGGTTGCAAGTTATGTGGACCGGAGTATTGATCGCCATTATTGTGCTGCTGTCACTGGCTGTGGTGTTCGGCGCCCTGCTGGGCTTTGCTGCGGTGTACTTCCGGGTTGAGGGCAATCCTCTGGTGGAGCAGATAGACGCGCTGCTGCCCCAAACCCAGTGCGGCCAGTGTGGTTTCCCCGGTTGCAGGCCCTACGCCGAAGCCATTGCCAACGGCGATGCCATCAACAAATGCCCGCCTGGTGGTGAAGCCACCATCAGGGCGCTGGCGGACCTGCTCGACGTGGAGCCACAGCCGCTGGATGCCGAGCACGGCATGGAACAGGCGCGCCGGGTTGCGGTCATCCGCGAGGATGAGTGCATCGGTTGCACCAAATGCATTCAGGCCTGTCCGGTGGACGCCATTCTCGGCGCTGCCAAACACATGCATACGGTGATCGAAAGCGAGTGCACCGGTTGTGACCTGTGCGTGGAACCCTGTCCGGTCGACTGCATTGACATGATCACCATCGAGCCGGACATCCGCAGCTGGACCTGGCAACCCCCTGCGCAGCCACAGGCACCCCGTCTGATTGCAACAGATCGTCAGGAGGTCAGCGCCTGATGACCCAACTGTGGGATTTCGCCGGGGGCATTCACCCACCGGAAAACAAACAGCAGTCCACCGGTCGCCCGATACGGTATGCCGGATTGCCACAAAAACTGGTCTTGCCGCTGCAACAGCACATCGGCCAGCCTGCGGAAACTCTGGTCCATGCAGGCGATCAGGTCCTCAAAGGCCAGAAAATTGCTGACGTCAAAACCGGCGTGGGCGTGCCGGTTCACGCGCCGACCTCCGGTACCATTGAGTCCATTCAGCCACTGCCGGTCCCCCACCCCTCGGGCATGGATGACTGGTGCCTCACCCTGATACCGGATGGCCAGGACCTCTGGGGCGAGCGATCTCCCATCGCGGACTACCGGCAACTGGAACGGGACGCCGTGCTTGAGCGGATCCGTGAATCCGGTATTGTCGGCCTGGGTGGCGCCGGCTTTCCCACCAACATCAAATTGCGACCACCCCGGGACCGCAAGGTGGACACGCTGATTCTGAACGGCGCCGAGTGCGAGCCTTACATCACCGCTGATGATATGACCATGCGGGAACGGGCAAACGAAATCATCGGCGGCCTGCGGATAATGGCCTGGATTCTGCGACCGGAGCGGTGCGTGGTGGCCATCGAGGCCAACAAACCCGAAGCCATTGCGGCCATGCGTGTCGCCGCCGAGGACAGCCAGACGGAGATCCTGGTGGTGCCCACCAAGTACCCTTCCGGCGGCGAGAAACAGCTGATACAGATCGTTACCGGCATGGAGGTTCCCCACGGCGGCATACCTGCCGATATCGGCGTGATGTGTCAGAACGTAGGCACCGCCGTCGCCGTTGGCCGGGCGGTGTACCTGGGCGAGCCCCTCATTTCCCGCATCACCACCATCACCGGCCAAGGTGTCTCTGAACCGGGAAACTTAAACCAGTGGTATGTATCTCTATCCCACTGCTCTCTATCTTTAAAGTCATCA
>NZ_CAXBDN010000254.1:0-6368 GCF_963974375.1 uncultured Marinobacter sp.
CTCCTGCTGGGCCAGTTGCGCAATTACGGCAACCACCAGATCGCCGCCATTATCCGCAACGACAGCGCGCTGACCTTCCAGGATTTCATCGCCCTGGGCTTTGTCCGCCAGACCACCATCGAGCCGGCACCCGACCACCCGGGCTATACCCTGTATACCTATAACATCGACACCTATAACCACAAGCGCACCTGGAACAACCCTCAGTACTGGGCCAACCCGCAGATGTGGGGCAAAGCCTGGTGGTGAGGTACCGGTATCTGTCCAGTCTGGAGACAGCAACGTCATAAAACTCTCATCGGTTCGTCACAGTCTTTGCAGATGCTGACGGTGGTACGACGATAACCTTATGTCGATACCGCCAACGACTCTCAAGATGATTCCAAGGCGCATTCAAGGCGCCCTCAAGGAACGAACCATGATGATGAAACGCGCGTTGCTGGCAACAGCCGTCACGGCAGCCCTCTCCGGGGCCGTTCAGGCTGACCTGCTGTTCAGTGAGTATGTCGAAGGTTCCGGTAACAACAAGGCGCTGGAACTTTATAACCCCACAGATTCCGCCATTAATCTTGCCTCGTGGGAAATTCAGATCTATTTCAATGGCAACACCAATCCCGGGCTGACCATTGACCTGCAGGGCAGCGTCGCTCCGGGCGCCAACTTTGTGTTCGCCAGCAGCCAGGCCGACCCGGCCATTCTTGCGGTGACCGATCAGACCAGTGGCGCCGGGCTGTTCAATGGCGACGACGCCATTACGCTGCTGAACGGTGGCGCCATTGCCGACAGCATCGGCCAGATCGGCTTTGATCCGGGCAGCTACTGGGGCAGCGGCGACATCCGTACCGCCGATCGCACCCTGCGTCGCCGGCCCGGCACCGATGTCGATACCGACCCTTACGACCCCTACGATCCGGCCGCCTATTTCGACGGATTTCCGATCAATACCTTCGATGATCTCGGTGCCCTGAACGGCTCTACCACGCCACCGGAAGAAGAACCGGTTCCCGAACCCGTCGATATGACCTGTGGCGCTCCGGCCACCCTCATTTCTGCAGTGCAGGGATCCACCGATTTCAGCCCGCTGAGCGGCGAGAGCGTGGTGATCGAGGCCATAGTTTCCGCCGTCTTCAACGGCCCCGATCAGCTCGCAGGCTTTTATGTGGAAGAAGAGCTGGCCGATCGCGACAACAACCCGGACACCTCGGAAGGCCTGTTCATCTACGCACCGGGCAGCAGCGCCAGTGAAGGCCAGCGGCTGCGCATCGCCGGTAGTGTCGTGGAGTTCAATGGCCTGACCGAGCTCACCGACCTTGCCGAAATTGCCGACTGCGGCACCGGCCAGTTGCCACCGCCAGTGACCATTTCCCTGCCCTGGGACTCGGCTGCCGCTCCGGAAGCCTCTGAATCCATGCGGGTCCGGTTTGAACAACCGCTGGTGGTCAACGACACCTATGATCTGGGCCGCTTCGGCAGCCTGACCCTGGGCAGTGGTCGCCATTTCATTCCCACCAACGTGGCAGAGCCCGGCGCGGACGCAACGGAATTTGCTGCCATGCAGCAATTGGATCGTATCCTTCTGGATGACGCCAGTAACCGCCAGAACCCACCCATGGTGCCCTACCCGGCGCCGGAGTTGAGTGCCAGCAACACCGTTCGTGCCGGTGATCAGGTGACCGATCTGGTGGCCGTGCTCGACTACCGCTTCAACGAATGGCGCCTGCAACCGGTCGCCAGCCCGTCGTTCATCGCCAGCAACCCGCGCCCGGCAGAGCCGGTTCTCGCCGATCGCGGCAATCTCGTGGTGGCGTCTTTCAATGTACTGAACTACTTCAACGGCGATGGCATGGGCGGTGGTTTCCCTACCCCTCGTGGCGCCAGCAATCCGGAGGAACTGAGTCGTCAGACCGCGAAACTGGTCAGCGCCATCCAGGCCCTGAATGCCGACATCGTCGGACTGATGGAAATCGAGAATGACGGCTATGGCGAATTCAGCGCCATTGCCTCCCTCACGGCGGAACTGGGCCCGGACTGGGGCTATGTGGACCCGGGCCTTGAGCTCCTGGGCAGTGACGCCATCACCGTTGGTTTCATCTATCGTACCGACCGGGTAGAGGTTGTTGGCCCTGCTGCAACCCTGAGCCTGCCACCGTTTGATGACCTCAATCGCCAGCCACTGGCGCAGACCTTTGCGCCACCAGGCATTGATGATGGCGTCACCGTTGCGGTAAACCATTTCAAATCCAAAGGCTGTGGCGGCGCTACCGGTGCCGAGGCGGACCAGAACGATGGCCAGAGTTGCTGGAATCCGACCCGGACCCAGGCGGCCAGTGCCCTTGCCAACTGGCTGGCCGCCGATCCCACCGGAACCGGAGAAAGTGACCTGCTGATCATCGGCGACCTGAACGCCTACGCCAAGGAAGATCCGGTCACTGCCCTGGCACAGGCTGGCTACACCGACCTGCTGGCAAGTCTGGTTGGTGAACAGGCCTACACCTACGTGTTCTTCGGGCAGGCAGGCTATCTTGACCACGCCCTGGCCAACGAGTCGCTGATGCCTAAAGTGACCGATGCTGCGGTCTGGACCATCAACGCGGACGAGCCCCGGGCGCTGGATTACAACCTTGAGTTCAAGACCCCCCAACAGCAGGCTGCGTTCTTCGCCGCAGATGCCTACCGCTCCTCCGACCACGATCCGGTGATCGTCGCTCTGAAGCTGGTGGCCGACATCAGTGGTAATCCTGCTGACCTCGACGGTGATGGCCGGGTAACGGGTCGGGACCTGTCCCGCTTCCTGCTGGCGCTGCTGTTCGGCAAGGCCTCTGCGCCGGACTACGACATCAACGGCGATGGCAACGTCAACTTCAAGGATATGAAGGCACTGATCCGGCAGCTCGGTCGCTGACGGGCTGCAGTCGTTGACGTGTCCTGACTCGTCAGTTCACTGAATGGGAAACACCGGTAGCTCCGGTGTTTCCCGAAACCGACACGATTTCATCACCGAACTGCAATCTTGGCCGCCCATGCTCTTCGGGTAAGCCAACATCTATCGCCTGGCCTCACAGGTTTAACAAAGGAATATGGACATGATTCGTCAATCTGCCTGGATTGTCGTGCCTCTGCTGGCCCTGGCCGGCTGTAACGACAGCAATGACAACGACAATACACCGGAAACCGGTGAGCCACTTACCATCAATATCCTTCACATCAACGATCACCACTCAAACCTTGAAGCCGGCAGCCAGACCCTGAATCTGGCGGGTGCCGACACCGGTTTTACGCTGGGTGGTTTCCCCCGGGTCGTCGCCAAAATCGCCGAGCGCGAGACCGCGCTGGACAACGTGCTGAAGCTCCATGCCGGCGATGCCATTACCGGCACGCTGTACTTCTCCTCCTTTGAGGGTGCAGCAGACGCCGACATGATGAACCTAGTGTGCTTCGACGCCTTTGCCCTGGGCAACCACGAGTTTGACCGTGGCGATGCCGGACTCAAGCTGTTTCTTGATGAACTGGCGGATAGCGACTGCAACACGCCGGTACTGGCCGCTAACGTTGTTCCGGAAATCGGCACCCCGCTGGCGCCAATCGCCGAAGACGACTACATCAAGCCCTACGTGATCCGGGAAATGGAAGGCCAGCAGGTTGGCATCATTGGTATCGACATCGCCAACAAGACCCGGAACAGTTCCAGCCCGCTGAGCACCACCCTCTTCCTGGATGAGCGCGAAACCGCCCAGGCGATGATTGACGAGCTGTCAGAGCAAGGCGTCAACAAGATCATTCTGCTGACCCACTACCAGTACCAGAATGACCTGGCCCTGGCCCGCAGCCTGTCAGGCGTGGACGTGATCATTGGTGGCGACTCCCACTCGTTGCTCGGTGACTTCAACGAGTTTGGTCTGGCCAGTGAGGGTGACTACCCCACTCAGGTCACCAATGCTGACGGCGATACCGCCTGTGTCGCGCAGGCCTGGCATTATTCCCGCGTTGTGGGAGAACTGAATGTGGAATGGGACGCCGAGGGCAATGTGGTGTCCTGCTCCGGTGTACCTCACCTGCTGATCGACGGACCGGTGGTTCGTAACGGAGAAGAAGTGGAAGGCGCCACGCTGCAAACCATCATGGCCGCTGTTGAAGCTGCGCCCCAGCTGAGCTGGACCCAGGAAGACAGTGATGCTGCCACCCTGCTGGGGCAATACACCGGGCAGCTGGACGAATTCCGTAACCGGGTTATCGGCACCGCCACGGAAGACCTGTGCCTGGCCCGGATTCCCGGCGTTCCTTACGCTGATGCAGCCTGTCAGGGCGAAGATCCGGTCCGCGGCGGCGATATCCCCAACATTGTTGCGCAGGCTTTCCTTTACCTGAGCCGTGGCGCAGATGTGGCTATCCAGAATTCCGGCGGTGTCCGCATTGACCTGTTCCAGGGTGAACTGACCATCGGCGATGCCTACACCCTGTTACCGTTTGCCAATACGCTGACCAATCTCGAGATGACCGGGGCCGAAATCATCCAGGTGCTCAACGAGGCGGTGGACTACGCCCACAGCGACAGCTCCGGCGCCTACCCCTACGCCGCAGGCCTGCGCTGGACGGTCGATATGAACCGCAGCGCCGGTGACAGGCTGTATGACGTCGAAGTACGGGATCGGGAAGGCGGCGAATGGCGCGCGCTGGGCAATGAGGAGACCCTCATTGTGGTCAGCAACAGCTTCACCGCAGAAGGCCGCGACGGCTACGTGACCTTTGGCACCGTGTCGGAAGACGGTCGTGCCGAGGATACGTTCCTGGACTACGCCCAGTCCTTTGTGGATTACCTGCTGGAAGTGGGCACCATCAGCAAGCCCAGCGCGGATGAGTACTCCACGCAGTCCTATATCCCCGCCAGCTGAGGCACTGCTTCAGCAAATGATTAAAAGCTGAACCACAGCCTGTTACCAGGGAGGGTAACGGGCTGCGTCAGTCACCCCTCATCGTTTTTGCAACGCCGCCAACCGGCGCCGTTGCGCCAGCGCCTGGCGACGATCCGACAACCCCACCACCAGAATACCGGCAGCGATAAGCAGAAAGCCGAGCGCATCCCACAGACCCGGATACTCCCCCAGAATAAAGATCGCAGAGATCAGTCCCACCGCCGGCACCGCCGCGGAATTCAGCGACAGGCTGACCGCCGGCAATGAGCGAATGGCGCCCACCTGAGCCGCAACGCAGAGGCCAGAGGCAATGGCGCCGCTGAAGAAAATATTCCAGAGAAAATCCGGCTCCCAGCGGATCTGGGACGGGTTTTCCATGATCAGCGCCAGGGGTACCAGAAACACCACCGAAGACAGCAACTGCCAGGGAATCAGGGACAGCACATCACCGTGCCATTTATGCAGGCGTACGTGCACCAGCCCCGCCGTCCACACCAGGGTGGCACCCACAATCAGCAAACCGCCGGTGACCACGCCGGGCTCCTGCCAGCTGATAGCCAGGGGATTGAAGATGGCCATCAGCCCCGCCAGCCCCAGGCCGGTACCAATGGCCCGTGGCAGGGTAAAACGCTCACCCAGAAACAGCGCCGCCGCCGGCACCACCCAGATAGGCGAAGTGTAGGCCAGAATCGCCGCCCGGCCCGCCGGCATGTACTGCATACCCACGGTCACCAGGGTGATAAACGCCATGTTCTGCAGCAGTCCCACCGAGAACACCACCGGCACATCCGAACGGTGTGGAAACTTCAGAATGCCCATGGCCCGGGCGATCAAAAACATGGTGAGGGTGCCCAGAATCATCCGCAGGGTGGTGTACAGCAGCGGCGGGCTGTATTCCAGCCCGATTTTCAGGATCGGAAAGTTGATTCCCCAGGCCAACGCCGTGAAGGCCAGCAGCAGATAGCCGCTGCGCCAGGCGTACTGAGGTGCAGCGACGGCGGTTATGGCACCCGTCCGGGGTTGGGACATGGTCAGTGCTCTACCTTCAACGCGCTCTCATGCCAGTTGCGCAGCACCCGGTCGGACATCCACACCATCAGGGCAAACAGGGCGATACCGGTCAGGGTGATCAGCAGCAGGGCCGCAAACATACGGGGAATCTGCAGGTTGTAGCCCGACTGCAGAATCAGGTATGCCAGCCCCGCCTTGGTGCCACCGGTGCCCGCCACGAACTCCGCCACCACGGCGCCAATCAGCGCCAGCCCGGAGCTGATCCTCAGGCCGCCGAAAAAGTACGGCAAGGCGCTGGGAATGCGCAACCGCACCAGTTCCTGCCAGCGGCTGGTGCGATACATGCGGAACATGCTCAGCAGGTTCGGATCCACGCTGCGCAGGCCCAGGGTGGTGTTGGAAATGATCGGGAAAATAGCGATGATCATCGCACAGATCACCAGCGCC
>NZ_CAXBDN010000255.1:0-6324 GCF_963974375.1 uncultured Marinobacter sp.
CCTACCCGGCCCAGATGGCCGGGCTGGACTATTCGGTGTACCCCCATCTGCGGGGGCTGACTGTGCGTGTCGGTGGCTACCACGACAAACTGCCCGTGCTGATGTCGCGCATTCTGTCGCAACTGGCCGCGCCCCACATCACCGATCAGCGTTTCAGTATCGCCCGCAATCAGTACATCGACGCCCTGCGTAACAGCCTGCAGGAACGGCCGGTGGGCCAGGCGGCGGCGCTGGTGCAGGACGCGCTGATTGAAGGTGCCTGGACCACGGATGAGAAGCTGGAAGCTGCCAACGACATCACGGTGGCGGACCTGCGGGAGTTTGCCGGACGCTTCACCCGACAGACCGACGCCACCTTGCTGGTTCATGGCAATGCCACACCGGCCTTCGCCCTGAACACCGCCCAGCTGGCCAGCGCCCTGCTGTTACAGGATACGAAGCCCGCAGACATCAGCCGCAGCGCGGTCCGCCAGCTGCCGGAAGGGGAAACCCGAGTGGTGATGCCGGTGCCACACCCGGATACCGGCTATGTACGCTACAGCCAGGGCACCAGCACCAACATGGCAGACCGTGCCACTTACCGCCTGCTGGCGCAGATTGTCAGCAGCCCTTTCTATGAGGAAATCCGCACCCAGCGCCAGCTTGGCTATGTGGTTTACGCCACCTCTTTCGAGATGCTGGAAACCCCGGCCCTGGCCCTGGTGGTGCAATCTCCTGAAGCCAGTGCCGACGACATTGACAACGCCGTCACCGCCTTCAGCCGTCGTTTTGAAAACACGCTGGCCGCCATGACACCGGCAGAGCTGGAACGGGAAAAGCAGGCCGTGACCAGCCGTCTGCTTGAGCAGGATCGCCAATTGTCGCAAGTCTCCCAACGCTACTGGCAGGAAATTGACCGCAGCGTGGACACTTTCGATTCCCGTGAACAACTGGCGGAAGCGGTGCGCCAGGTCAGCCATGACGATCTGCTGACGGCCTACAGGAATGCAATGCTGTCCTATCGGGCAAGCCTGCTGGTGACCACTCAGGATGGTGCCGAGGCGCCTGCAGAGATCATCAATAGCCTGCGGACACAGCCGGCGATCGGGCGTTAAAGACCGGCCGGAAGACTGGAGGCCAGAAATCGCTCCCAGTCTTTCGGCTCATCCACATCCCACCGGGTGGCCAGTGACCTGGTAGCCAGCCCGCGGCTACTCAGGGCGGCCAGCGTCTGCTGATACGCCTGATCGGTACCCCAGTCGATGCCATCCAGCATGCCTGAAATGGTTTTGCGGGCGCCGATCAGCACATAACCACCGTCCTCCGATGGACCCAGCACCACATCGGCCGTTTGCAGTGCAGTCACGGCCTGATGCAGGTAGCCGGCATCCACCGATGGGCAGTCCGAGCCAACGATCACGGCGACGTCCGCCTGCAACAGGCCTTCCGCCAGAGCATTCACCATTCGCTCGCCCAGGTCCTTTCCGGCCTGAACCCCCTGCGGTATCTGCCGGCGATCTGCAACGGCCAGAATATCGCGGGCCTGGGAGGGCGCCTCCGCCAGCTCACGGTCCCAGTACAACCAGACCGATAAACCGCTGCCGGTAAGGTTTTCCAACACCTGCAAGGTCAGCCGGATATGGGCATCCAGCGCTCCCTGCTCACCCAGGGCGGGCATCAGCCGGGTTTTCACCCGACCGGGTTGTGGCCATTTGGCGAACTGAATGATGACTGCAGTTGGCCGCTGATCGGGCGAATCCGGCGAGATGGCGAGACTCATGACGGCCCCCGGCGTACGTCGGCTCGATACAGCCGGGCCAGTTCATCCGGCGATACTCCCCGCCAGTACTTCCAGCGCAGTCGCCACATCAGCACGATGGTGCGCCAGGGCCCCTGCTGTTCCCAGCGACGGCTGTCAGTGACAACGGGATCAGCAATACAAAAGGGACGGCCAGCCCTCAACAGCTGGCGGCTAAGCTCTATGTCTTCCATCAGGGCAATATTGCGGAAACCACCAAGATCCTGAAACAACTGCCGGCGCACAAACATGGCCTGATCACCGGTGGCAATGCCGGTCAGGCGTGAGCGGGAATTCATCATCAGTGCAATGAGCCGGAACAGGGGCCGCTGGCCGCTGAGACGGACATCAAAGCGCCCCCAATGCCGGTCGCTGCCGGCAAAAGCCTGCAAATGATCAAGAGCAGCGGCGGGTAATTGGGTATCGGCGTGCAGGAACAGCAGAATGTCACCACGAGCGGCCGCCGCACCCGCGTTCATCTGCCGGGCACGGCCTTTTTCAGAAACCACCACCCGGTCACACAAGGGCCGGGCCAGCTCTGCTGTGCCGTCGGCACTGCCTCCGTCCACCACGATCACTTCGTGGCCAAGGTCCCGCCAGCAAGACAACGATCGCAACAGGGACTCAATAGTCGCCGCTTCCTGCAGAACCGGAATAATTACGCTGACGACAACAGAACCGGACAAATTCGAACTCCATACCCAGGATAACTTGAGGCGAGACACCCAGGCCGTTATCATACCGGCCTTCGGTGCGCAGCGCCTCCGTAGCTCATCTGGATAGAGCGTCCCCCTCCTAAGGGGAAGGTAGCAGGTTCGAGTCCTGCCGGGGGTACCAGTTACCCTTCCGCATCGATCCACCGAAACTCCCAACCCGCTGTTTTAAAAGCCGTTTAACGAAAACCAGTGTCCTTATCGATCTGTAATATTCCGCGTGAGTCTACACATTTTGGGGGCACATCTGGGGTGCAAACTGAAATCCACCCGGCTATAGTAGATTTTGTACCCCCAATGAGAGTTCGAGCCCACGCCATGTCCAGGCCTATAAACCTCCTTACCGACAAAAAGGTCCAATCCGCCAAGTTCGAAAAATTCGGCAAGCGAACCAAGCTCACCGATGGAGCCGGACTTTACCTGGACATTCAGCCGTCCGGGAAGTATTGGCGCATGAAGTACCGTTTTGACGGCAAAGAGAAAACACTTGCCCTCGGCGTTTACCCCGATGTGTCGCTGAAGCTAGCCCGAGAGCGTCGGACCACGGCGCGGGAACAGATTGCTGACAACATTGACCCCAATGAGGTCAAAAGGGAGCAGAAAGCCGCCAAAAAGGAGCAAACGGATACATTCAAAGCCGTCGCGGAGGACTGGCTCAAACTCAAGAAAGGAGAACTTGCCGACAGCACACTGGAAGTCGCGAAAAGAAGGCTTGAAACCTGGGCCTTCCCTAAACTGGGCCACTTACCAATCAGGGACATCAAACCGGCAACCGTTATGGAAGCACTGAGGCTCATCGAGGAACAGGGCAAACACGAAACAGCTCATCGAATCCGGCAACGCATCGGCGAGATCTTTCGTTTTGCAGTAGCGGCAGATCGCGCCGAGATAGACCCCACAGCCACGTTGAAAGGCCAACTCAAAACCACCCCAACACGACATAGATCCGCGATTACCACCCCGGATGAGCTAGGCAAGCTTCTCAAGGCAATCGATGCCTACGGGGGGCATGCATCTACCAGAGCAGCCTTAAAATTGGCGCCAATGCTGTTCCTTCGACCGGGCGAACTGCGAAACGCGGAGTGGGTCGAGATTGATCTGAACAAAGCTACTTGGGTCGTTCCAGGAAAGCGGATGAAAGGTACTCAGAAAGCCAAGAGAGCGGGTCAGGTGCCTGATCACATCGTGCCCCTCTCCACCCAGGCCGTCGAGATACTGGAAGAGCTCAAGACCATCACCGGACATCAGATCCTGGTATTCGAGTCAGTCAAACGGAAACGGCCGCTGTCAGAGAATACGATTAACGTCGCCCTCAAATCGATGGGCTACGATGGCTCCATCATGGTTGGTCACGGATTCCGTGCAACAGCATCCACCCTGCTCCACGAACAGAACTGGCAGCCAGAGGTAATTGAGCTTCAACTGGCTCACAAACAGCGTAACCAGGTAGCTGCGGCTTACAATCGCTCAGCGAGGCTTGAGGAGCGGCGCGAAATGATGCAGGCCTGGTCAGATTACCTTGACCGGTTAAAGGGCAAATCAATTCAGTGATAGTTGTTGGACTTCGAAGGTTTGAGCTTTGCAATAAAGCGCTTTTGAACCTCCCGTTGCTCTTCATCAGTGAGCTGGACAGCTACCGAACTATGCTGCATGCCGGCTGAAACCTCGAGCTCTGTCGCACGCCTTAATGCAGCCTTGTAAAAATTGTCGTTCCTTTTAGCCTCTGTTTGGGCCCTCTCAAGCGCAATTTGCAACTCTTCGTTCTTCTTCACCAACGCCTCATTTTCGTATTTCTGCGCCAAGGACTGCTCCTTCTTCTCATATCTCCTTTCGAGCTCCTGCTTCTTGGCTTTCAGCTCATTCCTGCATTCCCTTTTGACATCCTCCACATCGAAAATCAGTCTCTCAAGTTCGTGAATTTCTTTCGAACCCTTCGCAAGCTGTTTCAGTGCGGCCTTCGCTTTTTTTGACATCACGTAGGTAACCGACACTTTTGAGGGGTCTTTCCGACGCTGCTTCGAACCATACGCTTTTTTCATCCTATCAAGCATTAAAGCGTCGCGATCAGGATTTATCCGCGAATGGATATCGAGCGCCAAGAAAGCCAAAAACTGAACATTGCGATCAGTAACATTCCTTGTTGGGTAAATGCCTCTTTGAACCAGGTAATTGATTGCCCATTCCACGTCTTTGGCGTCATTTAGCTCTAGCCAGCCAAAGTATTTTTGTAACTCCTCCTCGTACATCGATCGTTATCCTACGTAGTTTTAAGCGTTGTTTGCTTGCTTTTTTTCTGCGGCTTTAAACCTTCCTATTTACTATCTCTTATTCTTAGCGTCAATACACAATAGCAACTGATTGGTAGCACTTGCAGTTATACAAGCGGTACACTTGTATAAGCCTCTAAATTTGCCCTATAGGTAATCACTAGGACGTTAAAAAGTAATGAATCCTGCTCATCCTGTTTCAATTATGCGAGCTACGCTTGAAAATTGTAGCGTTGGAACAAAATATTTTGTATTCCGCTGGATTTTATTTGGCCTTCCAATCAGCCCAAAAGAGTTAAAAGTTGACCAATTTGCTAAAGTTTTGACTTTGAAACGTAGCCTGACCGGAAAAGCTCTAAACGAGCTTGAAGCGAACGGTTACCTTTCTGTTGAACTCCATTTCAGTGGAGCAAGAGGTAGGCCCAAGCGCATATACCGCATAACGGAAAAGCTCGGCTCTATCGCTTGGGCTGAAGTCAAAATCTATTTTCCGAACCTGATTGAGGATTTGCTGACCACAGATCTGAAGTCGGCTGCAGGTACTCGAAGACATGAGCTGAAACTGCCGGCTCGCGTGCTATTGGCTGTCCTGTTGTCATATGCAGATGAGGGGGGTGTTGTCCATAGCGCTGGAACGGCATTTCTGGCAGAGAAGGTTGGCGTGAGTAATGAAAGCATTCGCAACAATATTGCAAAGCTTAAAGAACTGGGATACATCAGGCAGGTCTGCCCCGGAATATCGAGCAAAAAACTTATCGGCACAGTCGGAAGCGCCTTTGTTCTCAACCTGGGCCACAGTCGCTGGAGAGAAGCTGCGGTTAGAAGTCACCTTTGGCTCATAGACGCTGCCATTCCAGGCAACTTTCCCCTCACGTTTGAAGCTCACTCGGTTGTAAACCTAGCCAGAAAGTCACGAACCACCTACCGGCCAGAATTAGCTCGATTGCAGAATAGCCTCAATCAATTAGCGCCCGACTTTGAGATCGCGGACCTCAGAGAGATTCGAGACTCGCTAATGGAAGATCGGCCCTTCCGCATTGCGGACAGGCTGCAGTTCGAACTAGAGATGGCTGCCTCGGCCATATTGACACAGCATCGAGCTGACCTCGGTGCCGGAACACTTGTCTACTATCTGGAAATTGTTAATACCCATGTAAAGTCAAAAATTGTCCCTCAAGCATTATTCGAAAACCGCAATCGGGCCTGCAATCTCCTCATAGATCTGATGTATCAGATAGCGTGGCTCATAGCCGCGAATACTCTGACGCTGATCAAGACGCAACTTTTGGGGGGTTCAACTGGTAAGCTTCTCATGCATCACCCAGTATCAGTTCAAAACCCAAACACAGGACTACGCGGCTGCAGGTGCTTTGCAGTTGAATTGATCAACGACGGCGCCGAATATTCGACTGGCACCCAAATTCGTCTCGCTAAAGGGTAATCCCCCCATTTTTAACGGGGTTCAAAAGTAGACCTTAGGCCATCATGGCCAACTTCTGTTGAGGGGTAATCCCTCCGAGTCCCATATTGGGTCGTTCGTGATTGTAGTGCCAGAGCCAGCGAGTGG
>NZ_CAXBDN010000256.1:0-6303 GCF_963974375.1 uncultured Marinobacter sp.
GGGGATCGGTGGTGGGAAATACCAGTTTGCGGGACTTGTTGATGTCGTCCACAAACTCGATGCCTGCCTCTTTCAGCAGTGGCAGAGTCTCTTCAAGAATGCGCCCCTTGGACAGAGCTATGGTGATGGTACTGTCGGTCATCGCTTGTAGGGTCCGATTCTGGTGTTTTTAGCAGCCTGGAAGCCAATTACCCTGCATCCGTTCAACCGGGAATCCGGCGGATACTGGCGCCCAGCAGCTGCAGTTTTTCTTCAATGCACTCGTAGCCGCGGTCGATGTGGTAAATACGATCCACAATGGTGTCGCCATCAGCTACCAGGCCCGCAATGACCAGACTGGCGGAGGCCCGCAGGTCCGTGGCCATGACCGGAGCGCCGGTAAGCCTTGGCACACCTTTGATGATCGCGGCGTTGCCTTCCAGAGTCACATCCGCACCCAGGCGAATCAGTTCCTGAATGTGCATGAAGCGGTTCTCGAATACCGTTTTAACGATGGTACCGGTGCCTTCAGCCACGGTATTCATGGCGGCAAACTGCGCCTGCATATCCGTTGGGAAGGCCGGATAAGGCGCCGTGCGCAGGGAAACCGCTTTTGGCCGGTTGCCCTTCATGTCCAGCTCGATCCAGTCCTTGCCGATGGAGATATTGGCGCCGGCTTCTTCCAGTTTCAACAGCACCGCCTCGAGCAGGCCTTCACGGGTGTCCTTGAGCCGGACCCGACCGCGGCTGGCAGCGGCAGCCACCAGATAGGTACCGGTTTCAACGCGATCCGGCAGCACGTTGTAATGACAACCGTGCAGTCGCTCCACGCCATGGATTTCAATGGTAGCGGTACCATAACCCCGGATATCCGCACCCATGGCGATGAGGCATTCAGCCAGATCCACCACTTCCGGTTCACGGGCAGCGTTCTCGAGGATGGTGACGCCGTCGGCCAGGGCTGCGGCCATCATCAGGTTTTCGGTGCCGGTCACCGTGACCGTATCCAGGAAGATGTGCGCGCCCTTCAGGCGACCGTTGGTTTTGGCGTGGATATAGCCTTTCTCAACGGTGATCTCGGCGCCCATCATTTCCAGACCGTGAATGTGCAGATTCACCGGCCGGCTGCCAATGGCACAGCCACCGGGCAGCGATACAGTGGCCTCACCAAAATGCGCCACCAGAGGCCCGAGCACCAGAATCGAGGCCCGCATGGTTTTGACCAGCTCGTAGGGAGCGACGGTTTCCTTGATGGTGCTGGCGTCCACCTGAACGCTCATCTTCTCATCGATCATCACTTCCACGCCCATGCGGCCCAGCAGCTCGATCATGGTGGTGATGTCGTTCAGGTGTGGCAGATTGCCTACCGTAACCGGCTCATCGGCCAGCAAGGTGGCGGCAAGAATCGGCAGCGCCGAGTTCTTGGCACCGGAAATACGGATTTCCCCGTCGAGCGGCTTGCAGCCCCGGATCAGTAATTTATCCACAGTGTTAATCCTGTTTTGTTAGGCCTGCCGCGCTGCCCACTGGGCCGGAGTGAAGGCTCGAATGGTCAGGGCATGAATGGTGCCGTCGTCCAGCTGCTGCCGCAGGGTGCCGTAAATCAGCTGTTGTTTCTTGACCGGTGACATGCCATCAAAGCGATCGCCGACCGCCACCACCAGATAATGGTTGCCATCGTTCTGTACTTCGATTTCACAATCGGGGAGTTCTTTGCGAACCAGTTCGGCTACGTCCTGGGCTTGCATAGGGGGTATGACCTCGGTTAAAGCGATTCAAAGGCTGGATTGTACCGGATAATGTCGAGGCGGTCAGCCTGCGGCTTCAGCCCTTCAGGAACCAGGCCACACGATGGAAAGCTGGGAATGGCAAACGCTGGTATTAAGGCACTCAGGGAGCCGTCTGCCCGGGCGTCTTGAATCCCGGCAGCACCGCGGCTACGCCGTTGAGTCGTGCCAGCTCCGCAAGATCAGCGGAAGCTCCGGTGAACGACAGGCTCAGGTCCCGTGCGACTCCGGCCCGCTGCCAGCACAGCAACAACGAAAGCAACACACTGCTGGCGGTGGCCAGGCCTGCCAGATCGACGGTCAGACCAGACCCCGGTGCTGTCTCAATCAGCTCCTCCCCCTGACGGCGCAGCGCAGGCGCGTTGAGGGCGTCTACCTCTCCGGTCACCAGCAACGTATTGCCCTCAAGAACAACCCCGGGCGCTGCCGGCATCAGTTGTCCATCTCGTCATCAAGATTCAGCGAGGCTACGGCATCGCCCCAGTTGGAAATCACCTCATCCACATCACCACGGCGGCTCTCCATCTCCTGGGCGAAGCGGTCGCGGAAAGCCAGGCCGAGGTTCACGCCTTCAACGATGACGTTTTCCATCAGCCAGACGCCGTCGCTGTTGCGGTACATGGAATAACTGATCTGGTAGCGGTTACCGGAATCGCTGGTGACCTCCATATCGACGGAACCACGGTCGTCGTTGTTGGGGTTGACCGACGCGCTTTTCACATTGATTTCAAAGTCGTCGGCACTGCCGACCAGCGCCTGGGCGTAGCTTTCGAACAGGCTGCGCTTGAACCGTTCGACGAATTCATCCCGTTGTTCCGGTGAGGTCTGGCGGGCATAACGGCCCATGACCCGGGCGGCAATACGCCGGAAATCCACAAAATCGGTCATGGCCTGGTCCATGCGCTTGTAGAAGGCTTCCGGGTCGCTTTCGAATAGACCTTGCTCTTCGTTCAGCTGCTGTACCAGGCGCTGGGTGTTTTCATCCACATACTGGCGGAGCTCTTCATTGGCACTGACGTTGAGCGACAGCATCAGGGCCAGCATTGCCACCAATGGCGCAGCAAGGCGGTGAAGGATGCGGGGGCGGGTCAGGGTCATCGGACTCTCCTGGTTGTGCTGGCCGTCACGCAACTGGCGTGTGCGGCGATGAATCACTGGCCGGCCTGGCCAGATGCAAAATTGCTGATCATCCGCTCGATGTTCAGAGCAGACTGGGTTTCGTAGAAGGTGTCGCCATCAGCCAGCGACTCCATATCTCCACCCGGTGATATATCAATATACTGTTCACCCAGCAGGCCGGATGTACGTATGATCGCGGAGCTGTCGGCCGGAATCGCTCCGTAGGCAGCGTCGATATCCATGACGACCCTGGCCTGAAAGGTCTCCTGATCCAGGGACACTTCCCGGATACGACCCACCTGAACCCCTGCCAGTGAAATTTTACCCCGGGCACCAAGACCACCAGCGTCGTTGAAATACGCGTACACGGTGTAGGTTTCCGAAGATGCTTTAAACGTCAGCCCGCTGACCTGCAAGGCCAGGAACAGCATCGCTGCACCCCCTGCAAGAATGAACAGACCGACCACGATTTCCATGCTTCTCTGCGCCATGACCGCCTCTCAGAAACTTCCGAACATGACAGCGGTCAGGACAAAATCCAGACCGAGCACTGCCAAGGATGAAAACACCACCGTTTTGGTGGTTGCAGAGCTGATGCCCGCCGACGTCGGCACGCAATCGTAACCCTGATAGACCGCGATCCAGGTGCAGACCACCCCGAACACCACACTCTTGATGACGCCGTTCAGCACATCATCAGTAAAGTCTACGGAGGCCTGCATGTTGCCCCAGAAAGAACCCTCGAAGACCCCCAGCCATTGCACCCCCACCAGCATGCCACCGTAAATGCCTACCACCGAAAAAATCAGGGCCAGCACCGGCATCGAGATAAAGCCAGCCCACAAGCGGGGCGCTATGATCCGGCGTAACGGGTCAACGCCCATCATCTCCAGGCTTGAAAGCTGCTCCGTAGCTTTCATCAGCCCGATCTCGGCGGTCAGCGCCGAACCGGCGCGGCCCGCAAACAGTAATGCGGTAAACACCGGCCCCAGCTCACGTAGCAAGGTCAGGGCGATCATCTGCCCTACCGCCTGCTCCGAGCCATAGTCACTGAGAATGGTGTACCCCTGAAGCGCCAGTACCATGCCGATGAACAGGCCCGACACCATGACAATCACCAGCGACAGCACACCGATGGACCAGATCTGCTTCAGCAGCAGCGGCAGCCCGGTGCGGGGCGAAGGCACGCCCACTAACGAACGCCAGAGGAACTGGCCGGCCCGACCCAGAGAGCCGATTATGGTCAGCCCATGCTGACCGAGCCGTGCAATACCGTTAATGACCGGCGCTATCATGTCACTTTACCCCGCCCCAGTCGCCGGCCGCATCCGGCGCCGGATAGTGGAAGGGAACCGGACCGTCAGGCTGCCCTTCAAGAAATTGCTGTACCAGTTCAGAACTGTGATCGCGCAGCTGATCCGGGGTTCCTTCGCCGATGATACGACCGTCCGCCACAATGCAGGCGTAGTGACTGATACTGAGGGACTCCGGAACATCATGGGACACCAGCACGCTGGTGAGCCCCATGGTGGCGTTCAGTTCACGGATCAGCTTGACCACCACCCCCATGGCGATGGGGTCCTGGCCGGCAAAGGGTTCGTCGTACATGATCAGTTCCGGATCCAGGGCCATGGAACGGGCCAGCGCCACCCGTCGGTTCATGCCACCGGAGAGCTCGGCCGGCATCAGCGCCCGGGCACCCCGCAACCCCACCGCATCCAGCTTCATCAGCACGATGTCGCGGATCATGTCCTCCGGCAGCCGGGTGTGTACCCGCAGGGGGAAGGCAACGTTTTCGAACACGCTCAGATCGGTGAACAGTGCGCCGCTCTGGAACAGCATGCCCATACGTTCCCGAAGCTTGTACAGCGCCTTGCGAGACAGCTTTGGCACTTCCTGACCATCCACCAGAATGCGGCCGCTGTCGGGTCGGAGCTGACCGCCTATCAGGCGCAGCAAGGTGGTCTTTCCGGTGCCACTGGGACCCATGATGGCGGTTATGCGGCCACGGGGAACCTCCAGGCTGACGCCATCAAAAATTTTGCGTCCACCACGGGAGAACACAACCTTGTCGAGAACTATATACGGAGAGTCCGCCATAACCACTGCCGGTGCCAGATTTGGCGTAACAGTATGCGATCTTGCCCCGGGGCTCAATGGCTGCCGTGCTTTCTCATGGGTTAAAGTTTTGAAGTAAACCGTCAGTTTTACTGACGGCAGATGATCCGCGGTGGTTGGTGATATACTCTGCTGCAGTTCCAGAACCGATACCGACACCATAGCGGGAGCCCCATGACCACCGAGTTCAGGAAAGCCGCATTGCAGGCAATAGAAATCGAACGACAGGCCATTGAAGCCCTGTCTGACCGTATTGATCAGAGCTTTGACCGGGCCTGCGAGGTCATTATGGCCTGTCGTGGCCGCGTGGTGGTCACTGGCATGGGCAAGTCCGGTCATATCGGTAACAAGATTGCGGCAACCCTGGCGAGTACCGGCACGCCGTCCTTCTTTGTACACCCCGGCGAGGCCAGCCACGGTGACCTGGGCATGATCACCGGGCAGGACGTGGTCCTGGCCATCTCCAATTCCGGCGCCACCGCCGAAGTGCTGACCATTCTGCCACTGCTCAAGCGCATGGGCGCTCCCCTGATCAGCATGACCGGAAACCCCGATTCGGTGCTGGCCCGGGAGGCCGTCGCCAATCTCGACGTCAGTGTGGCTCAGGAAGCCTGTCCCCTGGGGCTTGCCCCCACGTCAAGCACGACGGCCACGCTGGTCATGGGCGACGCCCTGGCTGTGGCCTTGCTGGACGCCCGTGGCTTCAGCGCAGAGGACTTTGCGTTTTCCCACCCTGGCGGCCGTCTCGGCCGTCGCCTGCTGCTGCGGGTAGCCGACATCATGCACAGTGGCGACCGCATCCCCAGGGTCAGTGAAGACACAACCCTCAGCGGGGCACTACTGGAGATCTCCCTCAAGGGTCTGGGCATGACCACCATCGTCGACCGCGAAGGCCAGCTTTGCGGTATCTTCACCGATGGCGATCTGCGGCGGACGCTTGACCGGGCGGTCGACATTCACAAGACACCGATCCGCAGCCTGATGACCCGCAATGGCCGCACCATTTATGAAGACCAGCTGGCCGCCGAGGCCCTGCATATCATGGAGGAGCTGAAGATCAACGCGCTGCCGGTGCTGAATCGCAGCGGTGAGCTGACCGGTGCCCTGAACATGCACGACCTGCTACGGGCAGGCGTTATCTGATGGCACACTTCCCGCTGCAGCCACTCTGGCCCAAGGGCGCCCTTGAAAAAGCCGCCCAGGTGCGCCTGCTGGCACTGGATGTGGACGGGGTGATGACCGACGGCACCCTGCTGTTCACTGCTAACGGTGATGAAATCAAAGGCTTCAATATTCTTGA
>NZ_CAXBDN010000257.1:0-6296 GCF_963974375.1 uncultured Marinobacter sp.
CGCGAATACGGTGCTCCGAAATCACAGGTTCAATGGCGCACTTACATTTTTCTCCGTGATGCAGAGTCTGAAGCCTCGCTGCGATTCGTGCGGCACCGGCTGGAGCAGATTCTGGAGGCGGGATTGGCGCGGGAGTTTGCAGCATGAGCGCCGCCTACGACCTCTGGAAAACCACAGACACCGAATACGACGAAGCCCAGGCCCGTCAGGAGCAGCTGGAAGCCGCTCAACGCGAACTGGCCAACGACCTGTTTGATGGGTACTTCACGCGAAACGGCGCCGTCATCGACGAAGTGAGCGACCTGCTTGAGGGTACCGACTGGCAGGACCGGATGATTGACGATCTGCGGAACGCTTTCATGACGGGGTCGCCCCTGGTATTCCGGCTGGCCTACCAGCGGATCATGATCGACGCCGTGAACGAGATTGCGCGGAAGTGCAAAGACCTGGATGCCATTAACACTATGAGAAAGGATTTGGAGCTATGAGCATCTTCGAATCCTCAATCCATGCTCCAACTGCCCAGGCCCCGAATCAGCCGGGCTACTACAAAGGCCTGTCGAACGAGGCTTACCACTCCGGCCCGGGTATCAGTAAAAGTCAGCTGGACCTGGTGCGCAAAAGCCCCTCCCTGCTGGAGTGGTCAAAACACGCGCCGGAGGATGAAGAAAAGAAGACGGCCTTGAATGTCGGTGATGCTGTTCACGCCCTGCTGCTGGAGCCGGATCGGTTCAAATCTGAATTCGCCATCGGCCCGGAAGACGCGCCCCGGAACACCAATAAAGGCAAGGCCAAGTGGGCAGAGTTTGAAGCCGGACTGAAGCCGGGCCAGGTGGTGCTGACCGCCGAAGAAGCCCGGAAGATTCAGCTGATCTACGGCAGCGTGATGGCTCACCCGAATGCCCGCTGGCTGATAGAGGCCGAGGGTGACGCAGAAGCCAGCATCTATTGGGAAGACCCTGATACCGGCCTGCTCTGCCGCTGCCGGCCCGACAAAAACCTGATCTCTCATGGCTGGATGGTTGACGTGAAAACCACCGCCGACATGAGCAAGTTTGCCCGGTCCGTCTACGACTACCGGTATTACGTGCAAGACCCGTTTTATTCGGAAGGCTTCTTCCGCCACTTCGGTGAGCCGCTTCAAGGGTTCTTGTTCCTTGTGGTCAGTACGTCCATAGAGGCCGGCAAATACCCGGTAAGGCTGTTCTGCCTGGACCCGGAAGCAAAGGCCAAAGGCTATCAGGAAATGCGCGACGACCTGGCCAGCGTTGCCGAATGCCAGCGCACCGGAGAGTTTCCGGGAATCGAAACATTGTCACTGCCCCGCTGGGCAGCATAAGGAGTCAGTATGAGTAACGCCGCAGCCGTGAACCCGCTACCTCAGCGGGGACAAGACAAGAAACCAGTACCGAAGGATATTCAGGGAATGCTTAAAGATCCGCGCATTCATGCGGAGTTGAGCCTGGCCCTGCCCAAGCACATGACGCCGGACCGCCTGGCCAGGATCGCCCTGACCGAATTCCGCAAGACGCCAAAGTTGGCGCAGTGCGAGCCGAAAAGCTTTCTCGGTGCCGTCATTCAGTGCGCCCAACTTGGCCTGGAGCCGGGCAACTCACTTGGACACGCCTACATTCTGCCCTTTGATCGCCGCGAGAACGTGAACGGTAAATGGCAGACCGTGGCCACCGACGCGCAGCTGATTATCGGCTACCGGGGCATGATTGACCTCGTTCGGCGCTCCGGTCAGATCATGAGCCTGCAGGCTCATGCCGTTTACGAGGGTGATCACTTTGATTTTGCCTACGGTCTGGATGAGCGCCTGTCCCATATCCCCACCAGAGATATTGAAAAGCGCGGCGAGCTGGTGGCGGTATACGCGGTTGCCAAATTGGTCGGCGGCGGGCACCAGATCGAAGTGATGTGGCGCTCTGACGTTGAGCATATCCAGAAGCAATCAAAGGCTGGCAATAACGGACCCTGGAAGACGCACTTCGAGGAAATGGCGAAGAAGACGGTCATCCGTCGCCTGTTCAAGTACCTGCCGGTATCTGTGGAGATTCAGCGGGCCACCATGCTGGATGAGAGCGCCGAATCAGGTGCCCAGGACAATCGCGGGTTTTACGGCGATGCAACCGGTGAAGTCTTTGATGGCGAATACGAGCAGCAGTCAGCTGCCAAGAGTGCTGAGCCTGCCAACCAACCAGAAGCCCAGGGCGAAAATGAGCCCAGCATGTTTGAGGGAGAACAGTAATGCAGGAACTTATCGCCATCCAAAACACCCCGGCCCTCGTTGAAGTCAACTTCGAGGAACTGAAAAAGCACCTGGCCGCCGAGCTGAAGAAATACGATGTGGTGGTCACTCAGGATACCGTCAAGGATGCCAAGAGTCTGGCCACGGAATTGAATGCGACCAAGAGGGTGATCGCTCAGCGCAAGAAGGAAGAGTATGACCGCGCGACCGCCGGCGCCAACCAATTCAAGGACAGCATGAAAGAACTGGAAACCATGTGCGAGGAAGGCCGGCAGAGCCTGCTTGCACAGGTGCAGAAGTTTGAGGACGAGACACGCCAGCTGGCTGCCCGGCTGCTTGACGAGTATCGCAGCGAGCTTTGGGCGAGTCAGTGCGTCGATGAAGAGTTCCGCAGAGCTGAGGTCAGCGACTTGATAAACCTCTCTGCCTTGACCGGCAAAGGCAACCTGGCTGCCAGCGCCAAGGGCAAGGTTGAGCAGCGAGTGAATGCCGACAAGTCCCTGCAGGACCAAACCAGCATGCGCCTGATCCGGCTGGAGAATGAAAGCTTCAAGGCCGGGCTTTCGGCGCCACTGAACCGCGGCCACGTCGAGCACTTCCTGTTTGCGCCCGAGGATGAGTATCGGCAGAAGTTGGACAGCTTGATGCAATCCGAGTTGCAGCGGGAAGAAGTGGCCCAGCAGCGTATGCGCGATCAGATGGAGCGGGAGCAGCGGGAAAAGGATCGTCAGGAGCAGCTTCGCAGGGAGCGCGAGGAAAGGGCTCGCGCATCGGCGCAACAGACTGACGCCAAGCCGGAATCTGTTCACGCCGAGACCAAAGAGCCCCAGCCAGAGATAGAAGCGCAAACCGTCCCGGAGCAAGAAGAGCCAAAGCCTGGCCGGGTGCCGGTAACAGTTGCTTGCACCTTCGAGATCAGCGTGTCGGAAACCACCACCGACGAGGCCATTCAGGCGGAATTGCGGAAAGTGATGGAGCGGGCCGGCATCAAGACGCTGGCGACCGTTGAGGTTTACCGTCAGCAGGAGGCCGCGTAATGCGCCCAAAATTCACATTCACAGAAAGCCACCTGCCGCACCTTCGCGCCGTCAAGGCCATGGGCGGCAGCCTGGAAGACGCGGCCCATGAAATGGGTATCACCCGGAACACTTTGGCGACCGCCATCGTTGACGCCGGATTCACAGAGAGCGTCAAAGAGATCTTCCCGAGGTTCGGCACCGAGCAGCCGACGAAGTGCAAGCACTCTGGCATGCGGGTGATCGGCTTGGCGGATCTGAAGGTTGAGCCGGTGGTGGTGCCCGGGAATGTTCCGGCGCGGTGGCTGGCTAAGAGTTGGAGGGCGGCGGCATGAGTATTGATATTGAGCGGTTGAAGGTTGATCGGGAGTATTGGGAGGAGGTTTGCACTCATGCGGATTATGACACCTATTGCACTTTGGCTAAGGGCTTTGGTCCCGGAGATCGCTGTAACCACTGCATCCCCCGCCCCAAAGCCCCAGAGGCTGAATGGGTGGATGGGCTGCCGGGTGTTGGGGTTGAGTGTGAGTTGTTACGCGGTAAAGAGTGGGTGCCCGTAGAGATAACCGGAAAAGGAAAGCGAGTAACGGTATTTAGGCGTCTTTGTAATGCCGGGCTTGAGGAAATGACCGAGGCCGACGCTAGTGAATTTCGCCCCCTCCGCACCCCCGAGCAGCGGCAAAGGGATGAGTTAAACAAGCTAGTGCGAAAAGCTTACCTTGACGGAGCATGTGATCACGTTGGAGGGCTCTCTGCTGTAACGGACGCCATCCTCTCCCGCTACAACCTGGAGCCAAAGCCATGAGCCTCATGAGCCCAGAAGACTTCACCCGCGAATGGGAAAAGTTGGACGACCCGAAGGCCATCCGTGAAGCGTTCGAGCAGGACCAGGTGGCCGACGATGAGAGGCAAAGACCCACTTACCGGATCACTGAGGGTGGCGAACTGCAACAGGAGAGCGGTCATGGCCAAGCAGAAGCGTAAAGCAAAGCACAGCGTCCGTAGCCGGGATCAGCGCCTGTTTTCGACGAGCAGGCTGTGGACATGGGAGAGCGAGCGTAGCGAAACGGGGGCTGCCTTCACCACGGCACAGACCCGAACCATGTTCGGATGGGTGGACCTGCAATATGACCTGGCTCGCCACCTGATCGCCCTACCCCGCAACTGGTTGGTCTGCGTCCGGGCCTTGTGTATCTCATCCGATGGCGTGATGTGGATGGAGCAGGCGGATTTCACCCTGACCAGTCAGACCATTGCTAACGTGGAGGGCGCGTATCACGAACTGCGCCGGGAGGTTCTGAGCCAGCAGCGAACCGATCAGGTCTTCGACTGCGGCTGGATCTGCCGGACGTGGAAGGGTCAGAACCCGGAGGACGTAGATCAGAAATGGTTCTACCACGACACACCGAAGGGGATAGCGCCGAATGTGAAGTCAGAAGGCGCACCCTACAGCCCGGAGCGTCAGGCCATCTGGCAGGAGGTAAATCGGGAATATCTTGCGGAACTGGAGGCAGCATGAACGAGCAAGAATCAAGACCTACAGATCAATACGGCCTGACCGAAATCACCGTTGAGATACGAACGGAGGGCGGCGCTCGCGCAGTCCCCGGCCTGATGCACAAGGCCTGCCCCGGACTGGCGGTGACCATGCACCCGTTTGGCGTGTTTCAGGTTACTCATACCAAGACAGGCCTGAAGCTTTGCAGTATTTACCAGAGGGCATCAAGCGCGGTTCTCGCCATGAGCTGGTGGGCGCTGATAGCGGATATGGAAGGTTGTTCTTGGGAGGAAATGGGGGTGGCTGATGTTTCGGTAATGATGTCAAAGGCCAACGATAAGCCGGTGCCGTTCGACGACTGCACCAGCACATCCCAGGGCGAAACTAGAAAAATGACTGTCGGCGAATGGTTTCAGCACCAGCGCATTCCGATCTTTGATGAGTTCCCCTGGGAAGAAACCGACCCGTTCGAAACAGCTATCAGCAATCTGGAAAAGATCGGGGAGGCAGCATGAACCAGGATCAATTCGAGGCCGCGTATGCGAAAGCACACAGCATGCGGTCCGACGCTATCAAACAGGCCCGGAACCCGGGCGGCGGATATTTCAACTACGGGCTGAACATGGCTTATCAGGGCTGGCTGCTGGCGCAGAGTAAAAGAGCGACAGGCGGACCGGGTGCCAGCAGTACGGCGTGTGATGATCAGTGGAGGGGCGAGCCATGACTTTTGAAGAATACGAACACAAGCACCTTTTCGCGCTGACCGAGTGCGCAAAGAAGCTGGTCCGCATGGGCTGGAACGCCCGGGGGGGAGTTGGGCGGTGACCGTGTTGCCGATGCCGGGAAAATGGTTCAGGGCGCTGTCGCTCTCATGGGCGACATAACCGACGAGGATGGCACGAAGTTTCACAAGTCCCTGCTGGTTCAGTTCGCCACAGACGAGGACTTCCGCGCAGCCATGAAGGCTGGCCAGTTCCGGTTTACGGTGTTTGGGGGTGGGGTGTGAGCCTTGAGCTTGCCTTGTGGGCCATCCTGATCGGCGCAGCCCTGCCGGTAGTCGCGCTGATCGCAGCAAAGTTAATGGGGGATTTATGAACGTAGAGATGAGGCCAATAGCAGAATCCAAAGTCCGCCAACTCGGCGACGTTTGCGGGGTGCTGGTGCGGAAAGATGGGAAGCTGGCCGCTGTGGATGAGCATGGGCGGGTCACCTGGTTGGGTGATGACGAGCATACAGCCTATCTTGAGAGCATGAACAGCCACCTAAAGGCTGAGCTGAAGGCCGCCCGCGCCCAAAGCGGAAACGGTGCCGGGGTGGTGCCGGAGGGTCTGGTTAAGCAGTGCGAGATCGCTATCAGCGATGCCGCTGCCAGCCATGGCGGGACTATGAATAGCGTAATGCACGCGCAAAAGAAAGTCCGCGATTTGCTCACCGCCGCACCTACCGCCCCGGCTGTGGAGAGTGGCGGGGTGCCGGACTGGATGACCGGAATCTCCAGCAACCTCAAGACGCAGAACAGCCGAATCACTTC
>NZ_CAXBDN010000258.1:0-6292 GCF_963974375.1 uncultured Marinobacter sp.
CCGCATGGCGCAGTACGCTGATGCGATCACCGTTCACCAGCAGACTGTCCTGCTCCACCCGCACGTCGCCCTGAAAGCGGCCATGGGTCGAATCGTACCGGGTCAGGTGGGCAATGGTGTCAATGTCCGCCAGCTCATTGATGGCCACCACCCGCATCCGGTCCCGGTAGCCGTTTTCATAGAGTGCGCGCAGCAGGCACTGGCCAATCCGGCCATAGCCATTAATTGCAATACGGGCCGGGGCAGATCGACTCATCAGGCGTCCAGCAGCTCCCCGGCCACGGTCAGGATATTCTCCAGGGTAAAGCCGAACTCCCGGAACAGCTCACCGGCAGGTGCTGATTCCCCGAAACTGCTCATGCCGATGACCCGGCCGTCCAGTCCCACGTACTTGTACCAGTAGTCTTCGATGGCTGCTTCGATGGCAATACGGTTGGTCACATCCAGCGGCAGGACCTTCTGCTTGTACTGGGCGCTCTGGGCATCGAACACATCGGTGGAGGGCATGGAAACCACGCGGATTTTATGACCCTGCTCCCGCAGTTTCGCGGCCGCTTCCTGAGTCAGCCCCACTTCGGAGCCGGTAGCAATCAGGATCAGGTCCGGGGTGCCGCCACTGTCGGACAGCACGTAGCCACCGCGGGCCACATTGGCCAGCTGCTTGGCGTCGCGGGTCTGATGGGGCAGATTCTGACGGCTGAATACCAGGGCGGTAGGTCCATCGTTGCGCTCGAGAGCGGCTTTCCAGGCAACCGCAGATTCAACCGCATCCGCCGGACGCCAGGTGCTCATGTTCGGGGTGGTGCGAAGGCTGGCCAGCTGTTCGATGGGCTGGTGAGTCGGGCCATCTTCGCCGAGGCCGATAGAGTCGTGGGTGAACACCATGATGGAGCGCTGCTTCATCAGTGCCGCCATACGCACGGCGTTGCGGCAGTATTCCATGAAGATCAGGAAGGTGGCACCGTAAGGCACAAAACCACCGTGCAGGGCGATACCATTCATGATGGCCGCCATGCCAAACTCACGCACACCGTAATAGATGTAGTTGCCACTGGCGTCGTCTCGGGTGACGCCCTTGCATCCGCTCCAGATGGTGAGGTTGGAGCCGGCCAGATCGGCAGAGCCACCCAGCAGTTCCGGCAGCATCGGGCCGTAGGCATTGAGGCTGTTCTGGGACGCTTTGCGACTGGCGATGGTCTCGCCCTTGTCGTTCACTTCCTGGATGTAGGCCTGGGCTTTTTCGGAGAAGTCCGCAGGCAGGTCACCTGCCATACGGCGCCGGAATTCAGCCGCCAGCTCAGGCTCGGCCTTCTCATAGGCAGCGAAGGTTTGCTCCCAGGCGCTCTGGGCAGCCGCGCCCTTCTCTTTCGCGTTCCAGGCGGCGTAAATGTCATTCGGAACTTCAAACGGTCCGTGGGTCCAGCCCAGGGCTTCGCGGGTCAGCACAATCTCGTCGTCACCCAGCGGTGCGCCGTGACAGTCTTCCTTGCCCTGCTTGTTGGGGGAACCAAAACCGATGATGGTCTTGCAGCAGATGATGGTGGGCTGGGTGGTGTTGGCACGGGCCTGTTCGATGGCATCGCGGATGGCGTCCGGATTATGGCCATCCACCGCCGGAACAACCTGCCAGCCATAGGATTCAAAACGCTTGGGCGTGTCGTCGGTGAACCAGCCTTCCACTTCACCGTCAATGGAGATGCCGTTGTCGTCGTAGAAGAACACCAGCTTGCCAAGGCCCAGGGTACCGGCCAGGGACGCCACTTCGTGGGAGATGCCTTCCATAAGGCAGCCGTCACCCAGAAACGCGTAGGTGTAATGGTCAACAATGTTGTGACCGGGACGGTTGAACTGGGCCGCCAGTGCCTTTTCTGCAAGTGCGAAACCTACAGCGTTGGCGATACCCTGCCCCAGTGGACCGGTGGTGGTCTCAACACCCGGGGTGTAACCGTACTCAGGGTGGCCCGGAGTCCTGGAGTGCAGCTGACGGAAATTCTTCAGGTCGTCAATGGACAGGTCATAACCACTCAGGTGCAGCAGCGAATACTGCAACATGGAGCCATGACCGTTGGACAGCACGAAGCGGTCACGGTTGGCCCATTGGGTGTCGGCAGGGTTATGACTGAGATAATCGTTCCACAGCACCTCGGCGATGTCCGCCATACCCATGGGCGCACCCGGGTGGCCGGATTTGGCTTTCTGAACCGCATCCATGCTCAGCGCGCGAATGGCGTTGGCGAGATCTTTGCGAGATGGCATTGACGTTTCTCCACTGACTTTAATAAGGAAAATAAAACGGCTTGAAAATAAGGCGCGTATTTTCGCCGATTAGTACCCGCCGGAGCAAATCGGCGTGGTCCCGGAACGCCGGCGGAGCACCCCTGACGTACTGGAACCGGCTGATTCCAAAGCCCGATAAACCTATATCAAAGTTTTTTGATATGAATATTGATTGATCAATCGCGACCGCCTACACTGGCGCCATGACATCCATGACGCAATCAGCAGCTGGCGCTGCCTCACTGAACACCCTGGCACCGATCTTCAAGGCAAGCGGTGACCCCCTGCGCCTGGAAATTTTACGGGTCCTGCGCCGCGACACCTTCGGCGTACTGGAACTCAGCCAGCTGTTCGATATGCGCCAGTCCGGCATGAGCCACCACCTCAAGGTGATGCACAAGGCCGGCCTGCTGGAACCACAGCGCGAAGGCAACGCCATTTTCTACCGGCGCACCCTGCACCTGGATAACCACAAGCTCACCGACCAGGCCATTCGCCAGATTTTCGAAGCGGTCGACCGGGCGCCATTGCCGGTGCATCTGCAGGAACGCATTGACGAAATACGCAATCAGCGCGCCGATCAGTCCCAGGCCTTTTTTGCCCGCCACGCCGAACAGTTCCGGGAACAGCAGGAACTGATTGCCGCGTTTGAGCAGTATGCTGACCCCGCCGCCGAGCTGATCCGCGCCAGAGCCAGCCAGCAAAGCTGGCATCAGGCCCTTGAAATTGGCCCCGGTGAAGGCGGCTTTCTGCCGGTACTGGCGGAGCTGTGTGATCAGGTAGTGGCCGTCGACAACTCCAGCGACATGCTCGCCAAGGCCGGCCAGACCTGCGCCGGGCTGAAACTGGATAACGTCACCCTGATGGAAGGCACCACCTCGGATCTGCGGCAGGCCGGCAACCGCCGGTTTGATCTGGTTGTGGCAAACATGGTGCTGCACCACGTGCCCAGCCCGGCGGATATTTTCCTGGACGCCGCAGCCCTGATGGTGCCCGGTGCCTGCCTGCTGATCAGCGATCTGCGCAGCCACGACCAGGACTGGGCCAAAGCCAACTGCGGCGACCTGTGGCTGGGGTTTGAGCCGGAAGAGCTCAACGCCTGGGCCAGCGAAGCCGGGCTGACCACCGGAGAATCTCTGTTCATAGGTTTGCGCAACGGCTTCCAGATACAGGTGCGTGAATTCTGGAAGCCCGAAGACAAAGAATGAGTTTTGACCCCGTAAAAATCGAACCGGTTAAAGAATATCAATTTTTTTTGATATAAAATTTGAAACCAACGTATCAACTTGTCAGGTGCTGTAAACCAGCACCTTACCAACGAGCGCTCCCAGGGGCGCCCAGAGAGGAGCTAGCCAATGTCTGACTACAACATCTTCACCTCCGAATCCGTCTCCGAAGGCCATCCGGACAAAATGGCCGACCAGATTTCCGATGCGGTTCTGGATGCCATTCTGGCGGAAGACCCCCACGCCCGGGTTGCCTGCGAAACCATGGTGAAAACCGGTGTTGCGATCGTCGGCGGCGAAGTGACCACCAGCGCCTGGGTTGACCTGGAAGATCTGGTGCGCGGCGTCATCAAGGACATCGGCTACACCTCCTCCACTGTGGGCTACGACGGCGACACCTGCGGCATCATCAATATCATCGGCAAGCAGTCTGTGGATATTGCCCAGGGCGTGGACCGCCAGAAGCCGGAAGATCAGGGCGCCGGCGACCAGGGTCTGATGTTTGGTTACGCCAGCAATGAGACCGACGTGCTGATGCCGGCTCCGATCACCTTTGCTCACCGGCTGGTAGAGCGCCAGGCCGAAGCCCGCAAGGCCGGCGTATTGCCCTGGCTGCGCCCGGATGCCAAGAGCCAGGTCACCTGCCGCTACGAGAATGGCCAGGTGGTCGGCATCGACGCCGTGGTGCTGTCTACCCAGCACGATCCGGAAGTAAGCCAGAGCGATCTCAAAGAAGCGGTTATGGAACTGATCGTCAAGAACGTGTTGCCGCCCGAGCTGCTGCACAAGGACACCCAGTTCCACATCAACCCCACCGGCAAGTTCGTGATCGGCGGCCCCGTGGGCGACTGTGGTCTTACCGGCCGCAAGATCATCGTAGACACCTACGGTGGCATGGCCCGACACGGTGGTGGTGCCTTCTCCGGCAAGGATCCCTCCAAGGTAGACCGTTCCGCCGCGTACGCGGGCCGTTATGTGGCCAAAAACATTGTGGCTGCCGGTCTGGCCGAAAAGTGCGAGATTCAGGTGTCCTACGCCATTGGTGTGGCCCTGCCCACGTCCATCTCGGTGAACACCTTCGGTACCGGCACGATTGGCGATGACAAGATCATCGAGCTGATCCGCGAGCACTTTGATCTGCGTCCCTATGCCATCACCCGCATGCTGGACCTGCTGCACCCGATGTACCGGGCAACTGCAGCCTATGGCCACTTCGGCCGCAATCCCTATGAAATGACCGTGGGCGGCAAGACCTTTACCGCGTTCCCATGGGAGAAAACAGACAAGGCCGCAGCCCTGAAAGACGCCGCAGGCGTTTAAAAGACCTTGGTAGCTGCGGCATCCATTTTTGTTAAAGACAGGAGAACACCATGAGCACTCCGGCAGAAAAACTGAACAGCTTTGACGATTTCAAGGTACGCGATCTGTCCCTGGCGGACTGGGGCCGCAAGGAAATCCGGATCGCAGAGGGTGAGATGCCCGCGCTGATGGCTCTGCGCAACAAGTACAAGGCAGAGCAGCCCCTCAAGGGTGCCAACATCATGGGCTGCATCCACATGACCATCCAGACCGCAGTGCTGATCGAGACCCTGGTCGAGCTGGGTGCCAGTGTGCGCTGGTCCTCCTGTAACATTTTCTCGACCCAGGATCAGGCTGCAGCCGCCATTGCTGCGGAAGGCATTCCGGTATTTGCCTGGAAAGGCGAAACCGACGAGGAGTACGACTGGTGCCTCGAACGTACCGTGGGCGCAGACGTGGCCGGCTGGGAACCCAACATGATTCTGGACGATGGCGGTGACCTGACTGCCCTGATCCACGAAAAGTACCCGGCGGTCCTGGCCAACTGCCACGGTGTCACCGAAGAGACCACCACCGGCGTGCACCGCCTGCAGGAAATGATGCGGGACGGCACCCTGAAGATTCCGGCCATCAACGTCAACGACGCGGTCACCAAGTCCAAGAACGACAACAAGTACGGGTGTCGTCACAGCCTCAACGATGCCATCAAGCGCGGCACCGACCACCTGATGGCCGGCAAGAAAGCGCTGGTGATCGGTTATGGTGATGTGGGCAAGGGCTCGGCTGCCTCCCTGCGCCAGGAAGGCATGATCGTAAAAGTGACCGAAGCGGATCCGATCTGCGCGATGCAGGCCTGCATGGACGGTTTCGAAGTGGTGTCGCCGTACATCAACGGCGTCAATACCGGCACCGAAGCAGGTGTCGACAAGGCCCTACTGCAGACCACCGACTTGCTGGTCACCACCACCGGTAACATGAATGTGTGCGATGCCAACATGCTCAAGGCCCTGAAGAACGGCGCCGTGGTGTGCAACATCGGTCACTTTGACAACGAGATCGACACCGCCTTCATGCGCAAGAACTGGGAATGGGACGAGGTCAAACCACAGGTGCATGTTGTCTACCGCGACAAGGCCACCAATGATCACCTGATCCTGCTGTCCGAAGGCCGTCTGGTGAACCTGGGCAACGCCACCGGTCACCCGAGCCGGATCATGGACGGCTCGTTCGCCAACCAGGTACTGGCGCAGATTCATCTGTTCAACGAGAAATTCGCCGACCTGCCGGTTATCGAAAAGACCCAGAACGTCACCGTCATGGTGCTGCCGAAGAAGCTCGACGAAGAAGTCGCGGCCGAAATGGTCAAGGGTTTCGGCGGCGTCATCACTCGCCTGACCCAAGGCCAGGCCGACTACATCGGCGTGGAAGTCGAAGGTCCGTTCAAGCCGGATAGCTACCGCTACTAATCGAGGCTTGGCCACATTAGCGCT
>NZ_CAXBDN010000259.1:0-6238 GCF_963974375.1 uncultured Marinobacter sp.
CGGATTGCCGTCAGGCGACAATGAACTGTTACTGGTGCTTCAGGACCGCACCTTTGCGGGTGCCAATGAACTGGTTTACCTCGACGGGGGTATGGGAGCCATGATGGATCGCATGCACGGTTTTCTGGGAGACAGGATACTGGTTAACAGCGTTCCTCCGGCCACGCGCAAGGTCGCCACGCGCCCATACAGAATTCGGGTCCTTAACGGCTCCAATGCCCGCATCTACAAACTGGCCTGGAGTGACGGGCGACCTGTCACAGTGATCGGTGCAGACGGTGGCCTTCTCCCGGAACCGGAAGACAGGCCCTACGCCACTCTGGCTCCGGCCCAAAGGCTTGATATCTGGTTAGACCTTTCCCAGTCCCAGCCGGGTAGCACTCTGGAGCTCATCAGCGACAGTTTCCAGGCCGGTATGATGGGCGGAATGGGAATGATGGGTAGCAACGCTCTTCCCCTCGGCAGCCGATTCACCCTGGTCGGTCTGGAGGTGGCCGAATCGTTAGAGGTCAACGAACAGTTGCCAGCGCAGTTAGGTCAGCAGCGGCAAAGGATACTGGTAGGAAGTAACACACGCATCCGGACGTTTGAGTTAAGACCGGTGATGATGCGGGGCTTTGCGATTAACGGTCGGCGTTTTGAAGGGCCCCACGTGGCGGATGACGAAAAAGTCCGCCTTGGCGATACGGAAATCTGGGAATTCCGGAACAACACACCCATGCCGCACCCCATGCACATTCACGGTTTGCAGTTCAACATTGTGGGGCGAAGAGGTGGCAACTCGGACAGTTTGCAGCAGGGCCTGGTGGACAGCGGCTGGCACGACACGGTTCTGGTCATGCCCCGGGAAACGGTCCAACTGGCGATGAAGTTCGAGCGCTTTGCCGGCCTTTTCATCTACCACTGTCACAACATGGAACATGAAGACGCAGGGATGATGCGCTATTTTCAGGTGCAAGGCTAAGCGCCGCCGGTCTCCTTCGTCTGCTCAACCGTTGTCACCGAGCCCGACTTGTCCTTGCACTTCATCATGCACAACCCAAGACCACACATGATCAGGCAGGGCAGGAGGCTGATCAGTATGGGAGCGAGTCCGAATAGCACCAGGTGTTCCCAGCCAAAGGTAAGTCCGGCGATGACCGCGATGGCGCCAAACAACCACCAACGCCGTGGCCCTGTCAGCAAACCCACTAGCCTTCCTCGGCCAGGATCTGAATTCAACGTGCCCTTGTCTGTGCCGCTCGTTTTGTTACAGCAACTCATTATCGTCCCTCATTTTTACCTTAGTTGTTGGTTGCTCATTTCCACCGCTTATGCGGTAAACAGCCTTGCAGTTGAGCATTTTTAAGAAAGTAACGTTGAAGCAAGGTTTAAGGTCAAGGCTTTTATCAGAATGGCCAAAGTGAATTCACCTTGGGCCTTTGGGTATCGATGGCGTTGTATCATTGAAATAAAAACTGCTAGGATTTGGTGAACTGAAAGACGAGCTGTGTGTCACAGCGTTGAACCTTTACAGCTTGGTGCTTGGAATCAGGATGACCGCAACAACCCGCCAATTTATTTCCGCGCTGCTATCACTGCTTCTGGTGATAAGCGGGCCGGCATTGGCTATGTCCAAAATAGCGGACAGCGACGCGGACACTGCGATGCCGGATTGTGGTTCCATGATGATGGCTCAGGCTGAGAGCGCCGGCTCCTCAACAGATACTGAAACGGATTGTTCCTCAGCCCCTGACATGGCCTGCCCGAGCGCCAGTGGGCTGATCAAATGCGGGGTCAGCGTCAGCGTTGCCCTGTTACCGGGGGATTCCATCGGTTTTACCGATACGGGCTCCCACCCGGTATTGACCGCACGATCAACCTTCTACCAGGATCCGTTCCTGGCCTCTATTACGCCTCCTCCAGAACACCACTCCTGAGTTTTAACCCGGATTTTTGCCTCTAGGAGGCAAGCTCTTTAACGTTAATTCTTACAACAAAGTCTCGTACTTCCGTCCATCCGTAACGAGACTTTAACTGGAGTAAATCAAATGCGTAATTCAAAACTCAAGCTTACCGTAACCGCCGCCGTTCTGGCAGGCAGTGTTGCCCTCTTCTCTGCCGTTGCCCACGGCGAAGGCGCCGGCATGATGGCCGGACACTCCGAGCAGAATGGCATGATGTCCTCGCAAGGCACGGAGGGTATGGGCGGCATGATGGGGATGATGAACATGATGTCCGATATGTCCCCTGAAGACCGTAAAGCCATGACCGCAGCGTGCATGAAGATGATGCAGGCTCATGGTGGCGATGGCATGAAAGACAAAGACACCGGCACCAAATAACCATTTGGACACCCTCATGAACTGAAGCTATGGGCCGGGGATGCATGTGCATCCCCGAGCCCTGCACTGCATATAAGCGATTCCAACCGAGGATTTTCCATGAAGACCATGAAACTCGCCCTTTATACGGGTATAGCCGCTGTCGTTATCGGCGCTGGCGCCACCTTGGCCATCCAGGCCAACGAATCTGACCAGTCATCGGTTGCGCAAGCCGAGAGTGGAAAGACAGTTCAGGCCATCACCATTTACAAGAGCCCCAATTGCGGTTGCTGCCAGGACTGGGCCGAGCACCTCGCGGCCAATGGCTTTGAGACCCGCATCGTTGAAACCGACAACCTCAATGAAATCAAGCAAGAGTACGACGTACCCCGAGATATGGCGTCCTGCCACACTGCGCTGATCGGAGACCTGGTGATTGAGGGCCATGTGCCGGCCAATGACATCGTCGCCTACCTTGAGGACCCGCAGTTCAATACGATTGGGCTATCAGTGCCGGGCATGCCCCATGGCACCCCCGGCATGGAAACCGGCCGGAAGGACGATTACCAGGTCATCGCTTTTAATGCCAATGGCAAGCAAGGTGTTTTCCGTGAACACAAGGATTACTGAGGTCAGCCCCATGAAAACGATGGTTTACCGCCTGAATTCTGGCGTTTCCAGGCTTTTCCTGTTCGCGTTGGTTGCCGTCATGCCGGCCCTGGTTCAAGCCGAGTCTGCGAATGATGCCCAAGCAGTGAAAGCGCTGGCGACTGACTCCTCCGGCGCCCTGCTGGTGCTTCGGGATAGCGGCCTGCTTGTTCTTGATGATAAGACTGCCGCCGACATCCCGCTGCCACCGTCCGATTCCGGCGCTCAACCCCGTTCCATGGCAAAGGGCGCGGACGAACGCCTGTACCTGGCAGGGCCAGGCCTTGGCATCTGGCGCTATGAGTATGCTAGCGAGCGCTGGCATTCCCTCAATGACACCCTGCCGGATCTCGGAATCACCGCCATTGCCGCCCACGCCACCCAACCGGAAACGCTCTACGCCTATCTTGGTGAAGGTGGCATGTTCCGATCCAGGGACGGCGGTGGCGAATGGGTGAAGGTTGACGGTGGACCCCGGGAGCCGGTGCAGGCGTTCCTGCACTCGGATATGCCCGGCAGCATGGAAAGTGGCTGGCTGTTCGCGGGCACCACCCGTGGTGTGGCCCGTTCCATGGACTGTTTTTGCTTCTGGGGCGATGCCGGCGAATTGCGAGGGGCGGTGACGGCCATTGATTACGATCCTTCGGCCCCGGAGAACGTCTACGCCGTAATCGAGGGGCAACTTCACCACAGTTCTGACGGCGGCGAAACCTGGGTTGGCCTTGAAATACCCCAGGCAATCACCGCTCTGACATTCTCACCCAAGGAAGGACTCGTGGTGGGCACGGAAAACGGAGACCTGCTTTCGCGGAACGCCTCTGGCGAATGGGTGCCTGTTCATGAATAAGTGGTTTGTCCCGCTGGTCTTGCTCGTTGCCCCGGCCCTTCTGATGGCCGGTGGCGCGCCACCAAACAGCGACAGCTTGCCGACCGAAGTGGCCAAGGGTCGCCAGATCTACGAGCAATACTGCGCCGCCTGCCACGGATGGCAGGGTGAAGGTGCGGCCAACTGGAACAAACCGGATGAGAAAGGCGAAATGCCCCCGCCACCACACGATGAGACCGGCCACACCTGGCGCCACAGTGATGCCATGCTGTTCAGGATGATTGCCGAGGGATGGCGGCATCCCTTCAACAAAACAGATCGGCTGGCTATGCCAGCATTTGAGGACACCCTCACCGACGAGGAAATTCAGTGGGTGATCGAGTACCTGAGAACACTATGGACAGACGACCAGCGCCGCTATCAACAGAACGAAAGTCAGGACATTAACCAGGCCGAGAGCCCCTCCTGACTTCTCACGGATACCAGACAACACTCCTTTAAATCTCGGTAACTCGAAAATGTCGTTGAAGCAGCACTTCAATAAATGGTCATGGTTATTCGGTATAGCCGGTTTCAGTCTGGTGGTCGCTGCAATTTTCGTGTTGCCGCAGTACCTGAAGCCTGATCTGGATGCCGGTGTCACTTTTTACGCCACCGAGGGATGCGCACCTTTTGAAGGTCAGTGTATCGGGCGAAAGGGCGATCAAACCATCACAGTCGGCTTAGGTAATGAAGCCATCGAATCGATGACAGAGATTCCCATTCGTGTGCGTCTCGATAACATGACAGCAGACTCCCTGATCGTGGATTTCGAAGGGCTTGAAATGTACATGGGCGTGGTCCGCACCCAGCTGCTACCGAATGCCCAGGGTGTTTACCAGGGAACCATTACCCTGCCGGAGTGCGGTACCGGCAAGATGCTATGGCGGTCGAGGGTTATCATCGACAACGACCCTTCCAGTGAAGGTATCAAATTTGATTTCTGGGCAGTTTAACGGACTTACAAAACTTAGGGGACTAAATTCCTGATCTTGCAACCTGGGGAATTGGCGCCGCGTTTGCCATCGGCTGGACACCCTGTATAGGCCCCATACTCGGGGCCATATTGGCGCTCAGCTCCACCCATGCCAATGCTGAGGCGGGCATGCTGTATCTGGCGGCGTATTCGTTGGGGTTAGCTCTTCCTTTTCTCGGAAGTGCCCTGTTTATTGAACACTTTCGGCAACGAGTACGCTGGTTCAGTCGCTGGAGTCGACTACTGAGAGCGTTTTCTGGCTTGGTGCTCGTTGTCATGGGCTTAATGGTGCTCACCGGTCATATGACACTCTTTGCGTCGTGGATGTTGTCGACGTTTCCTGTTCTCGGAAGGTTTGGTTGAGCTTCCTACAGCCAAACTACAGGGAACTGTTCATGGCTTCATACTTAAATACTGCGTATAAACAGGTTTCATGAACAAATGGGGCTGCCTTTTCGTTAACTAATGGTTTTGTAGTGGTCAAGTGTTTTAGGCCACCGTCTTTTGAGTTTTCCAGTAGGCCTGCTCCGCCATATTCGGCGGCAGGCCATCGTTATGCTTATGCGGTCGCACCGCACTGTAATAACCGATCATATAGTCCGTGACCGACTGTTTCGCCGAGGCAAAACTCGAATACCCTGTTTCCGGTACCCACTCCGTTTTCAAACTCCGGAAGAAACGCTCTGTGGGGGCATTATCCCAGCAATTCCCTCGGCGACTCAGGCTCTGCTGCATCTGGTAGCGCCAGAGCAGCTGTCGGAATCCCAGGCTGGTGTACTGACAGCCCTGATCCGAATGAAACATGACATCAGATGGCTCTGCGCGTGATTCATAGGCGATCGTCAAAGCCTTCATCACCAGTTCTGTGTTGGGCGACAAAGACATCGCCCAGCCCACCGGCTTACGGGAGAACAAATCAATGACCACCGCCAGGTAAGCCCAGCGCGCGCCGGTCCAGATGTAAGTAATATCGCCCGCCCAAACCTGATTGGGCTCCTTCACATCGAACGCCCGGTCAAGCCGGTTCGGGATGTCCAGGTGCGGCTGATCCGCTTTCTTGTAGGCGTGGCTCGGTGGTTGCGTACTCGCCAGCCCCAACTGCTTCATCCGCCGGCCCGCTCGGTACCGGCTCAGTGGTGTTCCGGCCTGCGTGATCATTCTGGCAATACTGCGCGCTCCGGCAGAACCGTTGCTGGCTGTATGCGCCTCGACAACCTGGTCCAGCAGCGCCTTCTCAGCCTCACAGAGTTCTCTGTCCCGGTCACGCCAGGCCCTGTAGCTACTGCGATGCACTCCAAACACCTGACACAGATGCTGCACCGCATGGCTCTCTTCAAGTCGCTCGATTATCGAGAATTGCTCAGGGAGTCCGACATCAAGAGAGCGGTAGCCTTCCTAAGAAACACCATCGACAGCCTGCAACGTGAATCCAAACTCGGCTGCACG
>NZ_CAXBDN010000260.1:0-6214 GCF_963974375.1 uncultured Marinobacter sp.
CCTCAAGGACGTTACTCAGCGTACCCCAGTCATCCGTCTGCGCCAGACGGCTCCGCAGCAGACTGGCTCTGCGGTAGGTGTCGGCGGGCAACTGAACCTGGTGGAGAATCCGTTCCATCAGGTCACCCACCCGCCTGGCGATCATGAACCGTGATGACCGGTCGTCCTCAAGTGGCGCCGAGCCGTCAGAATAACCTGTTGCAGCGACCGGCAGCACTGGCAAAGGCTCACTGGCGGGGGGCGCCCGCTGAAACAGCCTGTCAAGAAAACCTCTCGAGGGAGCCTGCTCACTTTCCGCTGATACAGGCATCAACCGCTCGGCGAGGTCCGCAAACTGTTCCAGCCAGCGGCTCAGAGCCGCCGGGTTCTGGGTCTGAAGCGGGAACTCATCACGCAGTTTTTTCAGCGCCCGCTCTGCCGACCGGTCCCGGCTATTGCTTTCCTGCAGTGCCGCCAACCGGGCGAAAGCGTCCCTGAGCCTTCGGTTCTCAGACATCCGGGTCGCGTCCAGCAACTCGAGCTGCTCATCCAGCGTGTCCTGAAACCGTTTAAAACGAACGGTCTCCCTTTCCTGGCCCCGTAAATACTGACGCAGATCGCCAAGAATCCGGTCCAGTTCCGGGCTCTGGCCTTCTGACGCCATGCAGGTTCTGGCCAACAAACGCTCCAGCAGGTAGCGCTGCTCATCTGGAGCAGACTCCCCTGTTTCCTGTGATATTTTTTTTGACATGAACGACCCGGCTCTGAAACCTGTTCAACTGGTGTATGCCGAGGCCCGGACGCGCCAAAACCAGGGCGGCAGGGCGGCCGTTATGAATACGCACTCGACAGGTTACTGCTAACTATAGGTGCTTTACGACGATTCGTCCGGACCAGACCCCCGGCGCCGTGCACGGGGATGGGCCTGATCGTATACCCGGGACAGGTGCTGGAAGTCCAGATGGGTGTAGATCTGGGTTGTTGCAATATCGGCATGGCCCAGCAGCTCCTGCACCGCTCTGAGGTCTCCGCTGGACTCCAGCAAATGGCTGGCAAACGAATGCCTCAGCATATGGGGATGAAGTCGCTGGTCCGCCCCCTGTTTCAGACCCCAGCGCTCCAGGCGGGCCTGAACACTGCGGGTGCTGATACGCTGCCCCCGCTGGCTCACGAAGACGGCAGGTTCTGCCGTCGCTGCCAGCGCACCCCGCAAGGATAACCAGTGCTGCAGTGCCGCACGGGCCTTGCGACCAACCGGCAGTAATCGCTCACGACTGCCCTTGCCCAGCACCCGCACTTCCCCCGATACCAGATCCAGTCGCCCCAGGTCCAGCCCGGTCAGCTCCGACAGCCGCAGGCCCGACGAGTAGAGCAATTCGAACATCGCCAGATCGCGGGCCTCAAGGGGGTCATCCGGCGCCACGCCCAACAGATAGCCGAGCTGATCCGCATCTGCGGCCACCGGCAACCGGCGTCCGCTTTTGGGAGCCCGCACGTCCAGCGCAGGGTTCGCCCTCACCCGGCGCTCCCGCAGCAGATAATCGTAAAAGCCGCGTATGGCCGACAGTGTCCGCGCAATACTGCGGCCGGACTGGCCGGAGCGATTCAGGAAAGCAACGTGGCGGCGAACATCTTCAATCTGCAGCTCATCCCAGCCAGTGATGGCCGGCGTCTGTTCGCCCAGCCAGGACATCAGCCGCTCAAGATCACGCCGATAGCCACTGCAGGTATGAGGAGACTGGCGCCGTTCGGTCGCCAGGTGATCAAGATAGGCGGTCATCAGGGACGCGAGCCGCAAGTGCTCCCCCCGGCGTTCGACATCCGCCACCTGAACCATGGTCAGCGGGACTCCGCCACCGCTCCCAGCCGCAACTCGCCGCGCTGATGACGCTGCAATATAGGTGGCAGCAACCGCCGCAGGGTATCGCTGATGTAGGACAGGAATAGTGAACCCATGCTCTGATCAAAATACCCCGGCTGACAACTGCCTACCGCAAACACCCCCACCAGCTGATCGGTGTCTGTGCGCAAGGGAACCAGTGCAACAGAGGCGACCGGTTCGTCCCGCCCAGGAAACAGAAAGGCCCGATCCGCCGACCGGAACTGACCACAGACAGCTCGATCACCATCGAGCAGGGCCCCCAGCTGCTCCCGGGCATCACTCTCGCTGACCAGGTGCAGGGCGCCGGCTACCGCAGGCCCGGGCACGTCATCACCAATCAGCATCAGGCTGGCCGCATCCAGACCAAAGTCGCCACGAATGCTGTCATCGATAACCGCCGCCATATCGGCCAGGGTGCGGGCTTCGATAACCTGCATCAGCAGACGTTTGCTTTTCTCGAACAGACGATCGTTCTGACGGGCAATGGAGACCAGCTCCACAAGCTCGTGACGCAGACTGTCCCGCTGTTCCCGGAACAGATGCACCTGTCTTTCGACCAGCGATATGGCGCGCCCGCTGTCATGGGGCAGGGTCAGTGACCGCACCAGTTCGTCGCGCCCTACAAAGAAATCCGGGTGCAGCCGTAAAAAATCCACAACCTGTTCAGCGTTAAGCGCGGCGGGCTCTCCGGCCTTCTCGTGGACCGTTTGCTCTGTCATTGTGTTCTCCATGCTTGCCGGCCCGGAAAATCCGTCAGCCGGTCCGACGATCATTACCACGCGCCGGATTACGACGTTGACGCCGCCGGTTCTGCGAAGGCTCGGCCGGCAGGCGGATCTGGCCGTCAAACACCCGCGCAGTGGGTCCTTCCATCATAACAGGGGCACCCTCACCCTGCCATTCAATGACCAGATCGCCACCCGGAAGCGTGACCCGGACCTTGTCATCCAGCAGTCCCCGCAGTCGTCCCACTACCACCGCCGCGCAGGCGCCGCTGCCACAGGCAAGAGTTTCTCCGGAGCCGCGCTCGTAAACCCGCAACCGGGCATGACCACGATCGATAATCTGCAGAAAGCCGATATTGGCCCTGGCCGGGAACCGGGGGTGTCGCTCAAGCAGCGGGCCAAGTGTCTCAACCGGTGCCGTGTCGACATCGTCGACCAGCAGGACCCCATGGGGGTTGCCCATGGACACCACCGAAAGCTCCACCAACTGGCCATTCACCTCCACCGGATAAACCAGCTGAAGACTGTCTGCCGCAAACGGAATCGCGGGCGGATTCAGTTCCGGCACGCCCATATCAACGGTTACCCAGCCATCACGACCGATTCTGAGCTCAATCACGCCCGCGGCGGTCTGCACCCGCAACACCCGGCGATTGGTCAGGCGCTGATCCCTGACGAAACGGGCAAAGCAACGGGCGCCGTTCCCGCACTGCTCCACTTCGGAACCATCCGCATTAAAAATACGGTAGCGGAAATCCACGTCCGGCATTCCCGGGGGTTCCACCACCAGCAACTGGTCAAAACCCACGCCGAAATGACGGTCAGCAAGCTTCCGTATCATTTCCGGGCGCAGGCGAAATGGCTGGCTGATGGCATCAACCACCATGAAGTCGTTACCCAGACCGTGCATCTTGGTAAAACTGAGTTGCGGCGGGGCTGGACGAGCGGAACGGTGCTGCGGCTGCTCGGTCATTGTGGCAACCGATGTTCTGAGCGCAGCTGATCGTCGAGTGTTTCCCGTTCGCGCACCACAAACACCTGATCACCATCCACCATCAGTTCCGGCGGTCGATTACGGGAGTTGTAGTTCGAGCTCATCACAAAGCCATAAGCTCCGGCCGAGCGCACCGCCAGCAGGTCACCGGCCGCCAGTCGCAGGGCCCGGTCCTTGCCAAGAAAATCACCGGTTTCACAGACCGGACCCACCAGATCCCACTGCTTTTCTTCGGCATCAACACGGGGCCGGACCGGCACGATTTCCTGCCAGGCACTGTAGAGGGCAGGACGGATAAGGTCGTTCATCGCCGCATCGATAATGGCGAAATTACGGTGTTCTGTGCACTTGAGAAATTCAACCCGGGTCACCAGGATGCCCGCATTGGCCGCGATCGACCGCCCCGGTTCCAGCACCAGTTCCAGCGAACGGTCGCCAAGCCGCTCAAGAACGGCAGCCATGTAGGTGGCCGGCGCCGGCGGCGTTTCCTGATTATAGGTAACGCCGAGGCCACCACCAAGATCCAGATGACGGAGGGCAATACCCTGCCCGGCCAGACGGTCAATCAGCACCAGCACTCTGTCAAGGGCGTCCAGGAAGGGCGTCACCGAGGTGAGCTGGGAGCCAATGTGACAGTCCACCCCGATCACATCCAGATTCGGCAGGCCGACCGCCCGGGCGTACACCGCTGGCGCCTCGGCAATATCAATTCCGAACTTGTTTTCCTTCAGCCCGGTCGAAATGTAGGGATGGGTACCGGCGTCCACGTCCGGATTGACCCGCAGGGAGACCGGCGCCCGGACCCCAAGTTCACCGGCCACCTGATCGAGCCGGTCCAGCTCGGTATCAGACTCGACATTAAAGCATCGCACGCCCACTTCCAGGGCGCGGCGCATTTCCCAGGGCTGCTTGCCAACCCCGGAAAACACCACTTTACCCGGATCGCCTCCGGCCCGCAGAACCCGTTCCAGCTCACCCGCTGAAACAATGTCAAAACCGGCGCCAAGACGGGCCAGAGTATCCAGAACAGCCAGGTTGCTGTTGGCCTTCACCGCGTAACAGATCAGATGAGGATGGCCGGCCAGGGCCTCATCATAAGCCCGGTAGTGACGCTCCAGCGTTGCCCGTGAGTATACGTATGCGGGGGTGCCGTAACGGGCAGCAATGGCATCGACCGCGACGTCTTCCGCATAAAGCTCGCCGTTACGGTAGGAAAAATGGTCCATGGAGTTTCTCTCAGAAAGTGTCTTTCAGATATCCCGATAATCAGTCAGCCGCCCGACTGGCAAGCGCAGCAGTCGCTGAGGCTTTTGCCGCTGCGCCGGGCCGCTCCAGCGGTCCTTTCTGACCGCAGCCGGACAAAACCAGCACCGCAAAAGCAAGTGTCAGCACAAGGATGACGGTTTTCTGAGTGGTCATAAAGACTCTTTCCTTGCTGTATGAGCGACCCGGCATCAAGCGGATTTCAGGTGAATCAGCAGGCAAGTATACCTGAGCACTCGCCCGCACGGCGAGGGTCCGGCGGCAGGATCGCCGCCCTCATTCCCGGACCTGAGACTCACTCACCGCCTGGTTCAGTGACGCCTGTAACTGTTGGCGATACCAGATGTACTGACAGGTCTGCAGATCCTGCTGCCACAGCCCCGGCTCCAGGTCATGTGGCAGGTACAGGTCGGTAAGATAAACCGGATAGACCGCGCCATCCTGGCGCATCGATCGGATATAGCGGGCTGCCTCCGCCATCTGGGCGTCGCCCCAGGCTTCTCTGCGGAATTCACGGTCCCCGCAGAAAAGATCAAAACCCAGAGTGCCGTCGCCCTCCTGCACGCCCACAGCATGAACCTCAAGCAACGGATCAGACACCTCTTCGGTGGGTGGCGCCGGCACTCGCTCCACCAGTGCCCGGCCACCACTGACCCTGACTTCCGCACAGTGAATCCGGGCGGCGGAGTCAGGACTTCCGGAGAGCTGGCGCAACTGGCGGCGCTCCATCAGGCTCTCCAGAAACCGGAACAGCGGTGTCAGAACCTGCCGGCGACTACCGGCAAAAGGCTGTAGCCAACCATAGACCGAACCAAGTTCATCCACCACCCAGAAGCGCACCATGGTGTCGGCCACCTGAAAGAACACCTGGACCAGATCCGGCTGACTGGCCTGACAAACCGCGCGCAGCGCAGGGTCGGACACCAGAGCGTGGCGGTCGAAGACCACCGGGCAATAACCTGACTGGGGCCTGGCGAGAAAATCCATCAGTGCCGGCTTGCTGGCCAGACCTGTGAAACCGGGCTCCTCACCATCAAACCGCAGGATAAAATAACGACTGTCCATCTCCAGCACATAGCGCATGGAGTGTGGTCCGGTGCCGCCCGCAAAGAACTGGCTTCGCACATCCGCGAACAGCTCGGTCACCCGACGGGCAATAGGCCTGGAGTGACCGGCACCACCACCCTGAACCAGAATCTCGGGAGCCTCCGCCGGAAACCGGGCCATGGTTGCCAGCACATTTTTCAGACATTGCACCAGCGCATCGCCGGTAACGTAGCGCTGCAGGCTGACCTCATGCCAGCTGTTCTCGGTAATCTGATCAATGCTCGCCACCAGATTGTCCCGACCACCACTGAAACCCAGTGAATC
>NZ_CAXBDN010000261.1:0-6111 GCF_963974375.1 uncultured Marinobacter sp.
TGCCGAAGACTACGACCATGACCGGATTGCCTGGGTCGGGGATGGGGGGCAGGAGCCCGACGCAGAAACAGCCGAAACGCTCGAAGATTTGCGTGACGATACTGATAGTGATTTCTGGACAGAAGACGAAATCACGCTGACGGATGATGAAGGCGAGACGGGGTGGCGCAGGCTGGCACTGAAAACCGTGGACGAGTTCGTTACCGCCTGCTTTACAGAAGCGGGAGCGCAAGACTACCTGAGGGCCAACGGCCACAACTTGCGCCTCCCCCATATTTACGTGACTTCGCTCTACCGAAACGAGGAAATGAAGCAGCTCCGGGACTGGCTCTACACCCACCCCCACAACGGCGAACAGGACGCCTACCCCGACTGCGATAGCTGCGGCAAGGCTATGGACTATATGCCCTGGCACTATTCCAAGGGCGACGAGCGGCACCTGCATGCCTGCGATGAGTGTTGGCCCAAAGTGGACGCCGTAGCCGCCCGCGCTCAGGGTGATGCGGAGCCGGAGAGCATCGAAGTCGCCATTGACATGCTTGAAAACTACGCGTCAGCCCTAGAGAACGGTGATCTAGATGGTGCTGGGCATAGTACGACCGCATGCATCTATGAAGTTATCGCCCAACTTGCTGCCGCACCACAACCACCCAAGCAGGAGGGCGAGTGATGTTTTCTGCATACATACCGGAGGTAGGAGATCGGTGCGAAATACGGAGTAATGGAGTCAAGTGGAGGGCATCGTGGGTCAAAGTGCAGTTGTTGTTTGCGACGGATCAGATTTTTGTTTTTGAGCACGCAGCGTCAGGAAATCATTTTTGCGTGAGATTTGGCGAAGTTGAGATTCGCGAACCACAGGAGGGCCCAGGTGATGAGCACTAAATACCAAAACAGCGCGGACGTTCCGCTTGATGTAATTATAGCGAGACTTAAGGAGCTCTCAGATGCCGTTGCAGGTGGTCGTGAGAGTCAGGGCAGAGAGTTCACAATGCGAATCCCGGCAGAGTGTGACAGGGATGCAGATTTGGTTATCGGAGAAGCGGCAAGAAGACTTGAGCAGGCCCAGACAAGAGTGGCGGAGCTTGAAAAGTGTGTTGATGATGGCTCTGATGCGTGGCTACTCCGCAAGCAGGCCGAGGCGGTGGAGGATATGTGGGATAAAGTAAACCCCGATAACCCTGGGCGCAGCCTCAAAAATGAAGCCCAACGCCTTCGATCTGAAGCCGATGACATTGAGCGGGGAGGTGATCAATGAACACAGCCTTCGCACACATCCAGATACTCGACCTCAAAGCCCTTGAGCTGATCGGTGAAGGCATTGGATTGAATCGCGCTGGTGTGATTCTCGGCTGTCACTGCCAGAAGGTGCGCTACCGGCTGGACCGACTTGAGAAGGCGTTCGGGGGTGAACTGGTGACGCGGCCGGGGGCCGGCAGAGACAGCCGGACGACGCTCACGGACATGGGAAAGAAAGTGCTGAGCCAGGTTACGCCGATACTGGCGCAGTGGGATGAGGCTTTGTTGGAGTGGGGTGAGGTATGAGTAAGCAGATGTTGACGCTGAAAGAGGTCATGGACAAAGTGAAGCTGAAAAAGTCGGCAGTTTATGACCTGGCAAAGAATGGTGATCCGAAATTTCCCTCACCGGTAAAGTTGGGCTGCGCATCCCGGTGGGTTGAGTCTGAGGTTGACGACTGGCTGGACGAGTGCGCCAAGAGATACAAGAAAGCGGGTTGATGGCCGAGGCTGCGCGATGGATAATCACCGACCGGTGCGCAATTCAAGCAACGGAAAAAGCGGGCACCAAGGAGGGTATCAAGTGACATTGAGCGAGAGCAGCACCATAAAAATCCAGAGGTTACGCGCCGTATGTTACTGATGATCGACAACTACGATTCCTTCACCTACAACGTGGTGCAGTATCTGGCAGAGCTGGGTGCCGATGTGCAGGTGTACCGTAATGATGAGATTACGGTCCGGGAGATCGAGGCATTGAAGCCGGAGCGGCTGGTGATTTCACCCGGCCCCTGCACGCCGAATCAGGCGGGTATTTCCATGGAGGCGATTCGTCATTTTGCCGGCAAGTTGCCCATCCTGGGTATCTGTCTGGGTCACCAGGCCATCGGCCAGGTCTACGGCGGCGATATCATCCGCGCCGGGCGGGTGATGCATGGCAAGGTGTCACCGGTTTATCACGAGAATCTGGGGGTTTTCCGGGGGCTGAGTAATCCGTTGCAAGCGACCCGCTATCACAGTCTGGTGATCGACAAGAATACGCTACCGGACTGCCTGGAAGTGACTGCCTGGACCCGCAATGAGGATGGCTCGGTGGAGGAAATCATGGGTGTTCGCCACAAGACTCTGAACATCGAGGGGGTGCAGTTTCATCCGGAGTCTATTATGACTGAGCAGGGGCATGAGTTGCTTCGGAACTTTTTGGAGTCCTGAGATTTAGGCCCTTTTATTCCGGAGGTCGGCTTGGCACCGGCCGGGGAGCGGTATCATTTTTCCAGACACGCCCGCGAGTACGTCCCTGTAGGGCTCGGCTGCAGCCATCCCTGGCTGCAGACGGTCTGGAAAAATAATCCCCCACCCCGACCTCATTGCTGGACTCACTCTGGGTGTTTGGCACCTTTTGAAAGAAAAACCAGACTTTAGGTCACGCCTGAGTCAGGTAAGCCTTCTAAAATGCTGGAGGTCTCTGGGTGGTGGGGCTTTCGGAGCAGCGACAGGACGTCGCGGTAGCAAAGCGGGCGACAGGAGTCCCCTCTTTGCGGCGGAGAAAGCCCCACCACCCGGGGACCGTACATTAGAAGTTTAGAGCTAGCCAAAGCAGGACAGCTATTTACCAGGTTAGACAAACAATCCGCAGGCAAAAAAGAGGCCCATCAGACCATGGACATGAAAGCAGCACTGAACCGGATCGCCGGCAACCTGGATCTGAGCCGGGAAGAGATGAAGCAGGTGATGAGCATCGTCATGAAGGGCGAGGCCACCGACGCTCAGATCGGTGCCTTCCTGATGGGCCTGCGGCTGAAAAGCGAGACGATTGACGAAATTACCGGTGCCACCGAAGTGATGCGTGAACTGGCCACCAAAGTGGACATCAAGGCGGAGCCGCTGGTAGATATTGTGGGCACCGGTGGTGATGGCGCCAATCTGTTCAACATATCGTCGGCGGCTTCCTTTGTGGTGGCCGCCGCCGGTGGTTTTGTGGCCAAACACGGTAACCGGGCGGTGTCGTCCAGCAGTGGCAGCGCCGACCTGATTGAAAAGGCCGGCATCAACCTGAACATGACCCCGGAACAGGTGGCCCGCTGTGTCGAGCAGATTGGTGTCGGCTTCATGTTTGCACCGGCTCATCATGGTGCCATGAAACACGCCATCGGCCCGCGCAAGGAGCTGGGCTGTCGCACCATTTTCAACATTCTCGGCCCCATGACCAATCCTGCCGGCGTCAAACGACAGCTGCTGGGCGTGTTCACCAAAGAACTCTGCCGGCCCATGGCGGAAGTGCTGCAGCGGCTTGGCTCCGAGCACATCATGGTGGTATGCGCCAAAGACGGCCTCGATGAGATCAGCCTGGCCAGCCCCACCCATGTGGCAGAACTGAAAGACGGCGCCATCACCGAATACGAAATCACCCCGGAAGACCTGGGCATCAAGAGCCAGACCCTGGCGGGTCTGAGTGTGGAAACGTCGGACGAGTCGCTGGCCCTGATCCGGGCCGCCTTTGGCCGTGGCCACGATGATATCGCCGAAAAGGCGAGGGACATTATTGCGCTTAATGCCGGCGTTGCGATCTACATTGCCGGTCTGGCAAGAACACCCAAAGCGGGTGTGGACATGGCCCTGGACGCCATGGGCAGCGGACTGGCCGCTGGGAAAATGTCGGAATTGGCGGATTTTTCCCACTGTTTTGACTGAAGTAAACACTGAGTCATTTTCAACGAACTTATACTGGCGAACACCATGACTGACCGACACAACGATCGCACCCCCACCATCCTGCGCAAGATCGTCGAGCGCAAATGGCAGGAAATTGATCAGCGCAAGGGGGCAGCCTCACTTGCCGATCTCAGGGCCAGAGCCGGCGATCAGCCGCCAGCGCGGGGGTTTGCTGCAGCCATGGCTGAGCGGATCGGGCAACAGCGGCCAGCGGTGATCGCGGAAATCAAGAAGGCATCGCCCAGCAAGGGGATTCTGCGGGATCCGTTTGATCCGCCAGCCATTGCCGAAAGTTACGAGAAAGGCGGTGCCACCTGCCTGTCGGTGCTGACCGACAAGGATTTTTTCCAGGGTCACGAGGATTACCTGGTGGCGGCCCGCAACGCCTGCAGCCTGCCGGTGATCCGCAAGGATTTCATGGTGGCGCCCTACCAGATCTACGAAAGCAGGGCTATCGGGGCCGACTGCATTCTTTTGATAGCGGCCTGCCTTACCAGAAATCAGTTGCAGGAGCTTGAAGGCATTGCCCTTGAAATCGGCCTGGACGTACTGGTGGAGGTGCACGACGGCGAGGAAATGGACGACGCCCTCACCCTGCGCACACCGCTGATGGGCATCAATAACCGTAACCTGCACACCTTCGACGTGTCTCTCGATACCACATACGATCTCCATGAGCGGATCGGCGCCGACCGTCTGGCCGTGACCGAAAGCGGCATCATGACCCGCGATGACGTAGAGGCCATGACCAGCCGGGGCATTTATGGTTTCCTGGTGGGTGAGTCCTTTATGCGGGCACCGGAACCCGGCGAAAAATTGCAGGAACTGTTTGGCTGACCGCGGCGCCTGCCAGGGTGGTTATTCCACGGGTTATGAGCGCTACTGCGGCCATATAGCTAATTTGCATAAATTATGTCGTCTTATTATTGGCGTCTTTTGCCGTGGTGCGACTAGAGTGGCGTTTATGTATGCCCATAAACCATCCGGTGGATAGCCTAATGATAACCAGAACCGCCCTGTCCCTGGCTTTGCTTTTCGTTGCACTGCCTGTTGCTGCCGACAGCAACCCCTCGTCCGATCAGACTCGTCTGCTGGCCGCTTCCTGTGCTAATTGCCACGGTACTGATGGCAAGCTGGCCGGAGCCATTCCTGCCATTGCGAATCGCCCTGCAAGCGCCCTTGAGACCCAGTTGCTGGGCTTCAAGCATGACGAGAATAGTCGCGCCACGGTGATGAACCGCATCGCCAAAGGCTATTCCGACGGCGAGCTGACAGCACTGGCCGAGCACTTTGCCAACATTGGCTCCGGCAGCAGCAACCGCTGATTTCGTTTACGACAGCCCTTAAAAAGAAACGCAGACCATGACCAATTCCACTGATAATGCCAAGCGCCTGAACTCGTCCCGTCGTGATCTTCTGAAACTGATGGGGGCGGCTTCCACTCTGCCCTTACTGGGTGCCTGCAGCAGCCTCGGCGGCACCAACAACCGCAACCTGTCGGCCCGCGTTGTGGTGGTGGGTGGCGGTTTTGGTGGCGCTACCGCGGCCAAATACCTGAAGCGTAGTGCCCCCAATCTCGACGTCACCCTGATTGAACCCAACAAGGTGTTCTACACCTGCCCGTTCTCCAACCTGCACCTGGCTGGCATGCGGACCATGGAGAGCATCGGCCATAATTACGACGAACTGCGTCAGATGGGCGTCAGGGTTCTGCATACCACGGCACAGGACGTCGATCCGGTGTCCCGCAAGGTAAGTCTGGGGGATGGCGGCTCCATCAGCTATGAAAAACTGCTGCTTTCACCGGGTATCGACATTCGCTGGAACGCCATCGAAGGCTACGACGAGGCGGCTGCAGAACTAGTGCCCCACGCATGGAAAGCTGGTGACCAGACCCGTCTGCTGCGCAAACAACTGGAAGCCATGGACGACGGCGGCCTGTTCGTGCTCAGCGCACCTGCCAACCCGTTCCGCTGCCCCCCAGGCCCCTACGAGCGTGCCAGCCTGGTGGCCCATTACCTGAGTCAGCACAAGCCCCGTTCCAAGGTGCTGATCCTCGACTCGAAGGACAACTTCTCCAAGCAGGGTCTGTTCACCCAAGGCTGGCGTGATGTTCACGGCGACCGGATTGAATGGGTCGGCCTGTCCGGCGATGGCAAGGTGG
>NZ_CAXBDN010000262.1:0-6111 GCF_963974375.1 uncultured Marinobacter sp.
GAGGCCCTTCATGTCGTGCATGAACATGGCCACGAAGGCGCCTACCATCAGGGTCATCATGCCGGTGACGGTAATCAGGGTGAACCACAGTTCGGTATCCGCCAGCGCCGGGTGCAGCCGCGCCAGCAGAAACAGTCCGGCCTTGACCATGGTGGCGCTGTGCAGGTAGGCGGAGACTGGCGTAGGTGCCGCCATGGCGTGGGGCAGCCACAGATGAAACGGGAACTGGGCGGACTTGGTGAAGGCACCCAGTAATACCAGGCTCAGAACCAGCGGGTAGTGGGCGTGAGCCTTGATCTGGTCACCGGCGGCCAGTACATCGGTCAGCTGGTAGCTACCGACAATCTGGCCCATCAGCACCAGCCCCGCCAATAACAGCAGGCCACCGCCACCGGTGATCACCAGCGACATGCGGGCGCCCCGGCGGGCACCGGACTTGTCGCTGGTAAAGCCGATCAGCAGGAACGACACCAGGCTGGTGAGCTCCCAGAACACCAGCATCACCAGCAGGTTTTCCGACAGCACGATGCCCAGCATGGCGGCCATGAACAACAGAATCAGGGTATAGAAGCGGCTGGCGCTGGCCTTGCCGTCAAAGTAAAAGCGGGCATACAGCAAAATCAGGCCACCGATGCCGGTGATCAGCAGGGCAAACAACAAGCCCAGGCCATCCAGGCGCAGCGCAAAGCTGAGGCCGAGTGACGGTACCCATTCCAGCTCGCGGATGATGGTGTGGCCATCCATTACCATGGGTGCCCAGTACAGCAGAATCAGAAAGCTGATGGTTACCGGCAGCGCCGTCATAAGCGCCAGCGTCCGGGTATTGGCATCCCGGTTCAGTGCAGGCAGCAACGCGCCCAGCAGGGGCAGAAAAATGGTGAGAGCAAGCGCCATGAAGACTGTTCTTCAGTTCGGGCGTTAGACATCGCTGGCGTGGCCGCGAAGGCAGAGTGAGTGCCTGGAGGCATGCCAGCCCGTATAAGTTATGCTCAGAGTATCCTGAAGAATACGCTTCAGCGAGGACCTGAAAGGTCCTGATTTTCGGAGAAAAGCCTAGCAGCTTTGTGGGGAATTTTCTTGAACTTTATCGATATACCTCTTTATGAGGAGGTGGCTCCATTGGTTAAAGGCGAGGGTTCAGAGGATGACCTCTGCACCCTGTCCGCCAGGTTGCGGATGCCCTTGCGATAGAACAGGTAGGCCATGACGCCGGCCAGCAGGTTGCCAGCCAGGGCCCCGCTCATCAATCCGGTCAGTCCTCCCAGCTGCGAGCCCAGCCAGAGCAGAGGCAGAAAGCACGCAAACAGACGCAGTACGGAAGTCAGCAGCGCCCGCATGGGGAGCCCCAGCGCGTTACAGACGGAAACCATCAGCATGCAGACCCCCAGGCCGCTGTAGCTCAGGGGTACCCGCAACAGGTAGTCGGTGAGTATTCCGGAAACCTCCGCGTCTGCCGAGAACAGGCGTGATACCAGCCCCGAGGCCAGCAGCCAGATCAGTGCCAGCGCCAGCTGCCACACCACCACAAACCGCACGGCGATCCGGATAAGGCTCCTGATGGTGTCAATATCGCCCTTGCCCAGCAGGCGGCCAATCATCGGAGGCATGGACATGGTCAGAGCCAGCACCACCACGATGGAAAAGAACTCCAGCCGCGTACCGAGGCCCCAGGCCGCTACTGCGGCAGAGCCAAAACCCGCCACCATGGCGGTGGCCAGCATGGCGGACAGCGGTGGCATCAGTTGACTGAGCATGGCGGGGGCCATGATGCCGCCGAGCTGACGCAGTGACTGGCTGAGCTTCAGCTGGATCAGGTCAAAGCCGATCCATCCCCGCCGCAGCAGCGCCGGATAGATAACCAGGCAGCCAATACCAAAGGCCGTGATGGTGGCCAGCGGCGCGCCGGGCAGGCCCCAGCCGAATACAAAAATGTACAGCGGGTCGAGCGCGATGTTGAGCAGGCTGGTGATGACCATCAGCAGCCCCGGCAATTTGGTATCGCCGTGGGAACGGCAGATACTGTAGCCAAAATAGAGCATGGCGCCGGTCCAGGCGGCCACCAACCAGGGAATCCAGTAGCTGCGGATCAGCGGCAGCAGGCTGTCTTCGGCCCCCAGCAATCCCATGAGGGTGTCCCGCAACAGCCATAGACACAACCCCAGCAGCATCACCGCAATGGCACCGACAGTGACCACCAGACCGGCCAGATGCACCGCCCGCTGTTCGTCACCCGCCCCGAGGGTGCGGGAAATGATGGCGGTGGTGGCAATACCCAGGCCCACCTGCAGGCCGGTGATCAGCTGGTGCATGGGCACAGTAAAGCCCAGTGCCGCCAACGGATCACGACCCAGCTGACCGATAAAGGCACTGTCGGCCAGCTGGAAGGTCATCAGCGAGAACACCCCGAACAGCATGGGCCAGGTCATGGTGTAAAGCTGGCGGGCGAGGGATGGATTTGGGTTCGTGGTCAAGGCATGCTCTGGGGTTTGGCAGGTGGGGTCGAAGGGCGCGAATTTCTGAGGTCCCATCCTTCGACGAGCTCAGGATGAACGGAGTTTGTGCGTAGTGCTCAATTCCCGAAATCCCGATTTAATAGGCGTTTCCAACCCCCGTTCATCCTGAGCCTGTCGAAGGATGGGACCTGCGGAGTCAGCGTCCTTCGACCCTTCGCCGAGCTCAGGGTCAGGGCGAACGGGTCACCCGATTTAACAGGCGTTTCCAATCGCCGTTCATCCTGAGCCTGTCGAAGGATGGGACCTGAGAAACTGGCGCCCTTACAGCACCTTCAGCGCGGCCTCATAATCCGGCTCGTTCTTGATTTCGCTGACCAGCTCGCTGTGCAGGACCTTGTTGTCCTCGTCGAGAACCACCACTGCCCGAGCGGTCAGGCCCGCCAGGGGGCCGGTCTGGATAGCAACGCCATAGTCGTTCTGGAAGCTGTAATTGCGGAAGCTGGACAGGGGCACCACATTCTTAAGGCCCTCAGCGCCACAGAAGCGGCCGGCTGCAAACGGCAGGTCGGCAGAGACAATGAGTACGACCGTATTGTCCAGATTACCGGCTTCTTCGTTGAACTTGCGGGTGGACTGGGCGCAAACCCCGGTGTCGATGCTGGGGATGATGTTGAGGATCTTGCGTTTGCCGGCGTAATGGTCAAGGCCCACGTCCTGCAGCTCCTGAGTGGTCAGGGTCAGGTCGGGGGCTGTCTCGCCGGGCTGGGGGAATTTGCCGGTGACTTCAATGGCGTTACCGCCCAGGGTGACGTTGCTCATTGGTAAATCTCCTTGGTTGTCAGGTTGGCGCGGCAAATAGCCGGATGGGTGAACGCCGCACAATACATACTCTTGTGTAGTGCATTTTGGATGACCCGTCGAATGACAACCCGGCAAAGTCAGATGCCGGCCGGTTCGAATCCGGGGGCCGGGTTGCGCCGGACGATCACCAGGTACACCACCAGCGCCGCGATGGCACAGGCCGCAATGATCATTGCCATAGCCAGCGCCGTTCCGGCGTACAGCTGGCCCACGAGAATACCCGTCAGTGCCGCCAGAGTCATCTGCAGGGAACCGAACAGAGCGGACGCAGAGCCGGCCATGGTCGGGAAGTTGGCCAGGGCTCCGGCCATGGTTTGTGGCATGCACATGCCCATGCCAATCATGAACAGGCTCTGGGGCAGCATCACCGCCCAGACGCTGTGAACGTCGAGAATGGCCAGTACCGCCATGCTGCAACCACCGGCCACGGCGATCAGCAGGCCCCGCAGCAGAATCTGGTCAGGCAGCCAGCGACTGCTCAGGCGAACGGCGGTAAGATTGCCCGCCATGTAGCCCACCACCACACCGGCAAACCAGAGACCGAACTGACTGGGAGGCACGCCGAGAAAGTCGATCAGCACAAATGACGATCCTGACAGAAACGCAAACAGCCCGGAGAAAATCAGGGCGTTGGTCAGGGTATAGCCCAGGAAGGTGGGGCTGGAGAGAATTATCCGGTAATTGCGACCCAGGTTGCGTAATTTCAGGGATTGGCGATTGGCCGGGTTCATCGGTTCCGGGATGCCAAAGGCAACGACCAGCGCCATGACCAGGGCATAGCCACCCAGAACAACGAATATGGAGGCCCAGCCAAAGCCGGTCAGTAACAGGCCGCCTATGGTGGGCGCTATAGCCGGGGCCAGCGCCATGATGCTGGCCAGCAAGGCCATGATGCGGGCGGCATCTCTGGGGGCATAGATATCGCGGATGGCGGCGCGGCCCAGCACGGGGCCGGCGGAACCGCCGACTGCCTGCAGGAAGCGGCAGAGAATCAGCGTTTCCACGTTGGTGGCCAGAGCACAACCGATACTGGCCAGGAAAAACAACACGAAACCGCTGATCATGATGGCCTTGCGGCCAAAGCGGTCGCCCAGGGGGCCGCAGAACAGCTGGGCGGTCGCCAGCCCCGCCATATAGATGCTGAGCGTCAACTGGATCTGATCGGGAGTTGCGCCCAGGCTCTGCCCCATGCTGGGTAGTGCCGGCAGGTACATGTCGGTGGCGAGCGGGCCAAGGGCTACCGCGGCGGCCAACAGAATAGTGGTCCAGATGCTGGTGAGGGCAAGCATAAAAGATGGCAGTTACAAAATAGGAAGCTCAGTATACCCGGGTCAGAGCAAAACGTAACCCTGTGGCTTGTTCATTATTGTGAGCCAGTTGTGTCGGAAGTGAGCCAGAGTGAGGCAGCTTTGCTATGATGCCAGCCTTTCCGGAAATAATGAAAGGACAATACTATGCTGGGTTTCCTGCCTGCGCCGTTGCGGGGTGTGATTGCGGTCTTGTTGCTGGTACTTAATACACTTTTCTGGATACTGTTTCTCTACGTACCGGCGTTGCTCAAGCTGGTGATTCCGCATCGTGGTTTCCAGGTTGCGTGCACCCGTTTCATCATCTGGGTGGCGGAAGCCTGGGTCGCGGGTAATAACGGCTGGATGCGTCTGACCCAGCGCACCCGCTGGCAGGTCACCGGTGCCGAGAACCTGCGCCGTGAAGGCTGGAACATGGTGCTCTGCAATCATCAGAGCTGGGTCGATATCCTGGCCATGCAGTGGGTGTTTAACCGCAAGGCACCGTTTCTGAAGTTTTTCCTGAAGAAAGAGCTGATCTGGGTGCCACTGATCGGACTGGCCTGGTGGGGCCTGGATTTCCCGTTCATGAAGCGCCACTCGCGGAAGTACCTGCTCAAGCACCCGGAGAAGCGGGGCCAGGATCTGGAAACCACACGCAAGGCCTGTGAAAAGTTCCGCTACACCCCGGTCAGTGTCATGAATTTCGCGGAGGGCACCCGTTTTACTCCGGCCAAGCATCAGCAGCTCAAGTCACCCTACAAACATCTGTTGCCACCGAAGGCCGGTGCCGTCGGTTTTGTGCTGGATGCCATGGGAGATTCCATCGAAACCCTGGTGGACGTGACCATCGCCTACCCTGGTGGTGCCCCCAGTTTCTGGGATTTCCTCTGCGGCCGGGTGCCTGAAATTCGTCTGGACATTGAAACCCGCCCAATCCCCGATAACCTGAAGCGGCGGGATTATCTGAAGGACCCGGATTACCGCCGGGAAATCAAGGCGTGGCTGACTGACATCTGGCAGCGGAAGGACGCGAAACTGGAACAGATGCTGGAGAAGCCACCGGCCCGATAGGGTAGTGCAGACGCTCACTGAAGACGGCCGGCGGCGTGCCCCCGGCCCTGTCACTTGCTATCGCCTTCCTCCTCGTCCTCCACCTGATCCGGGTGTTCGCGACGAAATCGCTCCCACTCTTCCCAGTCGTGAGGGGTGCCCGCGTGGGGGCGCTTCAGGTGTCTGGCGTGCTCCAGTGCGTTATGGCGCAGAGAATGATCGTTGGATTCGTCTTCCTTGTCGAAACCGTACTTCTTCATGAACTCATCAGGACGCATGACAGCCTCCTTATCTGATGTCAGATACCAATGCAGCTGATACAGACAGGTTGGCTGCAATGTCAGCCGTTTTCAAGAGACCTCAGCCCGCTTTCGGTGCCTCTGCCGCCGCCGTTTCATCCTGAACCAGTTTGAAGTTGATCTGGCGACGCTCTTCTTCCACGCCGCTCAGAATCACGG
>NZ_CAXBDN010000263.1:0-6094 GCF_963974375.1 uncultured Marinobacter sp.
GAGCATCGCCCTTACAAGGCGAGGGTCGGGGGTTCGATCCCCTCACCACCCACCATTTCCTGCCTTGCTTTATACTGCGTTTCAGTTACGCCGACCTCTGTTATCCGCCCGTTTTCCAATCGTCTCCTCGTGTGATCCGTCCACAGCGTTGTACCTGGTTTTTCTATACCTGTCCGGCCGGGAAAAGTTGCCTGGAGGGTTGCTGTGCATGGTCTTTAACGCCCGGTTGGTAAGGGTTTTCCGCAACAAGCGCCAAAAAATTGGCGAAAAAATACTCCGCACAATGACGTCAAACACAGAGTCGGATGTCGATATTTTTTACACTGTTTCAAAGCCGTCAATAAACCGGAGTTGAAACATGTCTGTTCGCGCCATTAAAGCATCAAAGGCAGGGATCGCCGCAGTTATTTGTGCTGTTGCCCTGGCAGGATGTGGCGGAGAATCGGGCAACGCAGGTGTGCCGGTCAACGGCAGCCAGCTGGAAAATACCGGTGGTCAGAGCGGAGAAACCTCCACCACCGGCAGCGCGACCCTGACCTGGGTTGCACCCAGCTACAGAGTGGACGGTACCACCCAGCTGGGCGACAGTGACATTTCCGGGTACATCGTGAGCTATGGTCGCAGCGTCGGGGAGCTGGACCAGTCTGCAGATGTTGGTTTCTGCGTCAGCTGCCAGTTTGAAGTCGACAGCCTGAGCGAAGGTACCTGGTATTTTGCGGTACAGACCGTAGACTCCAGCGGCCTGGTAAGTGCCCGCTCTGACGTGGTCAGCAAGTCGATCGGTTCCTGACGGACTTCGGGTCGGGAGCGCTCCGGACCAGGTGCCTGCTTGTCAGGGGCCGGGAGCCACCGGCAACTTGAGGGTGAAGGCAGAGCCTTCGCCCTCGATTGACTCGACGTTTATCTCACCCTTGTGTTTTTCCACCACCACGCTTACAAACGACAAACCAAGTCCGACACCATGGTTGCCGGCCAGTTCGCTGCTCTTCTGGCGGCGGAACCGGTCAAACAGTCCCGCTAGTTCGGACTCCGCGATACCTACTCCCTCGTCACTCACGGTCAGGCAGGCCTGATGGCCGGCGCGGAATACCTGGATGGTGACCGTGGTGCCTGATTCGCTGTACTGCACGGCGTTGGTCAGAAGATTGATGACCGCCCGTTCAAGTAGCTCGGCGTTGCCTCTGAGCCAAAGGTCATCACCGTCCTGAAGTACCAGTCTGATGCCTTTCTCGATGGCCTGCTCGCTGACACTATCGCGGGCATTTTCCACAATAGAGAGAAATTCGCAGTCGTAGAAACGGGTCTCGGTGAGCTGCTCTGCCCGCGCCAGCTGCACGAACTCTTCCGCCAGATAATAGCTGCGCCTGGCCAGTTTGCGTAGCTGCTCCAGCTGTTCGGTCTGAACTTCACCAGGGCGTCGCTTCAGCTGTTCGATGAGGGCCAGCTGTGACACCAGTGGGGAGCGTACATCATGGGAGATAAAGTCGATGGCTTCCCGGTGCTGACGTTGCTGTTCCCGTAGCTCGGAAATATCCGAAATGTTGGCGATTACGCCATTCTGGGAACTGTCTGGCAGCAGGAAAGGGGCAAAGTGGATCAGGAAATCCCGGTCATGCAGATGCAGGTCAACGGTCCGGCTCTCCTGCAGGGTCAGAGTGTCTGCCAGGGTTTCAGACCAGCCGGGGGAGCGCGGGTCGTGGCCCTGCAGCAGGTGGGCCAGTGCCATACCCTGCAGGCTGGGCGCCGGCTGTTGGAACCAGCGGGGCACGTGATTGTTGGCGAACAGGATCAGCCCCAGTGCGTCAGTGACAATGATGCCGTCAGGCATGTGTTCGAAACTGCGCCAGATAAATTGCTGAATATGGTTCAGGCGTTCGGTGGCGTGCTGGGCGCGATTGATCCGGGTAGACAGGTTTTCAGCGCCGGCCCGGCGTCGCTCGGGTGCGGTGTCGGCCTGCAGCCTGAGACGATTCAGATACCGTTCGGCTGCGGCTCCTGCCAGCCCAGATGGCAGGACCAGTCCGATTCGGTAAACGCGCTCACCGCGCTCCAGCGTGACCTGGCTGAGTCCGTCCCTGTGGTGCCACAGACCGTGCAGATCCGGACCAGGGCCGAGATCGGTAGGGGTCAGGTTCTGCTGACACAGCACCGTGCCGTTTTCGATCAGCAGCCAGCCACCCGGCTGCAACAGGGTCTTCAGGCTATCAAGTACTTTAAACGGTTCCCGGTGTGCTGGTGTGGGCAGGTGTAACAGGTTGCCCCGTTCCAGAAGATCAATCTGCTGATTGAGGAAATGGTTGGCCAGGGACAGCCTGCGGGTACTCCACAGCGGAAATGCAATAAGCGGGACCAGTACGGCATTGGCTATGGGTAGCCAGAATCGAAACACCATCAGCAGACAGACGGTCAAAGCGGTCAGGCCCAGAGTCAGACCAATGCTGAAAACCAGGGTTCGACTGGGTCGCAGTCTTGGTAAGAAAAGCATGACCAGTATCAGGGACGCCAGTGTTAAAAGCCTGGGCCAGAGCGAAGACGCCGTCGTGATCAGTTGGTTCTGGCTGAGTGCAGAGTAGACGTTGGCGTGAAACTCAACGCCGGCCATGGGGCGGGCCAGACCGGAAAAAGGGGTTGGCAGTACGTCACCAAAGCCGGCAGCGGTGGCACCGATCAGCACGGTCTTGCCCGTCAGCCAGCCGGCCTGGGCTGGTGCGTCAAGGATGTCGCTGTAGGAATAGGTGGTGAATTCGTCGCCCCGGCCTGAAAGCGGCACCCTGACAAAATCTCGTCGTACATTGACATAGGCGGGAGCGCTCAGTCCGGGGAACAGCCGTGGGTCTGAACCGGGTTCGCGATTGTGTGCCGCGAGGCTCATGGCAGGCCAGAGTTCATTGCCGAGACCGCTGTAAAGATAAAGGCCCCGTGCGATGCCGTCAAAGTCCAGCTCGACATGGGCGTGACCGAGTCCGGCAGCCGCGTCCATCAGGGGGTAGGCCGGCAGATGTTCCCTGAACAGTTCGTTGTGACTGGCCGGTGCCAGATACAGTGGCAGGATCACCCGTCCGTGCTCACGCATGCGCTGGGCCAGAAGCTCGTCTTCTGACGTGGACTCAGAGAACAGGATATCGAAAACGATGGTCCGGGCCCCGGCGGTATCCAGCTGACGGATCAGCTCCGCGTGGGTGGAGCGGGGCCAGGGCCAGGGGCCCAGGGCGGCGAGACTTTTTTCATCAATGGCAACAAGGACCACGTCCGGATCTGCTGATGCCGGCCAGGTAGTGATCAGGCTATCGTACAGCCAGTTATCCAGTCGCTGAGGCAGCGACGTGAGCTGCACCAGAAGCAGTATAACCATCAGCGGCAGGGCCAGTGTCCAGGCTGAGAATTTTAAGGAAGACCAATCCCGCGTCATGGGCCCTGCTGTGCGTGTGGTGAGTTTATTCTACAAACAATTCCCTCCCTGGACCCCAGCGACCGGCAAGAGGACCATCAGAAACTGCTTTCAGGCGCACAAAATACCGCCTTCCGGGAATAAGGCGCAAGGCTGCTGTCGTATCATTGACATCGGCCTCCTTGATGACTTCGCGGAATGACGGGTCTTCGGAGAGCTGCAGGCGGTAGCCGTCGGCGGTCTCGACCGTTTCCCAGAAGATTCTTACCTGGCGCTCAATATAGTTGGTGCTTATGACCCGAACCGGCGGCAGCATGCCATTGACGATCAGCGGGCGGGTTTCACTGGTGGCCACGGAGGTTTCACCAGCCTCAGTTACCACGCGCCAGAAGTACTGACCAGGATTCAGCGGCTTACCAGGCATACTGCTGTTCCCTTTGGTCCAGTCGCTGGTACTGACAACCTGCTGGAAATCCTGGTCGGTAGCAACCTCCACCCGGCCGGATTCATTTTCGCCGGTGAACTGCCACTGGAACTCGGGCTGGTCGGAGTCGAGGGTTGCACCCGCTTCGGGCCGGACCAGTTCGGCCGCCCTTGCCGCCAGATCAACCTGGAACTGCAGCGTCCCCGGCATGCCGCTCAGGCCGTCAGGCGTCAGCGCCGCAATTTCGATGGTGTATCGGCCATTGGCGAGATCGTTCATGGCGTAACGGGGATCGCGGCTGTGTTCGCGGCGAAGCCAGTTTCCGCTGTCGGCATCGAGAATGTCGATCTGATAGTTGCCAGCCCCGGTCGGCTCCCAGCCAAGCTCGATGGGGAGCTGGTTGACGGTGTCTGGCACCGGCCGGGTTTCCGGTCTGGGGGGCAGTCTGCGCAGATTGACGGGGCTGTTGCCCGCGACCTTCACGGTAGCCGCGTAGCCGGCGGGAACGATACGGGTCCGCCCCGGGGCGCCGAAGTCCACGTCGCCTTCGGTGACCTGAATGTAGGAGCCGAGGTCGTCAGTCTGGATGGCGAACGCGGTGCCCCGGACAGCGGCAATGGCGGACGGAGTTTCCACCTCGAAGCGGGAGCCGCCTTCGATCAGCGGTTTTACGCGATTGCTCATGCTGCCCCGGTTGAGCCGCATGCGGGTATCGGTCATGCCTTCGCGGCCGTAGCGGGTCAGCCGGTTAAAGACAATCTGGCTGGCCGGGTTAATACGCACCACGGAGCCGTCGGCCAGCTCAACGGTAGCAGTACCGGAACTGGTGATCAGGGTATCGCCCGCCCGGATGCGCTCGCCGCCGCTGGCTCTTCGAACCTGACCGGTACTGGCGGTGCGGATCTGGACCTGTCCGGTGATGGCGGTGAGCACCGCAGGTTCCGGTTGCTGGGTCAGCCATGGCACCGGAATGCGAAGGGTATCGCCCGCTCTGAGCGCGCTATTGACCGCGATCTGGTTGTAGCTGGCCAGCCTTTGGGCGTTGATGTTGCTGGTCAGCAGTTCGGTTGCAATCTGCTGCAGGGTTTCGCCGGAACGCATGGTATAGCGCCATTCCCCGGCAGTTCCGGAACGGTTGCTGCTGGCGTTTGCCACTCCCGCCGAACGGATATCGGAACCCCGGGCAATATTGAACTCGGCCGGGGCAACCGCAGGCCAGCCCAGGCACACCGCCAGTACCGACATCTTCAGCCATTGCCGAAATCTGTCTGTCGGTGAGGCCTGCTGCCGGGACACCAGCGGGCGTCGCCATTCGTTGAGCGGGTGTTTCATCATGCTCCGGATTCAGTCTCGATGGTGTCGCCGGCATTACTGGCGTCGCTGGCCTCGGCGATACCCTCAAGGCGATAGCCCCGCTGGTAAATGGTTTTGATCCGGAAACCGTTGTCCGGATTCAGGCCCAGGCGACGGCGAAGACGGCTCATATGCGTGTCCACAGTCCGGGTATTGATATCGCGGGTTAACCCCCAGACCCGCTCCAGCAGCATCTCCCTGGTCAGCAGGCGGCCCTGGTTCTGGAACAGGAACAGGGTCAGGTCAAAGTCCTTGTCGGTCAGGGTCAGCGACTCACCGCGCAGGGTAATGGTCCGGCGCGTGGTATTTACGACAAAGGGACCATACTGGAGCTCTTCCTTTTCCACATCGGGGTTCGAACGACGGGCCAGGGCATTGATACGCGCCACCAGTTCGGCACGCCGTGGCGGTTTGGTGAGGTAGTCATCGGCACCGGCATCCAGCGCCTGCACGATGTCCTGTTCACTGTCTCTCTGGGTCAGGAACACCACCGGGATCGGCCAGTTCAGCTGGGCACGAACTTCCCGCAGCACATCGAGGCCGGTCATATCGGGAATCTGCCAGTCCAGAATCATCAGGTCGTAGCTGCGGTGCAGGACAGCGCTGAGAAACCCCTGACCAGTGGGAAAGCTGTCGCAGTGGTGACCTTGGTCCGCCAGTATCTGCTGAACGTTCTGAGCCTGTTCGTGCTCGTCTTCCAGCAAGGCAATGCGCATGGGCTAACTCCTGAATAGCTGTGCCGGTCTGAAGGGCTGACAACCGTGTTTTAAATATGACGAAAAATTCAGAAACCGGCTCGCCCTGAAAACATGGCATTATTTTCGCCGGGACAGTTTCGCAAATAAGACGGCCGGCGTCAGTGTCATTATGTAGTCTTGCGTAACCCGGCGGCCGTTGCGGCAGGCAGGCCGTCGCTATCATCTACTGTT
>NZ_CAXBDN010000264.1:0-6069 GCF_963974375.1 uncultured Marinobacter sp.
TTGGAGATCTTGATGTAGGAATAGGCGCTGAAGCTCACAATCACCGCTGCAGCGAGAAAGGCCAGCGGGAATAGCACACCGGTCATCTGGGCCATCTGCCCGGTCAGAGCAAAAATACCGGCGCCAATCATGACGCCGGTACCCAGCATCACCGTCCCTGGCAGAGTGAGACTACCTTCCTGGTAGCGAGTGCTTCGATCTTCCTCCCTGCTCATTCAATCTCCTCTTATTTTTTCATGGGTGGAATCTTGGAACAGCAGAACGGCTCATGCTTGGCATTTGCCCGGACGTTGTCGTCGGTAAACCGGTACCAGGCCAGTTTGCGCCGGGTCCACCATCCGGTTTTCAATCGGCCACCGTAAGCCTTGATCAGTTCCAGTAATTCATCGACGGACCAGTGGGTTCCATCGTACGTCACCTGCAATGTGCCATTTGGCTTACGCTCGGCGAAATCAACGCATGGGTGGTGATTCAGATCGTGGATGAGCCCCTCCCACTGATCCTCTCCAAGCCCCTCGACGGTCATTTTTCGGCGCAACAAAAACTGCTCCTGGTTGGTTGCTTTGTGTGCTTTGGTCATGGGGTGACACCTCTCTTCCTGATGACTTCTCCCTGTATCAAAACACTTCAACCTGAACTGCGACTGAAAATGGACACATGCTTTCGGTGAATTTGAGTTACATCAAATCATAGACGAAAAAAGGCCATGGGTTTCCCCATGGCCCGTTAGCATCAACGTCAGAAGGCGATTCGAGCGCCGATCACAGCAAACCAGTCTTCTGTGCTTCCGCCGCCGGTTTCAGCTAGATCTGCGGTATCGCCGTATTTTCGTTCATGCACCACACCGACATAGGGTGAAAAGGCGCGATCAACCAAGTCATAACGCAGACGCAGCCCAGCTTCGGTGGAGACCAGACCTTTGCCAACGCCAATTTCACGATCCTCACTGAACGCGACCGTCGCATCCAGTGTCGCCTCTAGGATCCAATAATTGGTTAGCAATAATTCATACTCTGCGTCCAGTTCAGCGGACGTCTCACCTTCATTGCTCACATACAGGTTGGCGTCAACCTCAAACCATTGCGGTGCAAGCCCAGCGACACCCAACACGGCATAAGTGCGATCCGGTCCTTCAGGGGTGTCGAAGCGAACACCCGCTTTGGCATCGAAGAACTTGGAAATGGGGATCTGGCCGACCAACTGGTTTTCCAGCGTTTCGTAGGCCTGCTCCTCTATTTCGTATTCGCCGGTTGTGAGCAACCGGACTTTAAAATCGTCAGTGCCATAGAAGGCATCCGCATTCCAGACGCCCAGCTCCTCGCCATCGTCGCTGTAGCGGTACTCAAATTCCTCGAATTGAACGCCCCAGGTTGTGAGCGGCTGTTTACGAGCCGTGGTGTCGGAAATCATTTCCTGAGCTGTCACCGCCGTTGTGACACCAATAGAGGCAAGAAAACTGACGGCGACAAGTGATCGAATACAACTCATGCCTCACCTCCATCTTCAGCAATCACGTCTGTTTTGGCCTGCGTTGAATCTGGCCCACCTTCAATAATTACCTTGCGGAACATACCAGCGGCCGCGTGATAGGACAGGTGACAGTGGAACGCCCACTGGCCGGGCGCGTCGACCTCGGTTTCCATGTAAACCGTGGTGCCTGGCTGCACACTGACCGTGTGCTTGATCGGGTTCCATTGGTCTGCACCAACATCGAGAATGGACCACATACCGTGCAGGTGCATAGGGTGAGTCATCATGGTCTCGTTCACGAATTTGAAGCGAACTCGCTCACCGTATTTGAGACGAATTGGGTCTGCGTCTTCGTACTTGACGCCATTAATGCTCCAGGTATAACGCTCCATATTGCCGGTCAAACGAAGCTCAATTTCCCGGGTCGGTTCGCGGTCTTCATACAGTGGATCTTGGGCCTTCAGGTCAGCATAGGACAGGAACTTGCCGCCATTGGCTGCCGTGGGTACAAGGCCACTTCCCTTGGCGTAAAAGGGGTCGCTTTGGCCGCCTTTTCCCATCGCCATGGAACCATGATCCATGCCTTCCATGTTGGAATGATCCATGCTGTCCATGTTGGAGTGGTCCATTCCCTCCATTGAGGAGTGATCCATCCCGGACATATCTTCTGAGCTGTCCATATCCATGTTCCCATGATCCATGCCCGCCATGCTGCCATGGTCCATACCAGGCATACCGCCCATATCAGCCATGGTCAGTCGGGCAGCTTCACGCAGTTGCGGCACTGCCGCTTCCATGCCCTCTTCGGGGGCCAGTGTTGCCCTGGCGTATCCGGAACGTCCCATGGATTCGGCGAAGATGGTGTACGCCTGCTCATCCTTCGGACGTACGATCACGTCGTAGGTTTCCGCTACACCAATCCGGAATTCATCGACACTAACGGGCTGAACGTTGTTGCCATCGGCCTGAACGACGGTCATATCCAGACCAGGAATCCGGATATCAAAGTAGGTCATGGCCGAAGAGTTGATGAATCGCAGCCGGATGCGTTCGCCCGGCTCAAAAAGCCCAGTCCAGTTCTGGTCCGGCCCCTTACCGTTGATCAGACCCGTAAAGCCTTGCAGGTCCTCAACGTCCGTTTTCATCATGCGCATGTCGCCCCAGGCCATCCGGTCTCGGACCGTATTCATCAGGCCATTCTTTGACGCGTCCGAGAAAAACTCGCCCACGGTTTGCTGCTCGCGGTTGTAATAGTCCGGCATCATTTTCAGGTTGCGCATGATGCGGTCACCGGAATGGGGGTGCTTGTCAGTCAACTGCACCACGTACTCGCGGTCATAACGAAACGGCTCACGTTTTTCCGGTTCGATCACAATGGCACCATAGGCGCCGTCCGGCTCCTGAAAACCAGAGTGGCTGTGGAACCAGTAGGTGCCTGCCTGCTGGATAGGAAACTCATAGGTAAAGGTTTCACCCGGCTTGATGCCCGGGAAACTGATACCAGGCACACCGTCCTGGTTAAAAGGAAGGATCAGGCCGTGCCAGTGAATGGACGTCATCTCATCCAGGTTGTTGGTCACGTTGATCCGGACGTTCTCGCCTTCCTTGAAACGCATTACCGGTCCCGGAGATGCGCCGTTGTATCCAATGCCTTCCTTCACAAAATCGCCGGTATCAATTTTTACCCGGTCGACCGTAAGGTCGTATTCGCCGGCCAGAACCATGGCTGGCATCAGCAGGCTCAAAAGCCCTGTCAAAAAGCGTGGTTTCATCTGTGTTGCTCCGAACTACACGTCATTGAAGCCGGGCCGAGAAACGTGTCTCAGCCCCGCGCTCGCGGACCTCAGTTAAGCGAGTTACTCGAAATTGACCTCTCCGTACATCCCGGCCTGATAGTGGCCCGGCACGTTGCAGGCAAATTCGATATTGCCTTTATCAGAGAACTTCCATACCACTTCTTTACTTTGGCCCGGTTCCAGCAACACGCTGTTCGGGTCGTCATGCTTCATGGAATGGCCATTCCCCATATCCATATTCATCATGTCGTGGTTCAGCTTGCCGCCCTGGATGACGCCATGCTCAACCATCATCATCATTTTCTCTTGATGAGCTTCGTGCATGTCGGGAGTGCCAACACTGAACTCATGGACGAGGCTTCCCTTGTTCTCCACCACGAAGCGAACGGTTTCACCCGGCTTTACACTGATTTCTTCGGGTTCGTAGTAGTTGTCGTACATCTCGACAGTTACGGTTCGGCTGGCCTCCGACGCTTTGCCAGGTTCACCGCTTGTAGCGCCGTGCCCGTGGCCACCATCATGGGCGCCAGCCGCAAACGCTGTTGCCGACATTGAAAACGCCATACCCGCTACGAATAGTTTTGATGCATTCATCTTTTTATCCTCTGTAAAATATTGCTCGAAAAACACTGCAGGATTCAGCCCCAATCTTGAGCAATGTCCAGAATCGGTTGTTATCTTCTCTCACTAACCTGAATTCTTTCTGAATAACTCGAACTATTTTCCGTTCAGGCTGAATTCAGGTTAATCAGTCACACTTTCGACTGCGGACCATACAGAGAAGGAAAGACTCATGCGTTTACTGCTCGTCGAAGATGACCGCTTGCTTGCTGAGGGTCTGGTCAGGCAGTTGGGAAAAGCAGGTTTCAGCGTTGATACAAGTCCCAGTGCCCGAGAAGCCGTCGTTCTGGGTGAGCAAGAGGATTACCGTGCTGTTGTTCTGGACCTGGGTCTACCTGATGGCAACGGGCTGGACGTATTGAGAAAGTGGCGAACGAATCACGTCAGCTGTCCGGTCTTGATTCTGACCGCGAGAGGCGATTGGCAGGATAAGGTTAACGGCTTAAAAGCCGGGGCAGACGATTACCTGGCAAAACCTTTTCAGACAGAAGAGCTAATCGCACGCCTCAACGCACTCGTGCGTCGAAGTGAAGGAAGGGTCCATGCTCAGGTTAAAGCCGGCCGCTTTGAACTGGACGAAAACCGCCAGAGTCTCAAGATGGACGACGGCGTGGAACATACACTTACCGGCACCGAATTCCGGCTGCTACGTTGTTTGATGAGCCGCCCTGGCCACGTCTTTTCCAAAGAACAACTAATGGAACAGCTTTACAACTTGAATGATAGCCCGAGCGAAAACGTCATTGAGGCGTATATTCGGAGGTTAAGGAAGCTAGTGGGCAGCGAAACCATCTCAACACGACGCGGCCAGGGGTACATTTTTAATGCGATTCCTTAAAAAGCCTGCGTCCGTAAAAGGAACCTTGCTTGCGCTGTTACTGCCCGCCGGAATTGGTCTAATGGGGGTGGCGTGGTTGGTCCATGGCTTGCTGCTCGACCGAATGTCTCGGGAATTCGTTGAAAGCCGACTGAAAGATGAAGTCGTTTTCCTTGAGCACCAGATTCGCGACGCGAATGGTGAAGTTGACACTCTCCAGACGGGCGATTATTTACAGGATGTTTTTCATCATGCCTTTGCCATACATACACCCGAACAGACCATCATTTCACCCGATACTTGGGAGCCCTTGTTAACGCCTCTGATTGAAAACGAAGAAGACGGAACCGTTCGCGTAGAAGATGCCGAAACCACTGATACTCCCTTAGACATCCTCGCCTACCGAAAGTCTTTTCAGGTCGGTGAAACACCCATCGTCGTAATCGTTTCTGAAGATCTGGGTGCGCTGAAACGCAGCCAAGCTGCACTTCATGCCTGGACCGCCGTAGTATCAGTTCTGTTGATTATGCTCTTGGTCGCCGTGCTCTGGTTCGGAATCACGATGTCCATGCGACCGGTTGTCACACTCAAAGCCGCATTAAAAAGACTCCAGGACGGAGAGATCTCCCGAATCAACGTTCAGTCGCCAGAGGAGTTCCACCCGCTGGTTCTTCAACTAAATCAGTTGCTGGACTCCTTAGATCAGCGACTGGAGCGCTCCAGGGACGCTCTCGCAAACCTGTCTCATAGCGTCAAAACCCCCATCGCAGCCGTCCGGCAGATACTGGAAGACGACACACGTCCTCTCGACACCAATCTAAGGCGCCAGATGGTGGAGCGACTAAGCGATATCGACAGGCAATTAGAAGCTGAAATGCGTCGAAGCCGTTTTGCAGGGCCCCAGATTGGAAAAAGCGCCTACCCCATAAAACAGGCACGGGATCTTTTGTGGATGCTCGGTCGTTTATATCCGGAAAAGTCGTTTGAACTATCGAGTTCTCTGCCTGAAGACAGCCGATGGCCGATAGAAGAACATGATCTAAATGAAGTATTGGGCAACTTACTCGACAATGCTGGCAAATGGTCTTCGAGATGCGTAGAGCTCTCTGTGGAACAAGGCAGCGGCTTCAAGCGAATAGTTGTTGCTGATGATGGCCCAGGGGTTAATCACAAGGATTTAGCCAGTTTGGGCCAAAGGGGTCTGCGGCTAGATGAGCAAACACCTGGGCACGGTCTCGGCCTTGCTATCGTTCGAGATATAGTGACTCGCTATGAAGGTAAAATCAGCTTTTCGACTAAGCCCTGTAGCGGTTTACGCGTTTCTATCGAATTATTAAGATAAAATCGAATGTTCGCTTTTGTTTA
>NZ_CAXBDN010000265.1:0-6010 GCF_963974375.1 uncultured Marinobacter sp.
CCGCATCCGCGTGGCCGGTGAGCCGGGCTCAGACCCGGACCAGGATCAGATTGTGCTGCTGGACTTCGGTGCGGTGCAGGCCTATAGCGACGACTTTCTGGGGCCGGTTATCCAGATGATCAGGGCCTCCTACGAGCAGGACCTTGAAAGCGTTATCGACGGCGGAGTGCGCCTGCACTTCATGAAAACCAGCTGGCCGCGGGACGTGCTCGAGACCTTTGCCGAGGTGTGCATGTCGGTTCTTGAGCCTCTGGCCCCGGCCAACTACAACTGGCCGGAACATGCGGTCAATGCCGAGGGACAGTACCGCTGGAAGGAAAGTGACCTGCCATCGCGGGTGGCCCGCCAGGCTGCCCGGTCCGCCATTAGCCGCTATTTCAAAGTCCCACCCAAAGAATTTGTCTTCCTCAACCGCAAGTTGATCGGCGTCTACACCTTTATTGCCGTGCTGAAGGCGGAGTTCAATGGCGAGCCTTTGCTGCGCCGGTTTCTGTACCCGGAATCCGCTGACTCCCAGGGTTAATGGGGCTTTCCTATGGCAGCCATGTAAACCATTCAATGTGCATTGGCTTGCGCCTCTGTCATGATGTTGTCACCTGGGTACGCTTGCCGGATGTCCGGCACGGTTGAGGACCCTGCAATACATACAGCTGACTGGAGGTTTTTACACCGTGGACACAGTTACGATTTATGGTCGTCCCAGTTGTGGTTTCTGCGTGCGCGCAATTGATTTGTGTGAGAGCAGAGGATTCCCCTTCCGTTTTATCGACATCATTGAGGAAGGTATCAGCAAGGCGGATCTGGCAGAGATAGTGGGCCGACCGGTATTCACTGTGCCACAGATTCTGGTGGGGCAGGCCTACATCGGCGGCTATGACGAGTTTTCGGGATACGTCAGTAAGCTTGGTGCTGCCAGCGCAACCTGAATCCACAAAAAGCCCCGGTACCATGCAGCAGCGTCCGGGGCTTTTTGTGGGCAGTGATCTGTGCCCGAGATGGCTTACACCTCGAACGGGCTCTTCAGTTTCTTCGGCGCCAGCACGCACCTCAGATGAGCCACTTTCGGAATGCCATTCTCGAAGGGAGGGAAGGCTTCGCCTTCAATCAACGGTTGCAGGTACTCACGGCAATCGTCGGTGATCCCGAAGCCGTCATCGGAGATGAAGTGAATCGGCATTTTCTTCTCCTGATTCGCCACTTCGCTGAGCGGGGCCTCGCCAATGTGCCAGCGGTAGGGGCTGGACTGCTCGCGCACGATAATGGGCATCACCGCCTGCTTGCCGGCCAGAGCCATTTCAACAGCGGCCTTGCCAACGGTGTAGGCCTGTTCCACGTCGGTGGCAGAGGCAATGTGGCGGGCTGACCGTTGCAGATAGTCGGCGACGGCCCAGTGATGCTTGTAACCCAGTGCCTGCTTCACCATGTTGGCCAGGGTCGGGGCCACGCCACCTAGCTGGGTATGGCCAAAGGCATCTTTGCCGCCGGCATCGGCCAGAAAGCGGCCGTCCTCATACTGGGCACCTTCGGATGCAACCACGACGCAATAACCGTAATCGGTCACTGACTGTTCCACCCGGGCCAGAAAGGCTTCCCGGTTAAACGGAATTTCCGGGAACAGGATGATGTGGGGGGGCTCTTCCCGGCCTTTGCCGGCGAGACCACCGGAAGCCGCAATCCAGCCTGCGTGGCGGCCCATGACTTCAAGAATAAAGACCTTGGTGGACGACTCGCTCATGGAGCGGATATCAAGACTGGCTTCCAGGGTTGAGGTGGCCACATACTTGGCGACAGAGCCGAAGCCGGGGCAGCAGTCGGTAAAGGGCAGGTCGTTGTCGACGGTCTTGGGAATACCGATGCAGGTGATCGGGTAGCCCATCTTGTCCGCAATCTGGGAGACCTTAAACGCAGTATCCTGGGAATCACCACCGCCGTTATAGAAGAAGTAACCGATGTCGTGGGCGCGGAATACCTCAACCAGACGCTCGTACTCGCGGCGGTTCTCGGTGAGGTTCTTCAGCTTGTAACGGCAGGACCCAAACGCGCCGCCCGGCGTGTGCATCAACGCACTGATGGATTCTTCGGACTCCTCGCTGGTGTCGATCAACTCTTCCCTGAGCGCGCCGATAATGCCGTTGCGTCCGGCATAGACCTTGCCGATCTGCTCCGGGTGCTTGCGGGCGGTCTCGATGACACCGCAGGCGCTGGCGTTGATAACGGCGGTAACTCCGCCAGACTGGGCATAAAATGCGTTCTTGATGGCCATGGTGGGCTGGAGCCTCCTGCTGAATGGAATCTGGAGGCGAATCATACGTCAATCTGCCATATTTTTCATGACTGCTGCCTTGACGCACCCTCGTGTATACGGGAGTCTTGCAGCACCGAAAACAGGAAACAGGTACGTCATGCATATCCACATTCTTGGCATCTGTGGCACCTTCATGGGCAGCCTTGCGGTGCTGGCCCGGGAGCTGGGTCATCAGGTAACCGGCTCTGATCAGGGTGTCTATCCACCCATGAGTACCCAGCTTGAAGCCCAGGGCATCAGGCTTATGGAAGGGTACAGTGCAGATCACCTGAAACCCGCGCCAGATCTGGTTCTGATAGGCAATGCCATGTCCCGGGGAAACCCGGAGGTGGAGGCGGTACTGAACCGCAACCTGGATTATATGTCGGGCCCGGAATGGCTGGCCCGGGAGGTCCTGCGGACCCGCTGGGTACTGGCGGTCGCCGGAACCCACGGCAAAACCACCACCACCGCGATGCTGCTGTGGATACTCGAGCAGGCCGGGTTCGATGCCGGTTATCTGGTCGGAGGCGTGCCTAAGGACTTTCCCGTATCTGCCCGTCTCGGCAGCAGCGACTTCTTCGTGATTGAAGCCGATGAATACGACAGCGCGTTCTTTGACAAGCGCTCCAAGTTTGTCCATTACCGGCCCCGGACCCTGATCCTGAACAACCTGGAATACGATCACGCCGATATCTTTGACAATGTGGAAGCCATCGAGCGGCAGTTCCATCACCTGGTGCGCACGGTTCCGGGTACCGGCATGATTATTCGCCCCCAGAACGATCTGCATCTTGACCGGACCCTGGCCATGGGTTGCTGGAGTTCCCTGCAGACCACCGCTATCGGCAGCGAGGCCGCCACCCCCGACTGGCGCGCCGAGCTGCTCAGGGACGACGGCAGTCAGTTCATGGTGATTCATCACGAGCAGCCGGTTGCCCAGGTAAACTGGGCCATGACCGGCCAGCACAGCGTGCGCAATGCGCTGGCGGCCATCGCCGCCGCCCGCCATGTGGGCGTGACTCCGGATCATGCTGTTGCCGCGCTCAATCGTTTCTCCGGTGTAAAGCGGCGCATGGAGCTGCTTGCGGATATCAACGGGGTGAGAGTCTATGACGATTTTGCCCATCACCCGACAGCCATTGCCACCACCCTGGACGGCCTTCGCCAGAGTGTCGGTAACGATCCGGTCATCGCACTGATCGAGCCCCGCTCCAACACCATGGCACAGGGTGTCCATCAACATACCCTGCTGGCCAGCGCAGATCTGGCGGACCGGGTGATCTGGGCCAATACCCAGAAGTCGGACTGGTTACCGGCCCTGGTTAAAAACCAGCGCGCCAAAGATGGTGATCCGGAAAAACACCAGATAGAGCACACCATTGAGGGGGTAATCGAGCGCGTGATGGCGGACCTGACCGAACCCTGTCACATCGTGATCATGAGCAACGGCGGTTTTGGTGGCATTCATCAGCGACTGGTTGCCCGTCTCACGGCAAACGCGGGGCAGGGACATGACTGAAGCGGATCGTCGTACCATCAATCTTGCCTTTACCGGCGCTTCCGGCGCCCAGTATGGCCTGCGCTTGTTGCAGTGCCTGGTGGCTGCAGGCTGCCGGGTCAATGTCATGGTCAGTCGCGCCGCCCAGGTGGTGATTGCCACCGAAACCGACCTCAAACTGCCCAGTGCCAGCGCTGCTGCACTGAAAGTGTTGACGCAGTTCAGTGGCGCTGAAGAAGGCCAGCTGGCCGTTTACGGGCGTGAGGACTGGTTTGCACCCCCCGCCTCCGGGTCCGGCGAGCCATCGCCGCTGGTGATCTGCCCCTGCAGTACCGGTACCCTGTCTGCTCTGGCCACCGGTGCCAGCAACAACCTGATTGAGCGGGCCGGTGATGTTGCTCTGAAAGAGCGGCGACCACTGATTCTGGTGCCCAGGGAGGCACCCTATTCGGAAATCCACCTCGAGAACATGCTCAAGCTGACCCGAATGGGCGCGGTGATCATGCCTGCCAGCCCGGGCTTCTATCACCAGCCCGGGTCTATCGATGATCTGGTGGACTTTATTGTCGCCCGGCTTCTCGATCATCTTGGCGTGGCTCAGACTCTGGTCCCGCGCTGGGGACAGAGTCCGCGGCCCGGGGTGGAGAAATAGCCCCTATGGAAACCGCTGTCATTGCTGATCGGTTAGGCCTGCCGGAAGGCAGTCTGGATTTTTTCGGTTCGGTTGCCAGCCTGTTCGGCAGCACCCTGATCCTGATTGTGGTGATCTTGCTGGCCCGGTCCATCAGTGGTCGCTTCATCCGCAAGACCGTACAGTCCCACGAACTGCGCAGAAAATGGCTGGTTCAGTCCCGCAATGGACTGATCCTGCTGTTTATACTTGGGCTGATTATCATCTGGGGCGAGGAGTTGCGAACCCTGGCTCTGTCCATTGTGGCCATTGCCGTGGCTTTTGTGGTGGCCACCAAGGAACTGATTCTCTGCGTGCTGGGTGGTTTGCTGAAAACCGGCGCCCGCTCCTTTGAGCTGGGTGATCGCATACAGATCAAGGATTTCCGGGGCGATGTGATCGATGAGAACCTGCTGGCAACCACCATTCTGGAAGTGGGGCCGGGCAAGCTCACTCACCAGCGTACCGGGCGCATGACCGTCATACCCAATGCACTGTTCGTGTCAGAACCGGTGATCAACGAGAGTTTTACCCACGACTACGTGTTCCATGTCTTTGTGGTGCCTTTCAAGCGTGAAGAAAACTGGCAGGCAGCGCAGGTGGCTCTGCTTGAGTCCGCTACCCGTCTCTGTGAACCCTATCTGGAGGCCGTGCGCACCTATATGCTCCGGGTCAGCGAACGGCGGGGCCTGGAAGTGCCATCGGTGGACCCCCGGGTAAACCTGTTGGTGCCGGTGGCCGGCGAGATTCATCTGTTGGTGCGTTTTCCGGCGAAATCCGGGCAGCGGGGCTACATGGAGCAGGCCATTCTTGCCGAAGTGTTTGGCAATAACGATTTTTCGGCAAAAAAGGATGAGGCTGCCGGGGCGCCGGCTCAGGCTGATCAGGACTGAGGGCGGCGACCGGACCTGATTCCGGGCGGGGGCTCACCGGCAGTTGCCGGCCTGCCTATAACCGGCGGCACTGGCTGCAGCCGGTGAGGGGAACGGGACCCGGTTGTGATCGGCGATCTGATCAAATCCCGGACAGCCCCGGGGCAGGTGGTACACCTTGCTGTTCCGGTTGCCGCGCACCGCGCCGCTGTAGGCGTCGGCCTGCACGGGCTTCAGTGCCGTTACCACGCCGTCGGCGCTGTTGCGGTGCCCCGATGACCACTGGCGCTCGCCCGTGACAAACGGATTACCGTGGCCCATGACCGCCGCAATCCGCCGTTCCCGCTCCTGCTCCCACACCGATACCGGAAACTGACGGTGCCAGGCCATGAACAGCTGCTGCTGGGCCCGGCTCATGGTCAGGTCATAGCGGTCGTGAACGTAGAAATAGACCCGGGCGATCTGGCCTTTGACCGAATCACGGGGTTCCACCGCCCGTTGGCTGAAATCGACTTTGACATCGCAGGCGCCGTGCTGACGCCCGGTACCCGGGAGCACGCTGAAGCGGTAGTTGCTGCGGTCACCGTTGACCTCACCCACAGTGGGCGTGAGGTTGTGCATGTCCGCTTCCATGACCCGGAACACCGGATCATCAGATACACAGTTGCGGCGGCCGCCGTTCT
>NZ_CAXBDN010000266.1:0-5981 GCF_963974375.1 uncultured Marinobacter sp.
GTTCGTGCTGGGTTACAAGAACGGATATGACCTTTATACCCCGCGGCCAATGGTCGCCCCGGCACAGGACCCTGGCAACCTGTTACCACCGGACCTGGAGGGCTCAGAGCAACGGGATCTGGGCAAAAACGGCACCTACCTGGTATTCCGCCAGCTTGCCCAGGATGTTCCGGGATTCTGGCGCACTCTGGACAAACTGGCGGCCGAGGCCGGCAGTGTGATCCGCAGCACCGTGCAGCTGGCATCGAAAATGGTGGGGCGCTGGCCCAGCGGAACGTCTCTGGTTCAGTCTCCCGGCCATGACGATCCGGATGTGGCATTCAAGGACGACTTCCTCTACCAGGACAGCGATAGCGACGGCCAGAAATGCCCTCTCGGTGCCCACGTCAGGCGCACACATCCCCGCGACAGTCTCCCGCCGGAGCCGGGCAGTCAGAAATCCCTCGATTTCAGCAACCGCCACCGGCTGCTTCGACGCGGGCGGGTCTGGGGCAAGGCCTTTGATCCGAGCATGAATCCGGAGGTATTTCTTGAAAAGCTCAGGGCCAGGGATGTGACTGACGACGAGCCCCGAGGGCTTCATTTTATCTGCCTGAACGCCAATATCGGACGCCAGTTCGAATTCGTTCAGCACACCTGGTCCAATAATCCCGGCTTCAATAGTCTGCGCCACGAGCCTGATCCCATCAGCGGCAGTCGCAACGCCTTCGGCCGGACCCAGGACCAGTTTACCGTGCAAAAGGAGCCCTTTCGTCACCGGCTCGGTTCCTTGCCGGCTTTCGTGCATACGCTTGGCGGTGGCTATTTTTTCCTGCCCGGCCGGAGTGCACTGCGGTATCTGTTTCGCCAGGCAGGCTGACAGCTGCTCAATTATAATGGCCACAGGTCCTTCCAGGGAGGGGCGATGAAACGCTGGATTCCACACCTTGCGCAAGCCACGACAGACTTTACAATTCCCCGGCTGAGGCGACTGGACCCGCTCTATCGCGACCAGTTTGACCGGCTGTTGCGGGGGCCTCTGGAAGCCCTTGTACAGGGCTTCATCCGCATGCAGCAGCCCCACGAAGGCCTGGCCCTGGGCGAAGAGAACCTGTCGGAAGACGAGATTGACCACACTCGCGATATCACCGATTCCATGACCAGATTTCTGTCCCGGGAATACCGGGACAAAGCCAGGACCGCCGAGCGGGCCGGCAACACCAAAACCTACGGTCTGGTCCTCGGTACTTTTAAGGTCGATCCGGATTTACCGACACGCCTTCAGACCGCTCTGTTTCAGCCCGGTCGCCAGTACCGGGCTTACATCCGGTTTGCGGGACCGGGCCCCCGGGTCGTACCGGACATTGAGGACAACGGCATTCTCAGTATCGGCATCAAACTGATGGGGGTGCCGGGCCGGAAACTGATGGAAGACGAACAATTCACGGTCGATCTGTCCGGTATCAGCGCACCCACCTTTACCACCCCCAACGTGCGGGAAAACGCCAAACTGCAGCAGCAGCTACTGCTGGGAACGCCTGCCTGGTACTTTCTGAATCCACTGGACTCCCATTACCTGGACATGTTCATGCAGGGCCTTTACGCCCGGGCCTACAACAACCCACTGGAGGCCACCTACCACAGTGGTGTTCCCTATCTTTACGGTCGGGAAAAAGGCCATAACCGCGCCATCAAGTACGCACTGATTCCTCGTATCGGCCAGCCTTCGCGCATCCGGCGATTTTCTGACAACTACCTCCGTGATGCCATGACCCGCACCCTGGCTCGTACCCCGGTGGTCTTTGACTTTGCCATTCAGTTCCAGACCGATCCGGTCAGCATGCCGATCGAAAATGCGGCTGTGGTCTGGTCCCGGCGGGCGTCGCCCTTTATCACGGTGGCCACCCTGGAGATTCCGTGCCAACGCTTCGATTACCCGGCCCAGGATGCCTTCGCCCGACAGATCACCATCAACCCCTGGCATACCCTGGCGACCCATCGTCCCCTGGGCAACCAGAACCGGGCCCGCCGGGCCATTTATTACGCCACCTCCCGCATGCGCCAGGCCATCAATCAGGAGCGCCATGTAGAACCAACCGGTGATGAGATTTTCAATACCGGGGCAGGTAACGGGACTGACGCGACAGCGGCAGACACTTCCACGCAGCCGAGGGTTTCCCAATGAAGATAAAAGCCGCAGCCCGTCGTCTGGTATCCGTCATCGGCAACCTTCCCTATCTGCCCGGGTCCGTATTGCCCATCGACAAACAGGCACCCTGGTCCGAGTTTCGCAAAACCAACTACGAATCGCCCTACTACTTTGCAAAATCGGTGCGCGCAGCCCTCTTCCCCATCTACGCACCTTTCCGGGAGGTACCTCACCTGCCCTATGAAGTACCGACAAACCATCCGGAACAGGAAGACGACGAGGCCTGGTTTTTCCTCAATGGCATCTGCACCGATCGCAGTGTGCTGCGGCTCAATGGCAAAGCCCTGGCGGATCTGTTCTGTCGCCGCATTCACCTGATGCACAATCCCTCCGACGGCATTGTGCTTGACCTGCTGGAATGTGCGGCAGGCCGTACCATGCAACCGGTTTCCACGCTGGATGAAAGCGTCGCCCATATTCTGGCCGACGCGCTGTCGCGCCACTCGAAGGTTGTCCTGATTGCCCATTCCCAGGGCGGGATTATTGCCACTGGTGCGGTCTACAAGCTGATCGAACGATGGTCCGGCCGGCCTGAACTTCTCGGCAAACTGGAGATCTACACCTTTGCCAGTGCCGCAACCGAGATGAACGTACCTCAGATTTACTGCGAGCACTTTTACAAGACCGGCGATTACGTAGCGAGAATCGGAGTGGCAGCCAATCCCGGGGGGTTCTCGGGACGCCATTTCAAGGCCAGCGGCACTGGCCATCTGATGAACGCCCACTATCTGAGCGACCTCGCCGGCGGTCAGTTCCGCAGCCAGGACGACGATCCGGCCAGTCGACTGGTCAGCTATTTCACACCTCCCAGACCTGCCGCCACGGCAAGAACAGCAGCCAGAGCCCGGCCGGCCTCCCCCCGCACCCGGAAAACCTCAGCCACGTCAGACTGAAGCGCGGCAGAGGGTTCGCTGCCAACCCGGTGACCATGTATAATTGGCGATCTTCATTTTCCCTTATGAATCAACCAAACGGTCACCAGCAGAAAGCCCATGGAAAAAACCTACCAGCCAGAAAACATTGAGCGCCAGTGGTACGAAAACTGGGAATCCAAAGGGTACTTCCGGCCTTCCGGTGAAGGCGAGTCCTACAGTATTGCGATCCCGCCGCCCAACGTTACCGGCAGCCTGCATATGGGGCACGCGTTCCAGCACACCATTATGGACACGCTGATCCGCTACAAGCGCATGAAAGGACACAACACCCTCTGGCAGGTAGGCACCGACCATGCCGGCATTGCCACCCAGATGGTGGTTGAGCGACAACTGGCAGCCGAAGGCAAAACCCGCCATGACCTGGGCCGTGATGACTTCATCAAGCGGGTCTGGGACTGGAAAGCCCATTCCGGCGGCACCATTACCCGCCAGATGCGCAGGCTCGGCAATTCTGTGGACTGGGACCATGAACGCTTCACCATGGACGACGGCTTTTACCAGGCCGTGCAGGACGTCTTTGTCCGGTTATACGACGAAGGCCTGATCTACCGGGGCAAACGCCTGGTGAACTGGGACCCGAAACTGCACACCGCCATTTCGGATCTGGAAGTGGAGAACAAGGAAGAAAAGGGCTATTTCTGGCATCTCCGCTATCCCCTCGCCGATGCCGCCACCACCAGCGACGGCAAGGATTATCTGGTGGTGGCCACCACCCGGCCGGAAACCATGCTGGGCGATACCGCCGTTGCCGTTCATCCGGACGACGAGCGCTACCAGCACCTGATCGGCAAGCGGGTACTGTTGCCGCTGGTTAACCGCTCCATTCCCATCGTGGCGGATCATCATGCCGATCCGGAGAAAGGCAGCGGTTGTGTCAAGATCACTCCGGCCCATGACTTCAACGACTACGCTGTCGGCAAGCGTAACAGCCTGCCGATGATCAACGTCCTGACCAAGGACGCCAACATTCTGGCTGTAGCCGAAGTCTATCATTCCGACGGCACGGCGAATGCTGACCTCGATGGCACCCTGCCAGCCGCCTACGCCGGCCTGACCCGGGAAGAAGCCCGCAAGCAGATCGTGGCGGATATGGAAGCCGCCGGCCTGGTGCACCAGGTGGAAGACCATGTGCTGAGCGTGCCCCGGGGCGATCGTTCCGGCCTGATCATCGAGCCCATGCTCACGGATCAGTGGTTCGCAGACGCCAAAACCCTGGCGAAACCGGCCATTGAAGCGGTCGAGGATGGCCGCATCCAGTTCGTGCCCAAGCAGTACGAGAATATGTACTTCTCGTGGATGCGTGACATCCAGGACTGGTGCATCTCCCGCCAGCTGTGGTGGGGTCACCGGATACCGGCCTGGTACGACGCCGAGGGCAACATCTACGTTGGCCAGAGCGAGACCGACGTGCGCCGGAAGTACAGCCTGAGCCCGGATCTGAGCCTGAAACAGGACGACGACGTCCTTGATACCTGGTTCAGCTCCGCCCTCTGGACCTTCGGCACCCTGGGCTGGCCCGAGATCACCGAGCGCCTGAAGACCTTTCATCCTACCGATGTGCTGGTCACCGGTTTTGACATCATTTTCTTCTGGATTGCCCGGATGATCATGATGACCATGCACTTCGTGAAAAATGACGACGGCACCCCCCAGGTTCCTTTCAAGACCGTCTACGTCACCGGGCTGATCCGTGACGAGCACGGCGACAAGATGTCCAAGTCGAAAGGCAACGTCATCGATCCGCTGGATATGATCGATGGTATTGGTCTCGAAGATCTGCTGGAGAAGCGAACCGGCAACCTGATGCAACCCCGGCTTGCGGAGAAGATCGGCAAGCGCACCCGGAAGGAATTCCCTGAAGGTATCGCCGCCCACGGTACCGACGCGCTGCGTTTCACCCTGGCGGCCATGGCCACCACCGGCCGCGACATCAACTGGGACATGAAACGCCTCGAAGGCTATCGCAACTTCTGCAACAAGCTGTGGAACGCCGCCCGCTACGTGCTGATGAATACGGAAGGCGAAGACTGCGGCGTGAACGGTGAGCCGGTAACCCTGTCCCTGGCCGACCGCTGGATTCTCAGTGAACTGCAGAACTGCAGCCAGGAAGTCAGCCGTCACCTGGATCAGTACCGTTTCGACCTGGCGGCCTATGCACTTTACGAATTCATCTGGAACGAATACTGCGACTGGTATCTGGAGTTGTCCAAGCCGGCCCTCAATGATGAAGGCGCCACGGCGGAGGCCAAACGCGGTACCCGCCGCACCCTGGTACAGGTGCTCGAAGCCGTTTTGCGACTGGCCCATCCCATCATGCCCTTCATCACCGAAGAGATCTGGCAGCGGGTGGCTCCGCTGGCGGGCAAGCAGGGCGATACCATCATGCACCAGGCTTTCCCGCAAGCGGATGCCAGCCTGCAGGATGCAGTGACTACTGCGGATATCCAGTGGCTCAAGGGAGTCATTGTGGCCGTCCGCAATATTCGCGGCGAGATGAACATCTCCCCGGCCAAGGCGATCCCGGTGCTGCTGCGGGGCAAGAACCCGGACGATCAGCGGCGGATGAGCGAAAACCGCCAGTTCCTGGGCTCCCTGGCCAAACTGGAAAGCCTCGACTGGTTCGACAGCGGCGAAGCCCCCATGTCCGCCACGCAGCTGGTGGGTGATATGGAAGTACTGGTGCCCATGGCCGGCCTGATCGACAAGGACGCCGAACTCAAGCGCCTGGACAAGGAGCTGGATCGTCTGCAAAAGGACATTGACCGGGTTGCCGGCAAACTGAACAACGAGAAGTTTACCGCCAAGGCCCCTGCAGATGTTGTCGCAAAGGAGCAGGAGAAACTGCGGGATGCCGAGAG
>NZ_CAXBDN010000267.1:0-5965 GCF_963974375.1 uncultured Marinobacter sp.
AAACATGCTCTTTTCCCCCTTGAAGGTCTCGGACACCAGGTACCGGACCAGGGGGAAGTGCTCCAGCGCCACATTCAGCAAGCCGGGAATGTCGTGGGGTCGTATCGAGGTCAGATAATCAAGGAAGCCCCGCCCCCGCTCAAGAACCGGCTTGAAGGAAGCAAACGGACCAAACAACAGGTAATGCTTGCCGTCCACCACCCGCAAGTCCAGGTGCGGCACGGACATGGGCGGTGCGCCGACTTTGGCTTTGCCATAGGTTTTGGCCCGGTAGTTCCGGGCCTCCTCTTCGCTGATCGGAGCCTGCAGAAATCGCCCGCCCACAGGAAATCCGGTAAAGCGGTTACGGAATGGCAGGTGACTGCGTTTCAACAGTGGGAAGGCGCCACCACCGGCACCTACAAAGAGCACATCGGCCCTGTGCTCAACCTTGACCCCCTTGCATTCAGCTCTGATAACCCAGCGGCCGGTAGGACTTCGGCTCACACGTCTGACATGGGTGCCGTATTCAAACTTTACACCCAACTCCTGCTCGGCATGGGTTGCCATCTGCTCGGTAAGCGCACCGAAGTTAACGTCCGTGCCCGTTTCAACAACAGTTGCTGCCATCTTCTCGTGGCGGGGACGCCCCTCCATGGTGTAGGGGATCCAGCTTTTTATTTCTTCAAAATCATCCGAGTAACGCATGTGCTCGAAAAAATGATGCGCCGACATTTCCTTGAATCGTAACTGCAGCTCTTCGATGTCAGACTCGGAAACAATGGTGCAGTGTTTGGTCTGGTTAATGAACGTTGTCGGGTCCGTGATGGCGCCCTTGTCGATCAGGTGTGCCCAGAACTGCTTGGCCACATTGAACTGGGCATGGATTTTCAACGCTTTCTCGACCGAAATGATCTCTTCGTCCACCGGCGTGTAGTTCAGTTCACAGTTGGCTTCGTGTCCGGTACCGGCGTTGTTGAATGCCCATGAGTTCCCCGCCCCGGCGCGGTCCAGTCGCTCCAGAATGGTGATATCCAGTTCAGGCGCCAGTTCTTTCGCCAGGGTGGCAAAGGTAGTTCCCATAATTCCCGCGCCGATAATAACTACGTTCATAAAACCTGCCCGCCAGTGTCTGATTTGTCTGCTGTGTGGTGCCGAATGACTCTTATCAGACAGTACCATGCTTTCTGAGAGACTTGAAAACCTGCAGTAAGACAGGTGATTCCGGTGCTCTCCCGGCCCTGTTTCGCCAGCCCATGAGCGCGAATCTCAGTGCCTGCACAGTCGATCGGTATCTCCATTCTTTGACAAATTGCTAATAACTCCGGCCCCGGAAACAGGTACACTGCGTGACTGTATTTTACAATTTGGCGACACTTACGGCATCGTTACTTCTTTATCGCCAGACTCCATTTTTACCAGAACAACATTCAGGAACGTGATACATGGTTTATTCTCGCATTGCCGGCACCGGTTCTTTCCTGCCAGAAAGGGTTCTCACCAACAAAGAAATGGAAACCATGGTGGATACCAGCGATCAGTGGATTCGCGAGCGTACCGGTATTGCGCAGCGCCATATCGCTGCCGAAGGGCAAACCACCGTAGATCTGGCGGAACAGGCATCCCGGCGGGCTATTGAAGCCGCGGGTATCAATGCCCAGGACATTGATCTGATCGTGTTTGCCACCTCCACCCCCGACAAGATTTTTCCCAGCTCTGCCTGCATCCTTCAGGCCCGGCTGGGCATCCAGGGGTGCCCGGCGTTTGATATTCAGGCGGTGTGCAGCGGGTTTGTGTACGCCCTGTCCGTTGCCGACAAATTCATCAAGACCGGCAGCAGCAAGAAGGCGCTGGTGATCGGCGCTGAGGTTTTCTCCCGCATCGTGAACTGGGAGGATCGCGGCACCTCCGTATTGTTCGGTGATGGCGCTGGTGCGGTGATTCTTGAGGCCAATGAGGAGACCGGCATCCTGTCGACCCATATTCATGCCGACGGCCAATACGAAGATTTGTTGCACGTCCCCTGTGGCGTTGCGTTCAACTACGACCAGGTGAAAGCAGGCAAGGCCTTTATCGAAATGAAAGGCAATGAAGTGTTCAAGGTTGCCGTAAACACGCTGGGCCGTATCGTGGATGAAACCCTCGAAGCCAACCAGATGGAAAAAACGGATATCGACTGGTTGGTGCCACATCAGGCCAATTTACGGATCATCGCGGCAACCGCCAAAAAACTGAGCATGTCGATGGATCAGGTGGTGGTAACCGTAGACAAGCACGGCAATACCTCTGCCGCCTCAATACCACTGGCGCTGGATGTGGCGGTGCGTGACGGTCGCATCCAACGCAACCAGGTGGTTATGCTTGAGGCCTTCGGCGGAGGCTTCACCTGGGGTTCCGCCCTGCTTCGTTACTGATTGCTGCAGGGCACAGCCCGTCAATGCAGGCGGGTATTCAGCTCGTCAACCAGTTCGGCCCAGTCGGCGTCTTCCTCCAGTTCTTCTTTCAGGAAGCGGCGCTGGGCATCGGTCCAGAACGGCGCTTCCGATAGTTTTACCGTGTCCTTCATATGCTTGTGTTGATGAATGAAGGACTCAATGGAATCGCTGTCGTCAGGCAAACCGAGTTGCTTGAACAGGTCGCTGAGGGTGTGCACCGGATCTTCCATAACACTGTCTCCTGTTGTGTGAGCGGGCGCGTTACTCCGGAACCAGACAGATGGCTGGAAACCGGTGTGGCAGGCTCTACTCAGAAAGCTTAGTCCTGTTTTTCCCCATTGTCCTCTTTGCTGTTCTCTTGATTGTCCTCTCTACTGTCTGCTTCCTTGCCTTCTGCAGTCGCCACTGCCTTGTGCTGTCCGGTAACCCGGGTTTGCGAATGAACACCCCGGTGTTTCCGCCACGGGACTTGCAGTTACTAAATATTCATAGGATGATTGGATCATCACGTCACAGGACACCCAATGATGACCACGCTACAGCGAATTAATCGCGGATCTCTGGTTGAAACCGCCATTGAATCCATTCGTACCGCCATTGAGCAGGGCCAATGGTCAGTGGGCGATCGCCTGCCGGTGGAAGCGGAGCTGGCAACCGCGCTGGGGGTGAGTCGCAATACGGTAAGAGAGGCGGTCAGGGTTCTGGCCCACGTCGGAATGCTGGAAACCCGCCAGGGCGACGGTACCTTTGTGCGGGCAACCCGCGATGCCGGTGAGACCTTGCGGCGGGCAGGCCGGAGCCTGCTCCGTGAACAGCTGGAAGTGCGGATCATGCTGGAAACCGAGGCGGCGGGTCTGGCCGCCCTGCGCCGGACATCGGCGGATCTCGCTGCGATGACCGGTGCGCTCGACCAGCGGGCGGCTGCCGGCAGTATCGAGCAGCGTATTCATCATGACGAATTGTTCCACCACGCCCTGGTGGCGGCGGCTCACAATACGCCGCTCAGGGATCTGTACAGCTATTTTGCCCAGTCGGTCAGCGAAACCATCGCCCGCACTGAGCAGGATACCGATCTGCCCGAGCCAACCCAGGAAGCCCATGAACTGTTACTTGCAGCGGTTCGTCAGCAAAACCCGGACAAGGCCCGCAGTCTGGCCAGAGGTCTGCTGCAACCCAGCCTCGATGTGCTGGCGAGGGCCGCGCAATGAGATTCCGTCTTGATCGGTTCACGTTGCTGCTGCTGGGGGCGATTGTACTGGCGAGTTTTTTACCGGTTCGTGGCCAGGCTGCTGAGGTCATGTCCAGCGTCGGCACCCTCGCTGTGGCGCTGCTGTTTTTCCTGCATGGTGCGGCCCTGTCGCGGCAGCAGATCGTGGAAGGGGCTACACATTGGCGCCTGCACATTGTGATAACCGCCCTCACCTTCGTGTTTTTTCCACTGGCGGTGTTGCCGGTCAATGGCCTCCAGCATCTGACGCCGGGCTGGATGCCGGCTGATCTGGGACTGGGATTTCTTTATCTCGGAGTGCTGCCTTCTGCTGTGTCTTCCTCTATTGCGTATACCGCGCTGGCAAAAGGCAATGTTCCGGCCGCCATCTGCAGCGCCGCGGCATCCAATGTGTTTGGCATGATGCTGACGCCGTTTTTGTTGATGCTGCTGGTAAGCACCGCCGGAACCGGAGATTTTGCGGTACTGGACGCGCTGCAGAGCATCATCCTGCAGCTCTTGCTGCCCTTCGCGGTGGGTCATGCCTTGCGGCCATGGCTGGGCGGCGTGCTGGCTCGCAACGAATCCCTGACGTCCCGTTACGATCAGTGCGTGATCTGGCTTATTGTCTACACCGCCTTTTCCCACTCGGTGGTCAGTGGTCTCTGGGAAAAGCTGCCCTGGTCAGCGGTTGTGTTCACCATCGTGCTCTGCTTCGGGCTGCTCGGTCTGTTCATGCTGGTGGCAAGTCTGATCGTCCGCAAACTGGGGTTTAGCCTGGAAGACGAAGCGGCGGTTGTCTTCTGCGGATCGAAAAAGAGCCTGGCCTCCGGTCTGCCTATGGCTCAGGTACTGTTTGCGGGACACCCCGGGTTTGGCATGATCGTGCTTCCGATCATGTGTTACAACCAGATCCAGGTCATTGTCGGTGCCATGCTGGCACAGCGATACAGGATGAAGATTGAGCAGAAGAATGCTGATTCTGAAGGGGTTCAGGGAGGCGCGCAAAGCTCTGTCGAGCGCTCCTGAACCCAGGTTTGTCTGATGCGGAACCTCAGTTTCCGGTCAGCGCACTGAACAACGAGTAGAGCACCACCACCCCCACAACCCAGCCGATAACGGCGGGCCAGAAGTTGACCATCTGGGGCGCGTCCGGCTCATTCTGTCCGGTGGCATCATCGCCCTGCCCGGCGTAGTCGGAATCACCGACCTGTTCCATGGCTTGCTGATGGGCCTCTGCCAGGCCGTACCATTCGAACCAGTCACCGAGGAAGCGGGCGACCGGTGGTGTGAAGCTGCCGTTTTCAGCCATAGGCCGGACCTCTTGCTCGAGGGCTTCGCCAATGGCCAGTCTGATGGATCGACGGTCGGCGGGAGGTTCGGCAAGTATGGCGCGCCAGACAGCGACATCGTTCATGCGATAGCTGTCGTTGAGCATGGCTCTGACCTGAATCACCACTTCCCGCACCAGTTGCTGCTCGCCGGCATCCAGTGCCCGCAGGCCGGTATCTTCAGCCTGAAGCTGGTGTCCGGACTCTGGTCTGTCGGAACGGAGTCCGGGACCAGCGGAACCGGAAGGCTGATCGATGCTTTCCCGCTGACCGGCAGCCACAGGCCGGCCCAGGGCTTCACTGAGCGCAGAGTCCAGCCGGCGTAGGTCATCGTTACTGGCAAACTTTTTCTGGCGCTCGTAAGCCGCCCGGATTTCAGTTTCGTTTCGGGTCGGTTCGATACCCAGAATTTCCCAACAATTCATAATTTTGGAGGTCTCACTTTAGTTCATACATCAACATTGCCGGGCAGGATGACCCCGGTCACGATCTCCGTACCGGCCAGTAAACCGGATTTCGTACTGACATGCACCTTTCCACCCTGTAATATTCTGCCTTACATACCCGGTAAAGGGTTGTCCCGAAGTGCTGAAACCGTCCAGCAAGCAAGCGTTTTCTGTCACTTCAGCCGGAGCCACTCGGCGGCGTTCCGGAACGGCAATTCCCTTGACCCCGATAATAAAGATTGGTGACATGCCAACTCAAATTTCAGCGCTATTTTTACGTTCGCACCGCTCGAGCAAGGGTTTTTCGTTGAGGAACAATCTACTTCACTCCGTGGCTTTGTCGTTCCTGTTGGTCGCAGTTCCGGCCGTGGCTACCGATGACCTTGATGACCTGTGGTCCGAGGAATCTGTGGCCGGCAGTGAGGACATGAACCTTTCGTCCCTTCCGGAAGTATTGACGACCACCCGGTTGCGGCAACCCAAAACACGGGTTCCCGGCACCACTACTATCATCACCGGGGAGATGATCCGGCAGTTGGGCCTGCTCAATCTTGCCGACGTCTTCCG